>JAEXRM010000221.1 GCA_023440865.1 Bacillota bacterium
GTCATGTCCGCCCCAAGGCGGCGTGCCGGGGTGAAAGCCTTTCAAACAGCGCTTCATACTGCGCGAGCATGCGATCAAGGGAAAAACGGGCATCCACGATCTCCCTGGCCGCCTCGCCCATCTCGTGTCCCCGGTTCCGTTGCCAGACCTCGCGGAGCCTGTCGGTCAGCTGGGTGACGTCTCCCGCGTCGTAGAGAAACCCGTTCACGCCGGGGTCGACCTGCTCGGCCGCACCGCCGATGCGGGTCATCACGACGGGCCTGCCCATGGCCATGCTTTCCAGGGCCGCCATCGAGAAGGTCTCCACGGCGACCGAGCACAGCACCATCACGTGGCACTGGGCAACAAAGGGGCGAACATCCCGCACAAAGCCCGTGATGCGGATGTGACCGCGCAGGCCGGCCATGTCGATGGCAGCCTCCACCTGCTTCCTGCAGACGCCGTCGCCGATGAACAGGCCCTTCGCCGGAATCCCCTCGCGCCGGAGTCTGGCGATTGCCTCGACCAGGTGCGCATGCTTCTTTTCAGGCCGGAAATTGGCGCTGATGCCGATCACGAAATCGTTCCCGTCAAACATGCCGCACGGTGGCGCCGCCATCGGGCGGAAGCGGTGCATGTCCACCCCGTTGTGAACGACCTCCGTCCTGTCCGCACGCCATCCGTAGGTTTCCCGCCAGTACGTCCGCTGCGCCTCGCACACGAACACCAGGACATCCGCCGCCCGGTTGGCCAGCCGGTATACCGGCTGCTTGATCCGGTCGGCGAAGGCATACAGGACCGTGGTGTGCTGGACGGACACGAGCCTGAGCCTTTCGCGCAGCCGGACGCACGCAAGGACGCCGTACATCGTGGCGTAGGAGTTCTCGCACAGCACGAGGTCCGGCCGGAAGGCCCGCACCCTGCGCCGAATCCGGATCAAGGACGCCGGGTCGAGGAAGAAACGCTTGTGCAGGGATTCAGTCCGGATGCGCGCGTCGATCGTTTCCGCCAGGGCATTGCGCTCGTCGAGGTACAGGATGGCCACATCATGCCCGCGTTCCGTCAGTCCGTTCGCCAGCAGGACCGTCTGCATCTCCGCACCCCCGACCGTCAGGGTGTTCATCAGCACCAGGATTTTCATCAGGCGGCGCCTCCTTCCGCGGATCCGTTTCATGCATCGGCACCCCCGCATTCCGCGCCTGTGCCTTCCCCGGATCCGTTCCCCGATCCTCCTGCAGGTTGACGATGGCGATGCCGATTCCCAGGACAATCCACAGGAAGGGGTTGCTGTCCGACGGCAGCAGGAAGCTGTCCGTCAGTCCCCGGACCATGTAGGCGGACAGGGCGACCAGGATGCCGGCGAGCAGGGCGCCCTGGTAGGATTGGCTGTCCGCGCGCCAATGCCTGTGGAACCGGACCATATGGAATACCAGGAACCCGCCGATGAAGAACAGGCCGACCAGGCCGACATCAAAGATCGTATCCAGATACATGTTGTGCGCGTGGGTGACCCCATAGGCCAATCCCTTCTCGATCGCCTTGCTGCCGACATATCCGTAGCGGCCCACGCCGAAAAACAGCTTGAGCGGGTCGGCAAGGTATTCCGGAATCACCGGCATCCAGATGGTGCCCACCCGGCCGGCGGAGATCTTGTCGAGGTCCGAAGAGCCCAGTCCCGTCATCATGCGCTGGATGATGGTCTGCGGCACGAGCGAGTACCCGAGCACGCCACCGATGCCCAGCAGGGGGAGCCACAGCCAGCGCTTGGTCAGCACGAGGAACAGCACGACCGCAAAGGCGATGGCCAGATACCCCCCGCGGGAATAGAGGAAGCCGACGGACACCAGCGACAGCAGCAGCGTCGCGATGACGAACGGGTGCCGGTCGCGGAAGGCGAGCGAAAGCATGACCGGCACGGACAGGACGAAGAAATCCACGATGCCGTTGCCATGCAGGTTGAACATCGAGGAAAAGCCGTTTCGCACGAGCTGGAAGTTGCCCTTGTTCGGCGTGAAGGCGAAATACTTGACCAAAATGGCGACACTCAGCAGAAAGACGGATACGACGAACATCCGGGTGATAAGGCGGATCGTCCGGTCGTCGCGCGCGACGCCGAGGATGACCAGGAACGGCAGGAAGAGCAGCAGCGGCTTGAGCAGGAAGGACAGCAGGTACCGCGGCAGCGAGTACTCCTCCGCCCATATGTAAATGGTATATTTGCCTATGTATGCAGTGGAGCGCAACAGCGCGATGACGAAGAGGACGAGGATGCCGAAGAAGAAGTACAGGTCCCTGCGCCGCAGGTTGCGGATCGACCCGGACACGAGCAGCAGGACAAAGACGGCCATCGGCAGCACATTGCCGACCTTCAGTCCGGGAATGCCCGCGACCTGCGTCCGCATCAGGGTCGTACCGACAAAGGGAACCGCCAGCAGCAGCACGGCGACACCCGCAAGGGGTGCCCGGAGCACCAGGGCGCAAACGAGCACGGTCGCGCCGAGCAGCAGGTACAGCAGGATGTCCATCTGGACAAGGAAGAGGGACGCCAGCGCCGCGCAAACCGCGAGGGCGGGCATCAGCCTGTCTTCCACGGCGGCGGGGGAAAGGGACTTCACCGTCCGACCACTCATGAACGCACCTCCTGACAGTCCGTGCGGCTCGGTCGCGACTGGTCCGGACACCATGCCCGTGTTTGGGCCGGGATGCCCGGGGTAGATTTCTGTTAGTTCGGTTAAGCATTACCCATTTCTGGAGATGCACGCATCCTTTTTTTCCCTGCCGGCAGGCGCGCCGGATCGCCTGCCCTTCCGGAATCGGGTATGCCTGCCGGAGCATGCCGGCAAGGCGTGTGGCGTCATGAAGAAGAAGCGGTGGCCTTCCCTGTTTTATGCGGTTTTCGGTGTGATCGGCATCCTGTCGCTCGTCCTGGTGATGCCGGAGCTGCTGCATGCATTCGGCCCCTTCGGCCCCGCCGAGGCATCCGCTGCCGTTTCCGCCTCTGCCACCCCCTCATCCCAGGAAGCCTCCTGCACGGCACAATCGGGAACGCGGACGCCCTCCGGTGCTCCTTCGCCCCCGCCCGCTACCGCCGACCCACCGGCGACCCCGGACAGCCCGGTGACTTCAAAATCCCCGGACCCGGCGATCTCCTCCGCACCCTCGAAAACACCGGGCCCGACGGTCACGCCATCGAGAACACCGGGCCCGACGGTCACGCCATCGAAAACACCAATCCCGACGGTCACACCCCCACAAACACCAGCCCCGACGGTCACGCCTTCGGCATCACCGACTCCCGCCGGAACACCCGCCGTCTCCCCGTCAGTCACGCCGACAGGTACGCCCACACCGGCACCAGGTCCCGGCATCTTCACGATGGAACCCGTGACACCGGCCTACCGGGATATCGTCCTGGTCAATCCGCTCTGCGGTTTCGCACCCCGGGCCCAGGACCTCCCGAACGACGACGGCTACAGCATGGCCTTCGAATACCTCACCTGGCGGGATATCGAGCCGCAGCAGGGCGTGATCGACACGACCCGCATCGAGCGCCTGCTCCAGCTCCCGCAGCTGCGCGCGCGCGGCCTGACCGCCGCCATCCGCATCGTGCTCGACTACCCGGGGACACGGTTCCACACGGACCTCCCCGACTGGGTGTATGAGGCGATCGGCGGAGACGGGGTGCGTTACGACACCGATTACGGCAAGGGGTTCAGTCCGAACTACGCAAACGAAACCCTCATCGCCCTGCACCGCGACATGCTCGAACGCTTCGCCGCCATCTACGGGGACGAGGATGCCATCGGCCTCATCGAGCTCGGCAGCGTCGGCCATTGGGGCGAATGGCATGTCCACACGGACGTGAACAACCAGCTGCGGTTCCCAAAGGCCTCCGTCTACAACCAGTACATCCAGCCGTACATCGACTGCTTCCCCGGCAAGTACCTGTCCATCCGCCGCCCGATGGACGTGCCGGAGGCGAACGGTTTCGGGCTGTTCCACGATGCCATCGGCGACAGGCAGCAGACCTACGACTGGTTCCTCAAGTGGGCCGCCTCCGGGTATGTCTGGTGGCAGAACAAGGAGAGCCTGCCCGCGATGCCCGATTACTGGCGCAACGCGCCGACCGGGGGCGAACCGGTCGTCTCCTGGCAGACTTTGCTGTCGGACAAGTCCTTCGAGGGCATCCTCCAGCAGGTCCGGGATCTGCGCCTGAGCTACTGGAAGACCACGCGGATGGGCTTCCCCGACAACGAAACGCTGCAAGCCCGTTTCGAGACCCTGCAGAAAACGATGGGCTACAGGTTCACCATCACCGGGGTGACCGCGGAAACCGGCAACGGTCAGGCTTACCTGCGCATCACGCTGGCCAACCGGGGGGCCGCCGCCTTTGTCCCGGACTGGCCCTACGAGATCACCCTGCTTGACAGCGGGAACCGCGTCATGGCCGCCGCTTCCGTGGCGGAAAAGCCCCGCGCCCTCCTGCCGGGCAAGACGCAGGAGCTCCTGTTTCCCTGGGGTCCCATGGAGAACCTGCCGTATGGCACCTATCGCGTCTGCCTGGCCATCGACAATCCGGAAACCGGGAGCCCGGCCATCGCTTTTCCGCACGATGCCGTCAGCGGGCAGAAACGGTATCCGATCGCCATCCTGCGGCATGATCCGCCGGCGGCGGAGTGAGAACCGGACCCGTCCGCCTGCCGCGGCATGGCGCCAATCCACGTCCTGCACGGCAACGGACGGAATCGCCGGCCGGACCCGAACGGCCGGATCCGCAAGGGCGCAATGACGGGGCATCCAACATCGGACGGAGGCAGCACCATGCGCATCAGCATCGTCGTTCCGGTCTACAATCTGGCGCAATACGCAGCGCAATGCCTGACGAGCATTCTGGCACAGACGGAGCCCGACACCCCGCCAACCGGACCGTCCTCCGCCGGGCCGGACGGCGACCGGTCGGTGGAGATCCTGGTGGTGGACGACGAATCCACCGACGATACCGTCGCCCGCTGCCAGAGCGTGGCGGCGCGACACCCCGAAATCAGGATTCTCCGCAACCGGCACGGCGGCGTTTCCGCGGCCCGGAACACCGGCATCGGGGCCGCGACAGGCGACTACATCCTGTTTCTGGACGGCGACGACTTTCTCTCCCCCGGCGCGCTGGCGGGCGTCTTCTCCCTGCTCGGCGCCGCCCGGCCCGACACACCTCCGCCCGACATCCTGTTCCTGTCATTCACGGAGTACGACGACCGGACACACCGGACCACCGAGCGCCCGCTGCGCTTCGATCCCGATGTCATCGCCTCCGGAAACGGAAGCGCCATCCTGGCCCACCTGGTCGCACGCAACGAGCTGGTGGTCTGGAACGTCTGCCGCCACCTTTTCCGGCGGGCGTTCCTGCTCGAGCACAGCCTGCGGTTCGACCCGACGCTCGGCTGCGCGGAGGACTGCGCCTTCTTCCTCGAAGCCGTGCCGGCAGGCCGTGCCTTTGCGGCCTCCGACCTGTCCGTCTATCACTACCGGCAGCACCGCGCGGGCTCGCTCATCACGACCATGAGCCCGAAAAGCCTGCGTGACAAGCTCTTCACCTCCATCCGCTGGATCGGGCGTCTGCAGGCGAACGCACCCGGGGACGTACGGCGCGACGGACCGATTCTGGACAGTCTGGCACGGCAGCTGATCGACGCGATCCCAACCGTCCTCGCCCTGGATGCGGGGCGGCATGGCGAAGCCTGGCGCCTGCTGCGGGACAACCGCGGGATGCTGCGCCATGCCACAGGGTGGAGGATGCGGTTGAAACGGCTTGTCTACCGGATTCTCGGATTCACCGCGGGACAGGTTGTCCTGGATGCCTATGCGGGGCTCGCGCAGGGATTCCGGCGCGGATGATCCCCTCATGCGCCGGCCGGAGGGCCAGCCGGGATGAACCCGTTCACGCGCGCCCGCCGGATCCCAGGTACGCGTCCAGCCGCTCGAAATGCCGTTGCGCGCCCCTCCGCAGGGATGCCAGGTCGAGCCGGTTGTCCGCCGGCAGGGAGAAGACGGCTTCCGGATCGAGTGCCCCGATTTCCGCCAGGGGGACGCAGGGACCGTCATATCCGATCTCACGCATCGTCTGGGTCATCTTGTCGCTGTATGCGACGGGGAGTGTCGGCCGGTTGAGACAGAACCCGAGAACCATCGCATGGAAGCGTGTCGCGACAATGCGCTCGGCAGCCGCAAGGACGGACAGCATCGCATCGATGTCGCCGTGATAGGCATGGCACCGGACATGCACGCGGTCGGCGGGCGCCAGCCGGTCCAGCAGATCGGCCGCGGCCTCCTCATCCCGCTCGAAGGGGCAGAATGCGAGCAGGTCCACCCCGTAGCCGCGTCCGACGGCCACATGGACCAGCTCGGCCATCTTCCGCTGGTACGGCTCGCACCATGCCGCCAGCCCCATTCCGCCCGCCATGCTGCGGATGGAAAGGGCCAGCGTCTTGGACCGCTGCCCGGCGGGGACATCCAGCGCAAAGACAAGGTCGGGTGCAACCCGACAGGCGGGTGCTTGCGGGAACAGCGCGAGGGAGGCATGGTCGCGGAAGCACACATCGTCACACGCGCGGAAGATTTCCCGGAAGCTTGACAGGAACAGGTCCGTCCGCCAGGGCCCGAAATTGGCGCCAAGCACGCACAGAAAAGGCACGCGGCGCCTTGCGTCGCGGTACAGCCGGTACTTGCGGATCCATTGGGCGGTTTCGATGAAGACGGACCCTCCCAGCACGACGAAGGCGTCCGTGCCGCGCAGGCAACGGCGTTTCGCCAGCTCCTCCAGCCCCGTCCGATCGCGGGTGATGCGCCGGAGCACGACGTCCAGCCGGCGGCCGAACGGGGAGACCATCCAGTCCGTGGCGTGCACGAGGAGGTTCGGCCGGTCCCGGAACCATGCCCGATAACGCCGCACGGCATGGATGTGGAAGGCGACATCCGGATATCGGGCCGTCAGCATGCGGAGAAACAGGTCATCCCCGAGATTTCCCCGCCAGTAGCCGTTGACATAGACCTGGCGCATGCCTCACCTCCCGGCCCGGCGGACGGCACCCAGCCCGCTGCGCGCTACGCGGTTTTGTGCACAGTGCCGCGCGCAGTCTCCTGCGCGGGGTCAGGCGCAGTCTCGTGTGAAGCGCCGCACGATGGATCGCGCGCCGTGTCGTGCCCGGCTTCGCGCGCCGTGTCGTGCCCGGCTTCGCGCGCTGTTTCGCGCGCGGGGCCATTCGCAG
This sequence comes from Bacillota bacterium, assembly GCA_023440865.1. Taxonomy (GTDB): domain Bacteria; phylum Bacillota; class Clostridia; order DSM-8532; family DSM-8532; genus JAEWSN01. The sequence goes on from JAEXRM010000221.1 coordinate 7,239, forward strand.
TCTCGCGCGCCATGTCGCCGGCGGAGCCGTGCTCCGCCCCGTCCGCCAACACATGTCCCCAAGCCAGCATCACCAGGGGCCCCGGCGCGTCGTTGCGCACCCGGCAGCAAAGGCCCGGCGGCAGCACGACAGACTGGCGGGCACCGATGAGGCGCGGCTCGCCGGCCCAGACGACCTCCCCGTTTCCACCGCATCCCGCGGCCGTCCCTGCCGCCGGTTCAGGCTGCGGATGCACGCGGTTCACCGATGCCGTGCCGTCCAAGACCATCCACTGCTCGCCTTCCGCCCCCTGATGGCAGGTGCTGAAGCCGCACCCGGAGTTCACCCGCACCAGCCGGATGCGGTACCCGCCCTCGTCCCTGAGGGTGGTGACGCTCCCCCATTGGCAGACCTCCGTCTCATGGCTGTCCTTGAGCGGGGAGTGCTCGGCCGTCAGCAGTCCGACCAGCTCCCGGACCTTCTGTGCGGACGACAGCTTGCCGACCAGGACGACATCCTTCGTGTCCACGATCATCAGGTCGGAGACATCGATGGCCGCCACCCGCTTGGATTCGCTGTAAACCAGGTTGCCGCTGGAACCGATCTGCAGGAAGCAGTCGCCGCCCTGTTCCGGGCCGATGACCACGTTGCCCGACGCATCCGCATCAAGAGCGGCATGCAGCGATTCAAAGCTGCCCATGTCCGACCAGCGGATCTCGCAGGCCACCATGCCGAGCCGGTCGCTCTTCTCCAGCACGGCGTGGTCCACGCTCACCGCGGGGATATCCGCCATGGCCTCGGGCCGGATGGAGCAGCAGGCTGCCGGCGACTCGTCCGGCATGTCCGCGGGAAGAAGGGACAAATCCGCCGGCAGGCCGCCGGGGTCGCTCCGAACGGTTCCGTCATGACCGGGAGGCCACGAGTCAGGTGCCGGATCCGCCAGCGCCGCCCGGCAGGCGGCGAGCACATCGGGACGCCATTTCGCCATTTCGGACAGCAGGTCGCCCGCCCGGAAAACCATGATGCCGCTGTTCCAGTAATGAAGCCCGCTTTCGACATAATGCGCGGCGGTCTGCGCATCGGGCTTCTCCCGGAAGGCGATCACACGGCCGCCCTCCGCCTGGATGTACCCGTAACCCGTTTCCGCCCACGCCGGCCGGATGCCCAGGAGCATCATCCTGCCCTTTGCGGCCTTGATGGCTGCATACCCGACGGCCTGCCGGTACACTTCCTCCGCCCCGATGTAATGGTCGGAGGGCGTCATCAGCACGAGCTCCTCCGGTGGCAGCCCCAGACAGGCCAGCGTCACGGCGGGACCGGTGCCCCGGCCGAAGGGCTCGAGCAGGAAGGATGCATCGATCCCCGCCTCGCGAAGCTGCTGCCGCGCCAAATGCTGCTGCGCCACGCCGGTCACCAGCAGCAGGCTTCCGCACAGCGGTCGGTTGCGGGTGACGGTCTGCTGCAGCAGCGAGCAGCCGCGCAGGAACCGGTTGAACTGCTTGGGATAATGGGAACGGGAGATGGGCCAGAGACGCTCGCCCATCCCGCCGCACAGCACAAGGTTGGTCATATTGGGTCCCCCGGTCCTGCAGGGCGCATGAAACGATGGAGCCGCCGGGAGCGGTGCGCGGCTGCAGGAATATGCGACATCAGGTCCGCACGCAGGATGCCGTCGCGGCCTGATCGGACCTGCCGATGGGCAAACCCTTTTCACGGGAGGGTCACCCCACACGGGGCATGGGGACGGAAGTGTGCGACTGCATCCCCGCGGCGCAAGACCGCCTGTCACGGATGCATGAGGTTCCTGTGGATCGATGCGTCACAGCAAGCGCCACCTTGCCCAAGCCGATTGTGTCTCACGGATACCGCCAAACTTTTCCATGTTTTGCCAAGCCATGTCAAACCCTGTTCTTGTCAGACCCCGCAGATTCCTGCGTATCCCACCCGACCCGGTCACGCCCTGCCGGGCCCTGCGCCATGCACCCCATGACAACGGTGCGGGCCATTATTCCCCTTCGCTGCTTCACTTGAAACACAATATCCGATCGGCTCCGGCCCGCGAACGAACAAGGGAAGGGCCATCCCCCGGGTCACATGCGTGACGTGGGAGACAGCCCCACAGGCATGTGACGCACCTTCATGCGCGTCACGCCTGCCCAAGCCTTCATGCCCGTTTCAGGCAGGCCTGCCCGGAAACCGCACACGGAGGCTGCCGATGCCATGCGGCCGGCAGGTGAACCGCACCGTGTTCCCTTCCAGCCGCACGTCGCCGTCCACGGGCTGCTCCAGCAGATTGACCCGCTGCGCCGATTCCGGTGCGGCAAGGAAGGACAGGGCCGCCTCCACCTCGCATCCGCCGGGTTCGTACCAGCGGACGATGATGCCGTCTCCATCCTCCGCCAGCTTGACGGCGGACAGGACCACCTCGCCCGTGAGACGCAGGAGGGCGCCATTCCCTGGCAGCACGCCGTCGTGGAACCCGACGGAAAACGACTGCAGCGGATGATGGAACGCCTGGGACAGCCGCAGGGCATCGGCTCCTTCGCACCAGATGCCCGCACCGCAAGCCGCGTCCCCTTCGCCGACCGGCAGGGCCAGTGCCATCCGGATGGCATGCTCCCCGACCTCAGGCCACGGGTCCGGATCGACGGAGGAACGGATCAGGGTCAGCGACAGGCCCTCGGCACACCCCCGGAAGCCATGCTTGGCCTCGGCAAGCAGCATGAGCGCCCCATTCCCGGCCGCACACGCATAGGACTGCGCGGGCATGTCCATGTCGGCGGCCCGCCGGATCACGGTGCCCATCGGCACGTCGTACAGGTAGCCCGCTTCCGGCGGTGTCATCGGCAGCAGGAACTGCAGCTGGGGATGGCACACGCCCTCCCTGCCGATCTCCTGCCAACGCACCTTCGCATCGATCCGCACCAGCGGCTCGTCCCGGTCGAGCGACAGCGTGACGGTCAGGCACGATCCGTTGCCGAATCGCTTTTCCCATGTGATCTGCTGCCGCAGCAGACCGGCGCCGACCTCCGCGCGCAGGATGCGGACACCCTGGCTCAGCACGGTGATATCGCCGTACCCGCCGATCCACCAGGCTGACATGCCGCGGTTCGTGTGCTCCTCGACCAGCCGGAACAATCCGATGGCCCCGGCTTCGCCGACGTGGTCCACGCCGGTACGCAGATCGCGCAGGGCACGGAGGGTGCCGTTCCGGCCGTCCACCTCGACCCGCAGGAACCGGTTCTCCATCACGCCGCAGAAGGGTTCGTCCACCCGCGGATCAAGCAGGTTCACGCCAAACCCGTCCGGCTCTTTTTCGTCCAGCGCGACAACCGCCGTGCCCATGGCCGGCACGCGCGCCCGCAGCAGCACGTCCGCATGCCGGTGACCCCAGTAGGGATGGGTGCCGGTCTGCATCACCTGATGCGGGAGCTCCCGGCCCTCCGCGTCGGTCCAGTACATGCGCCCCCCTGCGCCATCCCAGTCCCAGACCGTCAACGCCACCGTCTCCTCCCGGTCGAACGGCAGCGGGTTGCTGAGCATGAACGCGCGCCGAAGCCCGGCATGCCGGCCTGTCTGGGAGACCATGCCCTCCGCGATGCCGAATCCGACACCGGCCCCTTCGCTGCGGCCGCCATCACGAACGGACCCATCGGGTTCCATCTCATCCGGCGCGGCAAGTGACCGCGTATCCATCGCCGCACCCAATGCGCGCAGGCTGGCGGTGCGAATCGTGCCGGCGGTCGCGAGCGCCTCCTGGTACAGGCCCATGGCATACTCCCGGGTATCGACCGTGCCGCTGCCCGGCAGGATGTCGTGGAACTGGTTGAACAGTACCTTTTCCCAGGCCGCGCGCAGCGAAGGCGCGTCATAAGGCCTGTCCAGCGCCACGTGTGCCATGGCGGCCGCCGCCTCCGCCTCCATGAGCATCGACTCGCACCGCCGGTTCCCCTTCTTCTGGCGCGTCTGCGTGGTATAGCAGCCGTCGAAGACGGCATTGCGCTCACCGGTGACGAGCGGGAAGCCGTCCCTGCGCGTCTCGGCCAGATGGTAGAAGTCATGGTAGGTGCCGAACCGGTAATGCGGGAAGATCGGCCATGTGTCCATGTCACGGATGCGTTCGATGTCGCGGCGCGTCGGTCCGCCGCCATGGTCGCCGACGCCGTAGACACGCAGCATCTCGTCCATGCCGTGCCTGTGGCAGAAGGCGGGCGCCGCCAGGGCGCATCGCCCGTCGATCGCCCAGTTGTACCAGCTGGGTTCCCGGTAGGCGAGCAGCGTGCTGCCGGACGGGGACCGCCAGTTGTACAGCTCGTGCTCCCGCGCGCCGCGGCAATGGTAGTAGTACCGCACGCCGCCGTCCTGGAGCAGCTCGGGCACATGGGCGCTGTGCCCGAACGTGTCCGGCTCGAAGTCGAGGTCGAGCGATGCCGGATCGATGCCGAGCAGTCCGGACAGGTACCGCTTCGTGTACAGCAGGTGCCGGGCGACGCTTTCCTGGCTCGGCATGTTGCGGTCCGCCTCCACCCAGGTGGCCGCGGTCACCTCCCAGCGGCCCTCGTGAACCCGCTGGCGGATCTCCGCCAGCATCTCCGGGGCATGTCGCTCGACGATGCGGTAGACCGAGGCCTGGCTCTGCGCGAACGTGAAATCGGAATCCTCCCGCATGAGATCGAGCATGGTGCGCAAGGTGTCGAGGGTGATGGCCACGGTTTCGTCGTAGCCCCACATCCAGTTCATGTCGATGTGCGCGTGCCCGATGCAGCGCAGCGTGTAGCGCTTCGCCGCCGGGGCGAGCGGCGCCAGCATGGCCTCGACGGCTTCCGTTGTCCGGCGCGTGATGGCGCCCTCCCGCTTCCAGGCGGACCATGCGGTGTCGACCGCATCCGCCACGAGCCGGTCCCATGTCTGCGGGAACACGCCGCAGAGGTTGGACGCATATTCCAGCTCCAGCACGCAGCGCGCGCCCCATCCGCCCGGATGGAGCGTCTCCCCCTGCAGCGCGAACGGCGCCAGCATGACCTGTTCCAGTTGCTCCAGCTTGTTTCCCGATTGCATCGTGTGCCTCACTTTCCCGCGTACGGTCCCCATGCCCGCTTCACATCCTCGCACCATGCAATGCCCGCCGTCAGCGCTGTTCCCGTTCCCTGCAGCGCATGCGCGCCGCACACGGCGGCGGACAGCGGATCCTCCGGCGCGATGCCGCACCGTTCATGGAGCACCGCCGGCAACCCTTTCCCGGCAAGCTCCGCCTGCAGCAGCGCCGCTGCCGCATCGTCCCCGGGCTGGAACCGGAAGGCCGCAGCCATGCCGAACAGCAGCCAGGAAGGCACAATCCCCTCCGCAAGACACAGGCGGGCGCAGCCGACCAGCCGGTCGTCCGGCGCGAGCTTGCGGACGGGATCGCGCCCCACCCGCAGCACCGTGTCGCCCAGCGCGGGGTTCCCGAACCGGTAGATCAGGTCCTCGGCATGCAGCAGCAGCGCGTCCAGGCCGCCCCCGTGCCAGCGGGCCAGCGCCATCGCCGCATCCAGCATGGCGGACTGCACATGCAGGCGGATTTCCGGTTCCGCGATCGCCTCGTGGATGTGGACGAAACCGCGGAGGGCCCCCAGGTACGCGGTCAGGCAGTGCCCCATGTTGTGCAGGTACAGTTTTTTCTCCAGCTGGCAGCGGAAGGGGCTGACCGGTTCCAGCGAGGGAACGCGGGGCAGCGGCCCGCGAAACGCGGCCGCATCGACGGGCAGCCGGTGGAACGGCTCGACGCACACCAGCAGGGGATGCCAGGCCCGTTGCGCCGGCGTCATGACCGGCACCATCCGGCCGATCGACGTCTCCACAAGGCCCACGCGCGCGGACAGGCGCTCCCGCCACGCCGCCGGCAGCGCCTCGCGCAGCAGCCCTTCCATGTAGCGGTCCACGTCCATGAGGTTCTCGCACAGCAGCACATCGAGCGGGGCATCCCCGCCCGAGGTCCAACGGCGCACCAGCCCCGCCGCAATCACGGGCGCGATGCGGGGCAGCACGGCCGCACCGACGGCGGTTGCCACACAGTCTGCACCGGCGATCACGGCGGCAACCGCCTCCACATCGCGTCCGTCCACGGCGCTGACCGGCCCGACCCAAGCGGTCCGTTCGCCTTCCCGCGACACGACGCGCACCGGATAGCGCTTCTCCCGGTTGAGCGCATCCACCGTCGCCGCATCGACATCCACGAACACCACCTCGTATCCGGCATCGGAAAACAGCTGCCCGACGAAACCGCGGCCGATGTTGCCCGCCCCGTACATCAC
>JAEXRM010000156.1 GCA_023440865.1 Bacillota bacterium
CAGCCACACCGCACGGCTGAGAGGCGGCCTCCCCTGCATCTGGCTTCAGGTGCCCGCGCACATCACTTCCGGTTCCAACGCTCGAGGGTGCGGCGCACGTCATGTTCCCACTCGCGCGCGCGGGCAACCGTCCTTTCACGTTCCCGCCGGCTTTCCGCCTGATGGATGCGCTCGCGGAACCGGCCCATGACCTCGAGGAAATCCGCCTGCAGGGCATCGAGCTGCGGCAGGATGCCCGGCCTTGCCTGGGCGGTCCAACGCTCATGCCGGCGACCGCGGCGCTCCTCGCCCTCGTAGGGGCGCGGGGTTCTGCGCCGGTCTCCCTCCGGACCCGGGTGACCTCCCGGCTTGCCGTGCGCGGGCCGGATGGCGCCGACCATGCCGGGCAGCGCTTCCTGTGCGGCTTCCGGCGCCGCTTCCTCCGGGGGGCTCACCCGTTCGGGCACGTCCGCACCGAACACGATGCTCTCGCCGAAATCCGGCATTTGCGCGGACAGGCCGAACTGCTTGAGCACCGTTGCGGCAAAGGCCTCCATGGAATCAGGCTCGCCATGGACCAGGATGAGCCCCTTGGGCTTGCAGGCCATGGCATCAAGCCATCCGAGCAGCCCGTCGCGGTCTGCATGGCCGGAAAAGGCCTCGATCGACTCCACCTTGGCGCAAACGGTCACTTCCTCGCCGAACAGGCGCACCTGCTTTTCGCCCTCCACCAGCTCGCGGCCGAGGGTGCCGGGCGCCTGGTAGCCCACGAACAGCACCGTGGACTCCGGCCGCCACAGGTTGTGCTTGAGGTGGTGCCGGATGCGGCCGGCATCGCACATGCCGCTGGAGGCGATGATGATCTTCGGTCGCGTGTCCTCGTTGATGGCCTTGGATTCATCGAGCGATCGCGCCAGCGTCAGATTCGGGAAATCGAGCGGATTGTCCCGGTTCGCGATGTACGCCTGCGCCTCATCGTCAAAGCAATCCTCGTTCGCGCGGAACACCTCCGTTGCGGAAACGGCCAGCGGGCTGTCCACGACGACCGGCGTGTTGAGGAACAGCTTCCGGGCCTGCCGGCGGCCGCTGCCGGATGCGCCGGCGGTTGCGCCGTTCTCGATGGCGATCTGCCGGTTGATCTCGTACAGGACCTCCTGGGTGCGTCCCACCGCGAAGGAGGGGATGACCACATTGCCCCCGGCGCGGATGGTTTCGTTGACGATGGTGACGAACTTGTCCGCCTTGTCGACGGTCCGGTCGTGCAGACGGTCGCCGTATGTCGTTTCCATCACCACCAGATCCGCCCCCTCGATGAAGGTCGGATCGCGCATCAAAGGAATGCCCGTATTGCCCAGATCACCGGAGAAGACCACCTTGACGGTGTCGCCGTTCTCCTCGACCAGCAGTTCGATGATGGCCGACCCCAGGATGTGTCCCGCATCGCGGAAGGTGACGGTGATGCCCGGTGCCGGCGTGAATGGCTGATCGTATCGCTCCTGGCGGAACAGGCGCAGGCTGGCGGTCGCATCCGCCGACGTGTAGAGCGGCGGCTCCTCGGGCTTGCCGGCACGTGCATTCTTGCGGTTGCGCCAGCCGTGGTCCATTTCCTGGATGTGTCCCGAATCGGGCAGCATCAGGCCGCAGAGCTCCACCGTCGCCTTCGTGGCATGGATGGGCGCGCGGAAGCCATCCTTCCACAGCTTGGGGATGCGGCCCGAATGATCGATGTGCGCATGCGTGAGCAGCATGAAATCGAGATCGCGCAGGCGGAACGGCAGACGCGCGCCATTGGGGTGATCCTCCTTCGCGCTGCCCTGGAACATGCCGCAGTCGATCAAAAAAGCCGCCTGCAGGGTCTCCACCAGATAACAGGAGCCTGTGACGGTCTGCGCCGCCCCCAGAAACGTCAGTCGCATGACACCTCCAACAGCCTCGTCCCAAGGCTCTCCCCGTGTGACCCGGCGCATCCGGCGCGGGCCGCACCCTCCCATTGTATCATGGATGCGGTCTGGTGCGTCGGCATGCGGGAAGCATGGCCTAAGCTCCGGGAAGCGGCCTTCTATCCGGCAGACGGATCCGCGCTGTCCGCAACGTCCAGCAGCGCGTCGACCACCCGCGGATCGAACAGGATGCCCCGGTTGTCGCGCATGTAACCGATCGCCTCGTCCCGTGGCAGCAACCCGGCCCCGTTGCGGACCGTGTCGTAGCATTCGGCGGCGGCCAGGATGCGTGCCATGAGCGGGATCTCCTCGCCGGCCAATCCCTTGGGATAGCCGGAGCCGTCCCATCGTTCGTGATGGTGCAGGATGGCCTCCGCGAGCCCGAGCGTCTCATCGGACAGGTTCACGATGCGGTAGCCGACTGCCGCATGCCGCAGCAGCGCGGGCGGCAGCGGCTCCCGCTGGGCTTCCGGCACCCGGAGCAGATCGTCCTCGAGTGCGATCTTGCCGATGTCATGCAGCCGGCCTGCCTGCGCGACACGCCGGGCCTCGCTCTCCGGCATCCCCAGGGCGCGGGCCGTTGCGAGCGCGAGCCGCTCGACCGCTGCCGCGTGGCGCCGATCCCATGCGCTGCGCTCGAACAGGGCATGGAGGATGTCCGTCACGACGGTCTCCCCGATGCGTTTCCTGTCGGTCGCCTTGTTCGCATACATGGCTTCCTCCGCCGCCGCGACCACATCCTCGATGTTGGTGCCGGGTGCGTCCTTCACGGCGATGCCGATCGATATGCCGGTACCGAACGCCGCCTCCGTCTGGTGCGCGAAGGTCTCCAGGATGCGGTCGCGGATGTGCCCGGCCTGCGTTCGGCTGGTCTCCGGGAACAGTGCGATGAACTCGTCGCCACCGACACGGGCGACCAGATCCCCGTCGCGGCAATGACGCTTGAGGAAACCCGCCGCCTCGCGCAGCAGCGCATCACCCGCCACATGGCCGAAAATGTCGTTCGTGAGCTTCAATCCATTGACATCGCAGAACAGCACCGCAAGCGGATAGCGTGCTTCGGCGTCGCATCGGCGGAGCACGTCCTCGAAATGAAGACGGTTCGCCAGGCCGGTCAGCGCATCATGCTGGCTCAGGTGCAGCACGCGCCGCTCCGTCCGCCGGGTTTCCGTGATGTCGGTGAAGGAGATGACCACCCCGACGGTCCGCCCGCCATGCCGTTGCGGGAAGGCGCTGTAGGCGACGTCGAACGGTGTGCCGTCCGCGCGCCAGAAGACCTCCTCCTCGACATGGATGCCCGGCCCGCCCTGCAGCACATGCTGGATCGCGCAATCACGCTCGTGCAGGATCGTTCCGTCCAGGCGGTGGTGGTGCAGCTTCCAGTGCATGTTCTGACCGAGCAGGTCGTTCTCGGACGCATACTTGAGCAGACGGAGACAGCCGGTGTTGCAGAAGGTGCAGTTCCCCTGGGCATCGATGCCGTAGATGCCCTCGGCCGTGGAATCGAGAATCAGCCGCAGCTGCTCGCGGCTTCCCTCCAGCGCGGCATTCGTCTCCTCGAGCTGTGCTGTGCGCTCCGCCACCTTGTGCTCGAGGCTGTCGATGAAGGTCGCGATCGTATCGGCCATGCGGTTGAAGGCATGGGCCAGCTCCCCGATCTCGTCCTCGCGCACCGCCGTCGCGCGCTGCCGGTAGTCGCCGTCGATGTATCGCTCCGCGACCCCTGCCAGACCGCGCAGGGGTCGCAGGATGCGGTCGGCCACCAGGAGGGCGGCGGCGAGGGCGAGCAGTGCGGCCAGCGCGGACCACAGCATCCCGTTCGCAATCAGGGAACGAAGCCCTCCCATCAGGGTGGTCTCGGGGATCGAGGTGAGGATGAGCCAGTCCAACCCATATCGGGTGAAGGGTTCCAGGGTAACGGTCACCCAGCCCTGATCGGTCCGGAAGCGCTGCGTTTTCCGATCGGACTGGTTGTATGCCGTCCATGCCTGTGTCAGGGCCGCGTCCACCGAGGCGTCGAGCGGACGGCGTTGTGTGCCGGCGCCTGTATCGATGCGGAGCGGGGCCCCGCCGGAATCGGCTACCAGCACGCCATTTCGCCGCTCGACCACCATGGCGCGCGTGCCGCCTGGCGGATATGCCTCCGCCAATGCATCCGAGAGATCGGACAGGGTCATGTGCGCGGCCAGCACCCCGGTGCGGCCCCTCCCGTTCTCCTGGACCGCCGCGACGGCGGATATGGCCAGATCGTCCACCAGGAAGTGCGGATAGACCGGAGAAAACACAACCGTTCCGGCCTCAGCCCCCATGCCGGCCTTATACCAGGAGCGCGTTCTGGGATCGAACGGATCGGACAGGAACAGCGGCTCGGCCTGCAACGGCAGGGGCGTGTCGGGATAGTACGCGGTGCGGCCGCCCGTTTCGGCCGTATTCAGCATGATCTGCCAGGCTCCCTCCGGACTCCGCCGTGCGCCATGGTATTCCCCGTTCTCCCGGCCGAGGGCGAAGCTGTAGACCGCCGTCCCCGCCTGCTGGCGCATCATGCTGCCGAAGTACGCGGCCCGCCGCGTTTCATCCCCCAGATCGAGGATGCCCCGCTCCAGCAGCGGCAGCTGTTCCTTCACCAGCAGGTAGGGCACCTGCATGATCTGGTCCACCGTGTCCGACACGTCGTGGCTCACCCATGCGGAGGTGCGGGCAAGCATGTCGCGGACCGTCGCGATCCAGCCGCCGAACGACGCGAAGGAAATCCCGGCCGCCGCGAGCAGCACGGTGGTGACATAGGTGGCCATCAGAAGCGTACGGATCGACGTGCGGCGCATCGGGCTCCTTCCTGTCCGGACCGGCTGGTGCGGACGCGTGTCCGGGCACGGTCTTTTCCCATGAATACCACCCAGGGGAACAGGCCTACCAAGGATTCGGGCCCGCCGGCACTTGCGGAAGCGGTTGTCACGGCGCCCGCATGGCGCTATAATGAATCATTCCCCGCCGAAGGAGAAGCGCGGGGACCGCATCGAACGGGCTCCGGCCCGGCAGCCCCCTGAAGGCTGTACGCGCCGGCAAGCCATGGGAGGAATGACCATGGAAGAGATCACGGAACGCCGGCAGAAGAATTTTATCGAGGAAGCCGTGGAGGCCGATCTGGCCAGCGGCAAAATCAACAAGGTCCACACCCGCTTCCCACCCGAGCCCAACGGCTATCTGCACATCGGCCACACCAAGGCCCTGTGCATCGATTTCGGCACGGCCGAAAAGTACGGAGGCCAGTGCAACCTGCGGTTCGACGACACGAACCCCGCCAAGGAGGATGTCGAGTTCGTCGACGCCATCATGGAGGACATCCGCTGGCTCGGCTTCGACTGGGAGGACCGCCTCTTCTATGGTTCCGACTACTCCGAAAAGATCTACGACTACGCCGTGATGCTCATCAAGAAAGGCGTCGCGTATGTGGACGACCTGTCCGCGGACGAGATCCGCGAATACCGCGGCACGCTCACGCAGCCCGGCCGGGAGAGCCCGTGGCGCAACCGTTCCGTCGGGGAGAACCTCGACCTGTTCGCCCGCATGCGGGCGGGCGAGTTCGAGCAGGGCCAGAAGATTCTCCGCGCGAAGATCGACATGGCCTCCCCGAACATCAACCTGCGCGACCCGGCCATGTACCGCATCAAGAAGGAGCACCACCACCGCCTCGGCGACTCCTGGTGCATCTACCCCATGTACGACTTCGCGCACCCGCTGCAGGATGCCATCGAGGGCGTCACGCACTCGCTGTGCTCGCTGGAGTACGAGGATCACCGCCCGCTGTACAACTGGGTGCTCGAGCAGTGCGGCATCGAGAACGGACCCGTGCAGTACGAGTTCTCGCGCCTGAACATCAACCACACGGTCATGAGCAAGCGCAAGCTGCGCGAGCTGGTGGAGAAGGAATACGTCCACGGCTGGGACGATCCCCGCCTGCCCACGCTGTGCGGCCTGCGCCGCCGCGGGTTCCCGCCGGAGGCCGTCCGCGACTTCATCGACCGCATCGGCGTCTCGAAAACCAACAGCGTGGTCGACTGGGGGCTGCTGGAGCACTGCGTGCGAGAAAACCTCAACAAGACCGCGATGCGCGTCATGACGGTCGTCGATCCGGTGAAGCTGGTCATCGACAACTATCCGGAAGGCCAGGAGGAGTGCTTCGAGCTCGAGAACAATCCGGAAATGCCGGAGGCCGGTACCCGCAAGGTGCCGTTCTCAAAGGAGCTGTGGATCGAGCGCGAGGACTTCATGCCCGAGCCGCCGCCGAAGTACTTCCGCCTCAAGCCCGACGGCGAGGTGCGGCTCAAGAGCGCGTACTTCGTCAAGTGCGTCTCCTGGGAGACCGATGCCGACGGGAAGGTCACCGTGATCCACGCCACCTACGACCCGGCCTCCCGCGGCGGCGAATCGCCCGACGGCCGCAAGGTCAAGGGCACGATCCACTGGGTGAGCGCCGCGCATGCCGCGGAGGCCGAGGTGCGTCTCTATGACATGCTCTTCACGGTCGAATCGCCGGAAGAGGGCGACTACAAGGCCAACCTGAATCCCGACTCGCTGGTCGTCATGGGCAATGCCAAGTGCGAGCCGTACCTGGCGGATGCGAAGCAGGGCGACCGGTTCCAGTTCCTGCGCATGGGCTACTTCTGCGTGGATCCGGACCGGAATGCCGACGGGAAGCTCGTGTTCAACCGCACGGTGGGGCTGAAGGACTCCTGGGCGAAAATCGCCGGGAAGTGAGTGTCATCGCCTGCAAGCGCGTGTCATCGCCAGGAAGTGAGTGTCATCACCGGCAAGCGCGTGACACCACCGGGAAGTGAGTGTCACCACCGGGAAGTGAGTGTCATCACCGAACAGGAAAGGGGCGGTTACCCGCATTGCAGGTGCCGCCCCTTTTTCATGCCCTTCGGACTCCCGGCCTGCGCCGTCAAGCAAGGAACCGAATGGCATGTCCCATGCCTCGCTTCCACCTGATCCGGCGCACGACATTACTTGATGAAGGTGTTTTCCCGCAGCTCCCGAAAGGCTGTCCGCAGTTCCTCATCCGTATTCATCACGATGGGGCCGCCCCATGCGATCGGCTCCTTCAGCGGTTTTCCGCTCATCAAGACAAACCGGGCGCCCTCCGGCCCCGCCTGTGCGGCAAGGGCATCCCCATCGCCGAACAGCACGGCATGCCGGTATGGAACAGGCGTATCGAGCGTGTCGCCGAAACCGGCGGAACCCTGCAGGATATAGACGAACAGCGTGTCCCCCGCACTCGTCGCGAGTTGCCACCGCGCGCCGGGCGCCAGCTCGACGTCCAGATACAGCGCCTTCACATGGTCCGCCTGCATTGCCCCCTGTGTGCCGTCATACGAGCCAGAGACCACATGAATCCGCGCGCCATCCCCTTCCACGACCGGAATGTCGGCCTGCGTGATGCCGCGGTATTTCGGCGCCGTCATCTTGTCGCGGGCCGGCAGGTTCAGCCACGCCTGCAGGCCGAACATCCGATGGCTCGGCTGGGGCATCTCCTGGTGGATGATGCCGGACCCGGCCGTCATCCACTGGCAGTCGCCATCACGGATGCTGCCCATGTTTCCGAGGCTGTCGCCATGCTCGATGTCACCGCTGACGAGGTAGGTGATCGTTTCGATGCCCCGATGCGGATGCCAGGGGAAACCTTTGACGTAGTCCTTCGGATCGGTGGAATCGAATGCGTCGAGCATCAGGAACGGATCGAAGTCCGTCACGTCATCATGCCCGATGACCCGCACCAGATGCACGCCTGCGCCATCCACCGCGCTGCGGCCCGTGACTGTCTTTCGAATGTTCCGGATGTTACCCATGGCTGCCTCCCCGGCGATGAGCTCGCCTTGACCGCGGCCGGCCCGTATACCGGCACGACAGAAGTGTATGACCCGGATCGAGTGCCGCAACAAGACCGGCGGCTTGCACCAAGAACAGAATCATGCCGCAGCCGTTGTGTCCCGCACATGTGTGCCCGTTCGGCATGTCACTTGTTTGAATCGACGAAGATGCGCTCCCCATCCTTGACGTAACCCAGCTTCTCACGCGCCAGCAGCTCGGCGCTGTCGCCGGACGCGATCTCCACCTTCTGCTCCTGCAGCTGCTCGTTTTTGCGCTGCTGCACTTCGATCTTCGCAAGGATCTCGGCCGTGGCGCGGCGCAGGTTCTGCATGTCCGTTTCCTGCCTGATGCAGGTGACCGCCGTATAGACGGCCAGTACCATCAGCAGGCCGTAGATCCAGAATGCGGGGACTCGACGCACGACGCGCGGACCATCGCCGGCCTGTGGTTCCGACTGCCGCGCCGCGCCCCGGCGCGCAGCCACCCGCGTTGCGTTTCGTTCTCTTCCGGTTGCCTTCCGCCGCGTTTTTTTCAAACCGGTGGAGCGATCCTGCCCTCGAGGCATGATTCCATCCCCTTCTTCTTTCGCGCGCCCGTCGGCAAAACCAGCGATCATGCCGCCCGGACAATCCGATTATATGGCGCAAAAGCATGAATTGTCAAAAATCCTTCCAGCAATAAGGACGCGACCCGGCAGATCCCGCCAATCGC
>JAEXRM010000170.1 GCA_023440865.1 Bacillota bacterium
GGTTCAAGCACCGCACCGAGGGCGGCTACAAGCCCCGCTCCGAGGGCGGGTTCAAGCCCCGCACCGAGGGCGGGTTCAAGCCCCGCACCGAGGGCGGGTTCAAGCCCCGCACCGAGGGCGGCTACAAGCCCCGCACCGAAGGTGGCTTCACGCCTCGTGCAGAGGGTGGATTCAAGCCGCGTGCCGAGTTCAAGCCCAAGGTCCGTGGTGAGTTCAACGAACGCGATGATTTCCGCGAAATGGATCGCGAGTTTACCGAGAAGCCGCGCGGTCCGCGCTTCAATGCGCCGGAGCGTCCGGTGAACATCGGCGACGGGGAGATCCTGGGCGTGCACAGCGAGCGGGAGATGGCGGAAGACCGCATCGAAGGCCGCAATCCCGTGCTTGAGGCCTTCAAGTCGGGTCACGAGATGAACAAGGTGCTTCTGGAGAAGGACTCGGAGGACGCCACGCTCCTCAAGATCGCCGCCATGGCCCGTGAGAACGGCGTGCCGGTGCAGTATGTCGACCGCCGCAAGCTCGATGCCATGTCCGTGACGCGCGCCCACCAGGGCGTCATCGTGGAGATTGCCGCACATGCGTACGCCGAGGTGGAGGACATGCTTGCCGCCGCAGAAGCGAAGGGGGAGAAGCCCTTCCTCGTCATCCTCGACGGGGTGACCGATCCCAACAACCTCGGTTCCGTCATCCGCAGCGCGGAATGCGCGGGCGCCCATGGCGTCATCATTCCCAAGCGCAGGTCCGTCGCGCTCAACGCCACCGTGGCGAAGGTGGCCGCCGGTGCCCATGAGCACATGGCTGTCGCGCGCGTTTCGAATCTCGTGAGCACCATCAAGTCGCTCAAGGAAAAGGGCGTGTGGGTTGCGGCTGCGGATGCCGACGCGGAGAAGGCGTTCACCGACACAGACCTGTCCGGTTCCATCGCCATCGTTGTCGGCGGCGAGGGTGAGGGCATCAGTCGCATTGTGCTCAAGGAGTGCGACCTGCAGGTGAAGATTCCGATGAAGGGGCAGATCACGTCCCTCAATGCAGGTGTCGCCGCCGCGCTCCTGATGTTCGAAGTGGCCAGGCAGAGGGGCTGAACATGGCGGATTCCCGATTGCGCGGCGTTCTGTTCGATCTGGACGGTGTGCTCATCGATTCCGGCCGCGACATCATGCATGCGGTCAACTGGTCGCTGGCGCGTCATGGCCTTCCCGCCCTGCCGTATGAAACTGTCAGAGGCCACATCGGACACGGTGCGGCCGAACTGCTGGCCCGCTGCTTCGCCGAAAACGGGCCGGCGCATGCCGAAACCGCGGCGCGCGCGCTGCCGGCGTACAAGGCCTATTATCTGGAACACTGCATCGTGGAGACGGTGCTGTATCCGGGTGTGGCCGAGGGACTTTCCCGGTTGTCCGCCGCAGGTCTGAGGATGGCGGTCGTGACGAACAAGCCCGGCGAGCTGGCGGACCGGATTCTTTCGCAGCTGGGAATCCGGTCGCGTTTCGGCAGCCTCGTCTCGCCGGAGCTGCTGACACGGATGAAACCCGACCCGGAAGGGTTGCTCCTGGCGATGGACAGGTTGGACATCGGTGCGGCGCATGCGGTGATGGTCGGCGACACATGGAGCGACATCGAGGCGGGCCGTCGTGCGGGAACACGCACCCTCGGCGCCCTGTGGGGTCTGGGTGACCCGGAGTCGGTTCGCCTCCGGCATCCGGACTGGTTGGCGGAGGATTTCACGTCCATGACGGACACGCTGCTTTCCGCCCTGACTTGAGCGTGTTGACAGCATCCCGGATGAAGACGGCTGCCATGCCGGATTGCATCGGCTGTCACATCGGGCGATGCCGTATTCCCTGAACCGTGGGCCGGCCGGTTGCCCGGCTCACCCCCGCGGTGCCATGCCGCATCAAATCTGGCGGCCCTCAGGTCAAGGGGGGCCGCCTTTTTCCTGTGTTGCGGCAAATGGAGGAATCATGCAGGATGCCTGTGCATGGCTTGCATCGGCCGGATGGGCGTGGTACAATAGCGGACAACGCGGCAATGAGGCTGCCGGTGCGAAAGCATCGGTGTTGTTGACCGCTTTTTTTCATAGCCGATTTCGTCAGGATCTCGTGGCACGCACATCCCCATCCTGACGTCATCCCGCTCCCATTCTTCTCCCTTTCTCGTCCCCTTTCCCATCCATCAACATCCCTTCCCAGCCATTGCACAGGGAAGAATCCGACGGCGGACGACCAGGACGACCATGATCTTCCCGGAAAGGAGGCATTCCGATGAATGCGGACCGAAACACCATACACTATGTCGCCAATCTGGCGGCCCTACACCTTAATGAGGCCGAACTGAATAATTCCAGCCGCGATCTGGACGTCATCATGGGATACATGGAGCAGCTCATGGCCATAGACACCGGTTCGGTCGAACCGATGGAACATGTGCTTTCCATCCGCAATGTCCTGCGCGACGACGTCGCCGTGAATGCCGACAACCGGGAAAGGCTGCTCGCCGTGGCGCCGGTGACCGAAGAGGGATGTTACCTCGTGCCCAGCGTGGTCGAGTGACGGGAAGGAAATGATCGCCGATGGAACTGCATCAGATGCCGGCCCATGAACTGGCCGGTTTGTTGGGGGCGCGCACGCTTGGCGCCCGGGAACTCGCTTTGTCCTATCTGGAACGCATCGACAGCCTCGGTGCGGACCTGAACTGCTTTCTGACGGTGACACGGGACCTGGCGCTCCGGCAGGCGGATGCCGCACAGGAACGCATCGATGCTGGTTGTGCCGCCCCCTTGACCGGCATTCCCGCCGCCATCAAGGACAACCTCTGCACGGAAGGCGTCCGGACCACGTGCGCATCCCGCATGCTTGAAGATTTTGTCCCGCCCTACAGCGCCCATGTCGTCACCCGTCTTGCCGACGCCGGGGCCGTGACGCTGGGCAAGTGCAATCTTGATGAGTTTGCGATGGGCAGCACGAATGAAAACTCCTACTTCGGCCCGGTCGGCAATCCGTGGGACCGTGCGCATGTCGCCGGCGGATCCAGCGGCGGTTCCGCGGCGGCGGTTTCGGCGGGGCTCGCCCCGTTCGCGCTAGGCTCCGACACGGGCGGCTCGATCCGACTGCCCGCCTCCTTTTGCGGTGTGGTAGGCCTCAAGCCCACCTATGGTGCGGTTTCGCGGTTCGGCCTTGTGGCGTTCGCGTCGTCGCTCGACCAGGTGGGGCCGATCACGATGAACGTGCGGGACTGCGCGCTTGTCGCCGATGCCATCATGGGGCACGATCCCCGGGACAGCACTTCGGCCGATGTCGCGCACGCCGCCTGTTCGGCCGGTCTGGACGCCGGCATTGGGGGTGTGAGGCTCGGTTTGGCCGACGAGTATTTCGGCAATGGCCTCAACGACGAAGTGCGCGCCGCCATCCTGCGTGCCGTCGGTTTGCTCGAGGTGCAGGGTGCCCGGTCCGGATCCTGTTCCATCCCTTCCACCGAGTATGGCATTTCCGCCTATTATCTGCTCTCCTCCGCCGAGGCGAGCGCCAATCTGGCACGGTACGACGGCATCCGGTTCGGCCGCCGCGCACCGGATGCGCAGGACATGCGCGATTTGTACCGCCGCAGCCGCGGCGAGGGCTTCGGTCGCGAGGTCAAGAACCGCATCCTGTTGGGCACGCATGCCCTCAGCGCCGGATATCACGATGCGCTGTATGTCAAGGCACTCAAGGTGCGCCGCATGATCCGGGATGATTTCGAAAAGGCATTCGCCTCCTACGATGTGCTCGTTGCACCGGTTGCGCCGACCACCGCGTTCCGGATCGGAGAGAAAACCGATGATCCGCTGGCCATGTATCTGGGCGACGTGTGCACCGTGGCCGTGAATCTTGCGGGGCTGCCCGCCGTCAGCGTCCCTTGCGGCCTGGACGCCCGGGGGCTGCCGATCGGCATCCAGCTCATTGGCCGTCCTTTCTCCGAAAGCCTGCTGCTGCGGACTGCCCAGGCGGTCGAGCAGGCGGTGGGCCGGTTCATGTCGCCATACGCGCACATGTCAATCCGCAAGGAGTCCGGGTCGACCCTGGCCGGCGCGACTTCCGCGGCAGGCCGCGATGCCGGCACGGAAGGGGAGGTACGCTGATGCAGCATGAAATCGTCATCGGCCTGGAAATCCACGCCGAGCTCAAGACCCATTCCAAGGTATTCTGCGGCTGCGCCAACGAGTATGGCGCCGAACCCAACACCCGCACCTGTCCGGTATGCCTTGGCATGCCAGGCACGCTGCCCGTCCTGAACCGGACGGCGGTGGAATTCGCCGCCAAGGCGGGGCTGGCCATGCATTGCACCGTTTCGGAATTCTCGAAAATGGACCGGAAGAACTATTTCTATCCGGATATGTGCAAGGCCTACCAGATCTCCCAGTACGACTTGCCCTTCTCCCGCGACGGGTATGTGGACATCGTCGTCGAAGGCGAAACCAGACGCATCGGCATCGAGCGGATCCATCTTGAGGAGGATGCCGGCAAGCTCAATCACGATCCGTATGCCCAGGGCAGCCTGGTCGACTACAACCGGTGCGGCGTACCGCTCATCGAAATCGTCAGCCGGCCGGACATGCGCTCGCCCGAGGAGGCGCGGCTGTTCCTCGAGGCGGTCAAGGAAATCCTCGAGTTTGCGGACGTCTCGGACTGCCGCATGCAGGAGGGCTCGCTGCGCGCCGACGTGAACCTGTCGCTGCGCCCGTTTGGGCAGGCAGCCTACGGCACGCGTACGGAAATGAAGAACCTCAACTCGCTCCGGGCCGTGCAGCGGGCGGCGACTGCCGAGGCGGAACGGCAGGAAAAGCTGATTCTGGCTGGCAAGGCCATCACCCAGGAGACCCGCCGCTGGGACGACAACAAGGGCGAAAGCTTTTCGATGCGCAGCAAGGAAGAGGCGATGGACTACCGGTATTTCCCGGAGCCCGATCTCGTGCCCGTTGCGATCGATGCCGCATGGCGCGAGCGCATCCGGGAAACGCTGTGCGAGCTGCCGCAGGAGCGGCGTGCGCGCTACATCGGCACAATGGGCATCCCCGCGTATGATGCGGGCCTTTTGACGGGCACCCGGCAGATCGCGGACCTGTTCGAGGAGGCCGCCGCGGTCTGCGGCAATCCGAAAATGGCCAGCAACTGGATCATGGGTGAGATCCTCCGCCGCATCAACGAAGCGGGCGGCGATGGCACCGTCCCCGGCGTGACCGGTTCGCAGCTTGGCGCCATCCTGCGCCTCGTGGAGGCGGGGGAGATCACGCAGGCATCCGGCAAGAAGCTGCTGGAGGCCGTGCTGGGCACCGACAGGGATCCCCTGCCCCTGGTCGATGCGCTGTCGCTGCGCATTCAGCGTGACGAAGGCGCCGTGACAGGTGCGGTCGCCGAGGTCATCGGCCGCAATCCGCAGGCCATCGCAGACTGGCGGGCCGGCAAGGGCAAGGCGGTTGGCTTTTTGATGGGCCAGGCCATGGGGCTGCTCAAGGGAAAGGCCGATCCGGGACAGGTGAAGACCGCATTGGAAGCCGCACTCGCGGCGCTTGACGAAAAGGGGGACGCGCAATGAGAACCATCGAAGGACATGGTCCCCGAAAAGAAGGTTGTGACCACGGAGCGGACGGAACCACCCGTGTGGAGGGCTTCGTGCACCGCATCCGCGACATGGGCGGGTTTGCGTTTCTTGTGTTGCGGACGGGGCGCGCGCTGGTGCAATGCGTCATGGACGACGCCGTGCAGCAGCAGGCCGGCGTGAAGCTTGATACGGGCGATACGGTGCGCGTCCTGGGCGAGCGGGTCGACGAGCCCCGGGCCGTCGGCGGCTTCGAGGTCCGCATACGCGATCTGGAGATCCTGTCCCGTCCCACCCGGCAGGCGCCGGTACCGCTGTCGCGCAGAAAGATGGACATCGGTCTGGATGTGAACCTGGACCATCGCCCCATTTCGCTGCGCCATCCGCACGAGCGGGCCATCTTCGTCATCGAGCAGGCGCTGTTGCAAGCGTTCCGGATGTTCCTCTCCGCCAATGGCTTCACCGAGGTGCATACGCCCAAGATCCAGGCGGCCGGCGCGGAAGGCGGCGCGAACATCTTCAAGCTCGACTACTTCGGGCACCCCGCGTTTCTGGGACAAAGCCCGCAGTTGTACAAGCAGATGATGGTTGGCGTGTTCGGCCGCGTGTTCGAGGTGGGCCCGGTATTCCGCGCCGAAAAGCACAATACCGTGCGCCATCTGAACGAGTACATCGGCCTCGACCTGGAAATGGGTTTTATCCGCGGCATGGAGGATGTCATGGACACGGAGGCGGCGTTTTTGCGGTTTGCCATGGACCATGTGCGGGAAACCTGTGCGCAGGAGATTGCGATGCTCGGCATCCAGGTGCCGGAGGTGGGCGGCATCCCGGTCCTGAAATTCCGTGAAGCCAAGAAGGTGGTGGTCGAATACTTCGGCAAGAAGCTCGGCGGCCACGGCGACCTCGACCCGGAGGAGGAGGTGCTGCTGTGTGAATACGCGAAGAAGGAGCTTGGCAGCGAGTTCCTCTTCATCACACACTATCCTTCCGCACGCCGGCCGTTCTATGCGATGGACGATCCGGAGGATCCGGGTTGCGCCTTCTCGTTCGACCTGCTGTTCCGCGGCCTGGAGATCACAACCGGCGGACAGCGCATCCACGACCACGCGATGCAGGTCGCCAAGATGCGGGAACATGGCATCGACCCGGATGATTTCCAGGACTACCTGAGCATCCATGCCTGCGGCATGCCGCCGCACGGCGGCCTCGGCCTGGGTCTCGAACGCCTGGCCGCCCAGCTGGTCGGCCTGAAGAATGTCCGCCAGGCCTCCCTGTTTCCCAGGGACATGAAAAGAATGTTGCCGTGAGGCAACATTCTTTTCATGTCCCGACGCCGCGGCAGGCACTTCGCCATGCGAAGTGGCGGGAGCGGCAAGCAGAATGTTGCCGTGAGGCAACATTCTTTTCATGTCCGTACGTCCAGTCAAGCTGAATCACACTAGCCGGTGAAAGTCCGGTCCCGGTAATCGCCAAGGAGCCGGGTAGCGAATCCCAGTGCGTCGCTGAGAGGCGGGGTGCTGAGTGGGAGGGAAAAGTACCC
>JAEXRM010000173.1 GCA_023440865.1 Bacillota bacterium
GGGTACTTTTCCCTCCCACTCAGCACCCCGCCTCTCAGCGACGCACTGGGATTCGCTACCCGGCTCCTTGGCGATTACCGGGACCGGACTTTCACCGGCTAGTGTGATTCAGCTTGACTGGACGTACCGATATGACAAAAAGGACGCCTCTTGCGAAGCGTCCCTGCATGACGATGGCTGGGATGGCAGGACTCGAACCTACGAATGCCAGAGTCAAAGTCTGGTGCCTTACCAGCTTGGCGACATCCCAACGGGTGAGGGAACGTCCTGCCGTTCGGGTTTCGAAGCTGGAAGCCGGAGCGTATCTCGGCTTCCAACCTCTAATCGCCGATCACGGAAAATGGGGTGAGTGGTGGGAATCGAACCCATGACCTCCAGGGCCACAACCTGGCGCTCTAACCGACTGAGCTACACCCACCGCATTGGGTCCTCGAAAGGACAAGACATATTTTACGGGCTGTGGGCAGCCTTGTCAAGGAAAAGGCCGCAGAAAACAAAAAAACGAAAACCGTCACGATGCGCCATGTGTTTCGCACCCCATCGAAGCGAATGCCGGAGGGTGCGCCATATCCCCGGTGGCCGCCCATGCCCTCGAGGATCTGGCGACGCAGGACGCGCATCCCATGGACTTCCGCTTCCTGTGCCTGGGCACCCGGTATCGCAAGCAGCTCGCCTTCAGTCCGGAGACGCTCGCGGACGCACGGGAGACGCATCGGGGCCTGCGGCGCCGGGTGGAGGCGCTCACGCGACGGGTCGGGGAACAGCGGGAGCACGTCCCCCCGTCACCGGGTGTTCCCGGCCCGGCGGAACCGGCTTCCGTGGAGGCAAGCCAGGTCCGGATGCATGCCGCGCGGTTCGTGGACGCGCTGCCCGACGATCTGAACGCACTGAATGCCCTGACGGCATTGCATGCCGTGGTTCGGGACGAAACCATTTCACCCGCGCGGCGGATATCGCTGGTCGAATCCTTCGATCGCGTGCTGGGGCTGGGACTGACGGCACCGCTGTCGGGATCCGGTCCGAACGCGTCGCATATCGGGGAAAAACCGGACGAGGCCGATCGTTTCAACGCCGAAGAGCGCAACCTGATGGCACTGCGTGATCGCGCCCGGTCGGAGCGGAACTGGCCGGAATCGGATCGGCTGCGGCATCTGCTGCTGGCACGCGGCATGGGCGTCACGGATGGGAAGGACGGATCCAGATGGGCGGGAATCGGCGGTTCCAGGTCTTGAGACCGGCCACCGGGCGGGATGGCTCAGTCCGTGATGATCCGCTCCATCGCCAATCGCCGACCTGCCGGCAGCAGACGATGATTGCCGACAAATGCCGCCGCGCCGCCCTACGGACAACCCCGGCTCAACAGAAAGCACAGGTCCCGTGCCGCCTGCCGCAGTTGTTCGAGGCCAGCCCCCTGGAAGTCGCGTTCATCATCCTGACAGAATCCGCGCCTCACCCCATCCAGGCACCTATGCATTGACGAATCGCACCTGCCCGGGCATACTTGTGACAAGGAGCAGGATGCGGCAAGGCGCATCCGGAAAGAGAGGTTTTCTCATGAGCCAATCGGGTCGTGGCGACCTGCAGACACAGGCGCCTGGCTATGAAGCCATACAGTCACTGAACGCATACATCGCCAAGGTCTATCTCTGGATGTGCATGGGTCTGGGTCTGACCGCCCTGACCGCCTTCGTCTTTGCCTCGAACACGAACTGGGTGATCGGTTTCATCACGAATCCCATCCTCTTCTATGGAAGTCTCATCGGCGAGTTCGTGCTGGTCATTGCCATCAGCCGGGCCGTCATGCGGCTGTCGTTTCCCGCCGCTGCGGGGCTGTTCGGCCTGTACGCGGTGCTCAACGGCCTGACGCTATCGGTCATCCTGCTGGCCTACACCGGTACCTCCGTTTTCACCACATTTGTCATCACGGCCGCCATGTTCGGCGTCATGTCCGTTTACGGCCGCCTGACCCGGACCGACCTCACCCAGTTCCGCGGCATCCTGACCCTGGGGCTGATCGGCGTCGTCGTCCTGTCGCTCGTCAACCTGTTCCTGCGAAGCGACGCTGTCGGCTGGATCATCTCGCTCGTGGGCATGTTCGTGTTCCTCGGCCTCACCGCCTATGACATGCAAAAGCTCAAGGCTTACTACTATGGCAGCCAGGGCGATACGCTGCTCGCAAACCGCCTCGGGCTTCTGGGCGCACTGAGCCTGTATCTCGACTTCATCAACCTTTTCCTGATGCTGCTGCGCCTGTTCGGGCGCCGGAAGTAGCCTGTGCAAGGCCGCGAGGGAACACCCCATCCAAACACCGGCGATATGTGAACACCCCCGTCCGAAACGGCTTGCCGCTCCGGACGGGGGTGTTTTCACATATCGATTGACATCGGGGATGAAACTCAGTACGCCCGGCCCCAGATCACCAGCTTGTTCGCCGGCTTGCCGCAGCAGACGCAGGTGTCGCCGATCGGTTCGGCGCCGAAGGGCATGCAGCGCGAGGTGGCGGCGTACTTCTCCTTGATGGTGTCCTCGCAGGCGCGGTCGCCGCACCACATGCCGCGGATGAAGCCCTGCTTCGCGTCGAGCTGCGCGCCCATGGCGTCGAGGTCGAGCGCGTTCGTCGTCCGCGTTTCCCGCAGCTCGAGGGCACGCTGGAGCATGTCGGTGTGGATGCTTTCAAGCAGCTTCGCCACCGTCGTCTCGAGCTCGGCCATCGGCACGAACAGCTTCTCGCGGTTGTCGCGGCGCACGAGCACGACCTGGCCCTTCTCGATGTCCTTCGGTCCCACCTCCAGGCGGATCGGCACGCCGCGCATCTCATGCTCGGCGAACTTCCAGCCCGGCTGCTTGTCCGAATCGTCGATCTTCACGCGGGCGACGCCGGAAAGCGTTGCCTTGAGCTCGGCCGCCTTTTCCCTCACGCCCGGCACATGGCCCTGCAC
The DNA here is from genome assembly GCA_023440865.1 of Bacillota bacterium. Lineage (GTDB taxonomy): Bacteria > Bacillota > Clostridia > DSM-8532 > DSM-8532 > JAEWSN01. The sequence continues at coordinate 2,940 of JAEXRM010000173.1, forward strand.
CGGCACGATGACCAGCTGCACGGGCGCCACCTTCGGCGGCAGCACGAGCCCGTTGTCATCGCCGTGCACCATGATGATGGCGCCGATGATGCGGGTGGACATGCCCCAGGAGGTCTGGTGCGCGTACTTGAGCGTGTTGTCCTTGTCGGTGAACTGGATGCCGAACGCCTTGGCGAAGCCGTCGCCGAAGTTGTGCGACGTGCCCGACTGCAGCGCCTTGCCATCGTGCATCATCGCCTCGATGGTATAGGTGGCCTGCGCACCGGCGAACTTTTCCTTGTCGGTCTTCTGCCCCTTCACGACCGGAATGGCCAGGAACTCCTCGCAGAAGGACGCATACGTGTCGAGCATGCGCAGGGTTTCCTCCTGGGCCTCCTCGTGCGTGGCATGAACCGTGTGCCCTTCCTGCCACTGGAACTCGACCGAGCGCAGGAACGGACGGGTCGTCTTCTCCCAGCGCACGACGGAGCACCATTGGTTGTAGAGCTTGGGCAGGTCGCGCCAGGATTGCACGATGTCCTTGTAGTGGTCGCAGAACAGGGTCTCGGAGGTCGGCCGCACGCACAGGCGCTCCTGCAGCTTCTCGCTGCCGCCGTGGGTGACCCAGGCGACTTCCGGCGCGAAGCCCTCGACATGGTCCTTCTCCTTCTGCAGCAGGCTCTCGGGGATGAACATCGGCATCGAGACGTTTTCATGGCCCAGTTCCTTGAACCGGCGGTCGAGCTCGCGCTGGATGTTTTCCCAGATCGCATAGCCGTACGGGCGGATGATCATGCAGCCGCGCACGCTGGCGTAGTCGACGAGTTCCGCCTTCTTGACGATGTCGGTGTACCACTGGGCGAAGTCCACATCCATCGACGTGATCGCCTCCACCAGCTTCTTGTTGTCGTTCTTGGCCATGTGCCGTTCCTCCTGTCGGTGCCGCCGCGCGGCACTTTTCCGGGCGGTTGGATCGCCGCCCTGTCCGGGTTTCGCGTTCTCAGTCTCAAGCAGGAGCCGTTTGCGCCGGCCCGACCACACCGTTTTCGCCTTCCGCCGACATGCCGCATGCACGCTGTGGGCGAAAAACAAAAACACCCGTCCCGATCTGGGACGGATGTTCATTCCGCGGTGCCACCCAAGTTGGTTCCCGGGGGAACCCTGCTCGTTCGATCGCTAACGGGATCTGCCGCGGGCCTTTGGTGCCGGAAAGGACCTGCCTGCTCCTCTTCCGACAAGAATGGCCCGTTTGGCCATTGTCTTCGGAAATCCATGGAGCAGGCTGTTCTGTTCCAAGCCTTTCGGCCCGACCCTCCTGGATGGGACAAGGCGCTTCCCTGGAAACCTTTCACCACCGGCTTCCTCTCTGAAGGGGCTTCGCTGCCTTTCATTCCACTCGACGGGAACCTATGGGATCCTTCGGACAGGACGTCCGAGAATCAATGGATTCATTATAGGATCCGGAGCCTGCCAGCGTCAAGCGCCACAGGGGGACAACCGCTTCTCCCAGGGACTGCGCAAAGCACACGACGCTTGCATCCCGGTCCGGCATGGCGCCGGAAGCAGTCCGCGGCGCAGCCTGTTTGCCGCCAGACATCAAAACAGTCCGCCTGCCAGCCGGTAGAGTATGTCGTAAACCAGCGGCAGAAAGATGGCCGGCAGCAGGTTGCCCACCTTGATGCGCCTGATCTCCAGAATGTTGATGCCGATGCCCGTGATGAGCACGGATCCGACCAGCGACATCTGGGAGATGACATCCTCGGTCAGCCAGGGCTTGAGGACACCTGCCAGCAGTGTGATCGCGCCTTGATACAGCAGCACCGGCACCGCGGAGAAGGCGACACCCATGCCAAGCGTCGCGGCGAACACCACGGCGCTGACGCCGTCGAGGATGGCCTTGGCGAACAGGATCTGCGTGTTGCCGGACAGGCCGTCCTCCAGCGAGCCGACGATGGCCATCGCGCCGACGCAATACACCAGGCTGGCGGTGACAAAGCCCTCCGCAAAGGTGTTCTCGCCCTTGGCGAACTTCTTCTGGAACCATTCCCCCACATCATCGAGCCGCTTTTCGATGTTCAACGCCTCGCCAGCAAGCCCGCCGAGCACCAGACAAAGGATCATGCCGGTCAGATAGATGCGGTCGAAACGGGGCGCGTCCACATACCTCAGGATGCCCTGCATCGCGCCGGAAAGCCCGATGATGACGACCGACAGCCCGATGCCCTGCATGACGGTTGTCTTGTAGCGTTCCGATATGCCCTTTTTCGCCACCCAGCCCACAATGCCGCCCACGATGATGGCGGCCGTGTTGACCAGTGTTCCAAGCCCGACCATGTTGTAGCCCTCCCTGCGCGTTTGTCCGATTATACACCGGATACGGGCATATGGGAACCATTTCCGGCCATCGCGCGGGAAGGGAAGCGCGCTTTTCCCACGCCGGCCTCCAAGCCGCACGGGCATGTGTGGTACGATGGAGGGGAATCCGCACGGCCTTCGAGGAGGAACCGATGAACACCACCGCCCTGATCTGTCCCGTCTGCGGCCAGCCGGTCGCATCCCGGGCCTCAAGCCTTGCATGCCCTGCGGGACATGCGTTTGATCTCTCATCCAAAGGATATGCCAATTTGCTTTTGGACAAATACCGCAACAGCGCGGCGCCGGGCGACAGCCGGGAGATGGTGGATGCCCGCCGCCGTTTTCTGGGCAGCGGCGCCTATGAGGTGCTCCGTGGCGCCCTCGGTTCGCTGGTGCGCGACCATGCGGATGAGACCCGCATCCTCGTGGATGCCGGCTGCGGAGAAGGCACGTGGACGACCGCCCTGCGCGAGGCGCTTCCGGAGGAGACGGCGATCGTATACGGCATGGACATCTCGAAGGACGCCATCCGGAGGGCGGCCGGCAAGGACCGCCGCATCCAGTGGGTGGTTGCGTCCCTCTTCCGCCTGCCGGTTCGCACTGGCGCAGCCGACATGCTCACGAATGTCTTCGCGCCCTCCGCCGATGCCGAGTTCGCGCGGGTGCTGCGCGGGAACGGCCTGCTTGTGACCGCGGTTCCCGGTAAGAACCACCTGTGGGGACTCAAGCAGGTGTTGTACGATGTACCCCGGGAGAATGACGAGGCGCTGCCCGAGCTGCCTTCCTTCACGCTGGAGAGAACAGTGCATGTGGCGGGCAGTCTCCATCTGACGGGCCGGGAGAACCTGCAGGATCTCCTGTCCATGACGCCGTACGCATGGCGCTCTCCCCGGGAGGGCATCGAGCGGTACGGCAGGATGGAAACGCTGGATACGCCTGTTTCATTCGTGCTGGCCTTGCACCGCAGGCGCTGAACGCCGAGGGGCGGGCGGATCGCCCGATCGCAGAACCGCAGGCCGGTCAAGAAGGCCCGTGTGCCGCTTCGTGCGTTACACGGGCTTCCTGTCACAGCCTCACCGATCCTGCTGCCCGGCGCGTGCTCACGGCGCCTGCAGCGGATGCTCATCCAGCTCCCGCAGCCACGCATCGGGCGGCGCGTCGCTGGGCATGCGCCAGTCCGCGCGAGGCGACAGGCTGATGGTGCCCACCTTCGGGCCGTCCGGCAGGCAGGAGCGCTTGAACTGCTGGCTGAAAAAACGCCTGAGGAAGACACGAAGCCACTTCTCGACGGTCGGGGCATCGTGGGTGCCCTCAAATGCGGAAATGGCCAGTGCGCGCACCTTCACCGGGTCGGCGCCATACCGCACGACATGGTACAGGAAGAAATCGTGCAGCTCGTACGGCCCCACCACATCCTCCGTTTTCTGGGCAATCCTTCCTTCCGGGTCGGGCGGCAGCAGCTCCGGGCTGATGGGCGTATCGAGGATGTCATGCAGGATATGGGCCGAATCCGCTTCCGCCTCATGATCGGCATACCATTGCACAAGATACTTCACCAGCGTCTTCGGCACGCCGGTGTTGACGGCGTACATCGACATGTGGTCACCGTTGTAGGTGCACCAGCCCAACGCCAGCTCCGACAGGTCGCCGGTGCCGACCAGCAGCGCGGCCTCGCGGTTGGCCAGATCCATCAGGATCTGCGTGCGTTCGCGCGCCTGCACATTCTCGTAGGTGACATCATGGACGGCCGGATCGTGGCCGATGTCGCGGAAATGCAGCAATGCCGCCTCGGATATCGGGATTTCGCGGATTTCCACCCCCAGGCTCCGCATCAGGTCGAGGGCGTTGCGGTAGGTGCGGTCCGTCGTGCCGAAACCGGGCATCGTGATGCCCAGCACGTTCACACGCGGCAGAGCGAGCCGGTCCATGGTCCGGGCGGCGACGAGCAGGGCGAGCGTGGAGTCAAGTCCGCCGGAAACGCCGATGACAAGGCGCTTCAGACCGGTATGGGACAAGCGTTTTGCCAAACCCGCCGTCTGAATGGAAAGGATCTCGCGGCACCGCGCCTCGCGGACCGCCGGGTTGGCCGGCACGAACGGGTGGCGTTCCCTGGGCCGCAGCACGTCCCCGGCCAACGCCCCATGCCCGCTCCTGGCCGGCAGGGCGAGCGGGATCCGCCGCCATGGCAAGGCGGCCGGTTCCATCGGCAGCCGCTGGTGGAACGTGGCGGCATTCTGCCTGTCATGCACCATGCGCACCGTATCCACGTCTCCGAGCAGCACGGTGCCGGACGTCTCGAACCGGGTGGACTCCGCGAGGATGCGGCCGTTCTCCGCGATGAGCATGTGACCGCCGAACACCGTATCGGTTGTCGACTCGCAGGGGTTCGCCGATGCGTAGGCATAGGCGCACAGGCAGCGGGCGGACTGGTTGGCAACCAGGCTTTCCCGGTACTCCGCCTTGCCGACCAGCTCGTTCGAGGCACTCGGATTGAGCACGAGCGTGGCGCCGGCCCGGCACGCAAGGCTGCTCGGCGGCACCGGCACCCACAGGTCCTCGCAGATCTCGACGGCGAGCACGAGATCCGGACGGCCGTCGACCGGGAACAACAGGTTCGTGCCGAAGGGCGCATCCTGTCCGGCATACCTGATCGAATTGCGGCGCGCGTCGACTCCGGAGGCGAACCAGCGGGGCTCATAGAATTCGTTGTTGCCCGGAATGTTGATCTTCGGCACGATGCCCGCGATGGTGCCGGCCTGCGCGATGACGGCGCAGTTGTACAAGGTGCCGTCCACAGGCACCGGACAGCCGAATACAAGTACCGCATCGCAGTCCGCCGTATCGGCGAGCCACTTCCTCACGGCCGCCTCGCACGAAGCGAGCAGCGTGGCCTGTCGGAACAGGTCGCCGCAGGTGTAGGCCGTCACGCCCAGCTCGGGAAACAGGACGACCTGCGCCCCGGCATTCCGGGCATTGTCAAGGCACTCGTGCATCTTGGCTGTGTTGAAGGCGCAATCGGCGATGCGGAGGGTGGGCGATGCGGTGGCGACCCGGGTGAAGTCGAGCATGTTTCCTCCTTCGTCCGACCCGGTGGAACCGGTCCGGCAGCGGCATGCCGCATGGCAAAAAGCCGCCCCTCGACGGGACGGCTCTTGTTTGGAGCGGGTGATGGGAATCGAACCCACGCGACCAGCTTGGAAGGCTGGAGTTCTACCATTGAACTACACCCGCATGTCCGTGCGGTTTTCCGCCGCACGATCCATTATACGGGTCGCTCCATTGCTTGTCAATCAGGAAACGGCGCGGCATGACGCTTTGCCGGCGGCCTGGCCCCCCCGAGGCATGCCGCAGCGTGCGTCGCTCCGTCGGATCCCGACACGGCGTTTCCGCAGGTCAACGGACAATTTCGATCCAGTACCCGTCGGGATCCTCGATGAAATAGATGCCCATCGCCTCGTTTTCGTAGCAGATGACGCCCTGATCGCGGTGAAGTACGCGCGCCGCGTCGATGTCCGGTACACGGACCGCCAGATGGATCTCATTGTCGCCGAGGTCGTAGGGTGTCTCGCGGTCGCGCAGCCAGGTGAGTTCGAGCTCGAAGCCGGTTGCGCCGTCACCCAGGTAAACAAGCTCGAAGCTGCCATCCGCGGCGGTATGGCGTCGGACTGGCTTGAGCCCCAGACTGGTCTCATAAAAGGCAAGGCTCCTCTTGAGGTCAAGGACGTTGAAATTCTGATGGACAAAACGACATTCCATGTGGCTCTCCCCTTTCGTTCTTGTCCGGCCGGTATCCAGGGCTGGCCCGCATGCGTCGCAGGGATTGCAGCGTGGTTTGTCCGGCCCGTCGCATGATCAGATAAAGCCCAGCATTTCGGACTCGATGGTCAGCTCGGCACCGAACTGGGCGGCCAGCGCACGGTATGCGGCCAGCTTCACCCTGTCGGGCTCTCCGCGCAGCTCGGCGCGGATCATCAGGTTCTTCGGCGTTTCAAGCGGCGAAACCCATTCCACGCAAGAGACTTCGTACCCCGCCGCCTCCAGCATCAAACAGCGCAGGCTGTCGGTCAGCGTGTCCGCCAGCCGCGCCTTGAGCGGGCCGAACCGCAGCACCTCCGCCATCGGGCCCGTTGTTTTGATGCGGTTCACGAGCTCATGCTGGCAGCAGGGCACCGACACGATGGCGCGGGCGCGGTTGCGCATGCCGAAGGCCAAGGCATAGTCGGTCGCCACGTCACAGGCGTGCAGGCTGACCACCAGGTCGGGGCTGCGGCCGACAGGTCCGCCCTCCTCTACCAGCAACTCCCGCAAATCTCCGCACAGGAACTCCATGTTGCGGTATCCCAGCCGCTTTGCGCTCTCCCGTGACGCATCGATCACCCCCTGCGAGATGTCAATGCCCAGAAAGCGCGCGTTCTTCCTCATGCCCTCGCGCAACCAGTGGTTGAGCACGAAGGAAAGATACGACTTGCCGCAGGCGCAGTCCACGATGAACAGCTCGCGCCGGTCCCTGCCGAGCGTCTCGAGCAACGGCACCAGCAGCTCGACGAAATGGTCGATCTGGTTGTACTTGCGGATGCGGTCGTTGCGGATCTTGCCGTTCTCCGCCATGATGCCGATCTCGCGCAGCAGGCGGTCCGCCTGTCCGGGTTTGACCAGATAGTCGCGGTGTGCGGACAAGCCCCCGGCGACCTGCCACGCATGACCGGTTCCGCAGGCATCGCCAGGTCGGGCGGATGAAGGCACAGCCCTGCCGTCCGCCATCGCGGGCACACCGTTTCCGGAGCCGGGTGCCGGAAGCGACCTGATCGAGGCCTTGCCCTCGCCGGCCTCAAGCCGCAGCGCCTCGCCACGGGAAATCACATCGAGCACAAGCCCTTCCTGCCGGGCGGCCTCGGACATCAGCGTCACACCCAGCGCAGACAGGGCGATGGATGAATCGAGGGCACCGACGCGCACCCGCAGTCCCCCGCCCTCGGGCCGGATCGTCACGGGGGTCTGTCGGACGCCGGCGCTGAAGCTGCCCCGGATCACCTCGAGATAATCGTAATCCTCCTCCAGCCGGGACTGGATGCCCTCGAGCAACAGTCCGAGCTTTGTGGTTGCCTGTCTGTCCATGTTCATCCTTTCGCGGCCGCATCGGCCGATGATCGCCGCGGCACGCAGCCAGCGGGCGGGTTCACGCATCCAGTCCCGCATGGCGTTCCAGCGCGTCCAGCTCCTCTGCGGTCAGCAGCCGGAAGGAGCCAGGCGCCATGTCCGGGTCAAGCCGGATCGGCCCCATCCGCAGCCGGCGGAGGAACAAAACGCGGCTTCCGGTCGCAAGGAACATGCGCTTGACCTGATGAAACTTCCCCTCCACGATCGTGACCTGTGCCGCCGGATGCGTCGCATCCCCGAACGGGAGCGGCGCGATGCGCTCGAGGACGGCGGGACGGCAGCGCGTGCCGTCCGCCAGCACGACGCCCTGGCGGAAGCGCGTCTCCGCATCCGGATCCGGTTCCCGGTCGAGGATGGCCTCGTAGAGCTTGTCCACATGCTTCCTCGGCGCCAGCAGCGCATGGGCGAGCGCGCCGTCATTGGTCAGCAGCAGCAGGCCCTCCGTGTCACGGTCGAGCCGGCCCACCGGAATCAGGCCCATGCGCTGCTCGGCATCCGGCAGCAGATCGAGCACCGTCGGCAGCTTCGGATCCTCCGTGGCCGTGATGACGCCCGCGGGCTGGCACATCAGGTACACGACACGCCTGCGCCAGGCAACCGGCACACCGTCGACGGCCACCCGCACCAGCGACGGATCGAGCTGCACGCCCGGGTCCCGCGCGACCGAACCGTCCACGGTCACGCGCCCCTTGCGGATCATCTGCTTGAGGACGCTGCGGGTTTCCACGCCGCAATCCGCCAGCAGGCGGTCCAATCGAATCGTTTCCCTCATGGCTCCCCCCTTGCGCCGCAATGCCGGTCTGGCGCGGCCCGGATGTCGGCTATTGCATGCGCCATCCCTTGGGATAACGGTTCTTGAGGAAGCCGTCCTCCTGCTTGCCCCACCCCAGCGGCACACCATCGGCCAGCACGGCGGTCCATCCCCGCTCCCCCTCGAGCAGGAGCGTCTCACCATGCAGATACCGCAGGACCTCGGCCGAATCGGCAGGCAGATCAAGCCGGCGCCTCGCCGCTCCGGCCTCCAGCGCGTGCAGCAGGGCCGAGGAGGGCTCAAATCGCCCATTCGCCCATTCGCCCGCATACAGGCCGGGCATTTCGAGCGTCAGCCCGGCAAGGGACGCCACCGGGCAGCATCCGCCCAGTCCGAGCAGATACAGCGAATTGCCCGCCAGCACCGGTACTCCCCCGCCATCGAGCGCGCGACGGGATGCGGCGATGCATGCCCCGGGCACCAGCTCGTCGCGCAGGAAGGAACGGAATGCGTCCAGCGCCTCCGGATCCGCCCGACGGAAGGAGGCGCGGCAAACGGGGGCCGGCGCGGCCGCACGTGGCGGCGCCGGGGACCGGCGACCCTGCCGTGCCGCTTTGTCCGGCCGGCCGTTCCGCTCGTCCGGCGCGTCAAGCTGGAACGATGCCGCGTCGGCGCCGGCCCGTGAGGATGCATCACGATGGAAGGAGCCGTCAAGGGCTGGCAACCGGTCATCGGCAGCCGCCTCCCGAACGGGCGGGAGCGCGTCGGGAACCGACCGCGGACCGGGCTCGCCACGCTTGATCAGCCGGATCGCAAAATGCCCCTCCCCCTGCGCAAGATGCGGCCAGATCCGTACTGCGCCGGCCAGTTCCGGATGCCCGCCCGCCCATTCGGGCCGTCCGGGAGCCAGCCCGCCCGGACGATCCGCCACGGCATCCACGGCCATGTCCAGAAACCGCGCCATGGCCCACGCGATGTTGCGCTCATTCTCATCGGGATTGAATGTGCAGGTCGAGTACACCAGCCTGCCGCCGGGGCGCAGCATGGCCCAGGCGCTGCACAGGATGTCCCGCTGGATGTCCCGGAGCGCGGCGGGGTCATGCCGCTTCCAGCTGCGGACAGCCGTCTCGTCCTTGCGGAACATGCCCTCGCCCGAGCAGGGCACATCGAGCACGATGGCATCAAAATACGCCGGAAATCTCTCCGCGAGGCGTTCGGGCGTTTCATTCGCGACCGCCGCGCAGGCGACGCCGATTCCCTCGAGATTGCGCCGAAGCGGCTTGACGCGCTTGGGACTGATGTCATTGGTCAACAGGAAACCGGCGTTCCGCATCATCGCGGCCAGCTGCACGGACTTCCCCCCCGGTGCCGCGCACAGGTCCAGCACACGGTCACCCGGCTTCGGATCGAGCATCTCCGCGGGCAGCATTGCACTGGGGTCCTGCAGGTAGTATAGCCCCGCGTGGTAATCCGGGTGCTTCCCCGGCGAAAGGTCCGCCGCATGCCGGAAACCGTCACGGGTCCAGGGGACGGGCTCGAGCGGGAAGCGGGTGCGTGCCAGAAAGTCCGCCACCTCCATGCGCAGGGTGTTCACGCGGAGACCCCAGGTCCGCGCCGCACACAGCGCGTCGGAGAAACGGGGATACTCGGCATCGCCCAGCAGCCGGCGAAATGTTTCCTGGAATGCCTCCGGAAGTTTCATGCAGAATCCTTTCCTGATATAATGTAGCCACGAAGCGGGTCATTTCCATGCAGGGCACCGTGTCCGATCCGCGGCCGGAGCGCCCTGTGGTACAGGAGGGTCAATGGAGATCCAACGGTTCAGTCTGACCGCCCGTCTGGATTATACCCCGCAGAGCATGGATCGTTTCATCGATTTGTGCGAGCAGGCCATCCACGCCATCACGGATTCCACGCGTGCACGCTTTTTGCTCAAGACGGCCGTCGACGAGCTCACCCTCAACGCCATCGAGCATGGATATGGCAAGGAAACGGGACAGATCACGGTAACCCTCGAACACCTGGGGGACGGCATCCGTTTCGAGATCTCCGACTTCGGCCGCGGCATCGATCCGGTCAAGGTCCGACTCGACCGGACCGCATGCACGGAAGACGACCTGCGGTCGCGCGGCTGGGCCTTTTCCATCCTCGACAAGCTGTCCGACGGCATTGAGATCGCCCGAAACGATCCCACAGGCGCCCGCATCGTGCTGGTGGTCCCCCTCAAGGAAAAGACCATGCCCGGGAGTACCTGACGGCGGAACGCACACGCGCGCCGCGCGGTCGATCCGCCCCGCATCGGCCGATGCGGTCCTCCCGCTCCGCAACTACAGCTTCACGGGATAGAAGCCGCTTTCCACACACAGGCGGGCGCGGGCGGCGGTTTTTTCATCCCCGGCGAGCGCTTCGCGGAGGAACTCCGGATGGGTTGCGACAAACCGCCCCATCGAGCCTTCCGGATCGGCCATGTACTCGAGCACCAGCGGCAATTGCGCCGCATCGAGCACACCCGCCGCGACAGCCGCCTCGAACAGGGCGGGACGGATCTGGATCAAGGACAGGGACTGCACGCCCAGCGCCGCCAGGCACTCGCCGCCACCCTGCAGCCGGTCCACGACGACCAGACTCCAGGGCATTTCACCTCCCAGACTCCGGATGGCCGGCACCCAGGCGCGCTCATAGCTCGAGGCGGTGGTGATGAGGTCCGCCACATGCAGGAACCGTTTGCCGGAAAGGGTATCAACCCGCCGCGCGGTACCAGGCGCGGGCAGGCCTTCGACAGCCGGCAGTCCCTCGCCCAGATACATCACCGCCTCCATGTCCTTGAACAGAGTCAGGTGCGGCTTGCCCAGCCGATGCGCCAGCGCGAGCGAGAAAAACCAGTCGCGCCGCTCACCGCCCGAGATGCCATCCACCGCCTGCAGGTCGATCCTGTCGCGTACGGTCTTCACAAGGGCGTCGATGACGCCGGCATACACCGGATCGCGGGACAGGTTTTCGAGCACGAGGGCCTCGATCGCGGCGCTGCAGGCCATGCGGTCGGCCATGAGGCCGTCGATGCGCCGGAGCAGCTCCACCGCCTTGGCCTCGCTTCCGTAGAGAAAGTGCGTGTTCACATAGAATGGCCCGATGCGGCCCGACGTGTACCAGAATGGTTTGTTCCGGGGACACACCCGCACCGCCGCCGTCTCGAATAGCCAGGTTGCCACTTGGTTCCGCATCCGCGCCTCCATTCCTTCTCCCGTCCATCCGCGCGACACGCGCCGGATGCCGGTTCCCACCCTGCATCGCCTCACAGGCGACCCGCCCGCGCCGGATTCGGCACGGGCACACTCACCACAGTTCAACCGCACCGGTCAGGGACGGCACATCCCGGAATCCATGCCGGGTCATGTAGGCGGCTATCTCTCCCGCCGCGCGTGGCCAGACGCCGGGATCGACAAAGCCGGCCGTGCCGATCATGACCGCCGAGGCGCCGGCGAGCAGGAATTCCACCGCATCCTTGCCGGTCGAGATGCCGCCCATGCCCACGACGGGAATCGACACCGCCCGCGCCACCTGGTAGACCATCCGGACGGCCACCGGTTTGACGGCCGGACCGGAAAGACCGCCCATGAGGTTGCCCAGGACGGGGCGCCGTGTCTCCACATCGATGACCATGCCCAGCAGCGTGTTGATCAGGGAGAGGGAGTCCGCACCGGCCGCTTCCGCGGCTCGTGCGATCTCCGTGATGTCCGTGACGTTCGGCGTGAGCTTGACCATGAGGGGCTTGCGGCACTTGCCTCGCACCGCGCCGACGATCTCGGAGATGCCGGCCGCCG
>JAEXRM010000010.1 GCA_023440865.1 Bacillota bacterium
GATTGCACCCCGTGGGCCGTATGGTATTATCGCTTGACAGTCATGTTCGCCAAATACTGCGTATCGTCAGCTGAACATGGCGAAGCTGGCGACACGCGTCAAAGACGTTATGGCAGCTTGAGCTTCAGTATGCCCTTCGTCTCTGGTGCGGCGGGATAGGCAAATCCACTCGGAAGATTTTGCACCAGTATGTCCTTTGTGACAGCATACCCTCTGGCTGTGGTCAATGTGACCTTGATCGTACGACTGGTCGAATCGGCTACGGAAAAGGCCGCGACAAGACCTTGGATGCCACTGGACGCACCCGCCAGCGCGACCGGAGCCGCTGCGTCCGCCTGCAGCATCATTGTGCCGACGCCGCTGCCATCGGTCACCACATACAGCTGGATGTAGGAAGCGCCAGGCGAGCTGTCAACAGCGGACAACAACGCGTATTCGTTCGCATTCGCAACTTTCTTCTCAAGCGCGTTCATGACCAGACGGATGTTGTTGCGTTCTTCCGCCTGGGACTGGATGTTTCTCTCCGATTTGTTGCCAAACAGCAGAAGGGAAAAGGCGACAGCCAGAACGACGGCAATGATGGCCAGCACCATGAGGATTTCCACAAGCGTCAGTCCCCGACTGGACGCATGGGAACAAACGCGTTCACGCTCTATGACGGAAAACGGCTGTGGCATGTCGTTGTGTGCTTCTCCCCGCTTGGTGCGGCTTCCTCGAAGTCGTTTCACTTCTTGAATACCTCAATGGTTGTGCTGACTTTGCCTTGTACGGAGTCCGCTTCAACCGACACCGTGCTCTTCGTCACCGCCATGGGGGCTTCGCTGGTGGCGGAACCATCAAACGTCACCGTCACCGTGGCCGGCTGATCGACAAGAACCGCGTTCTGGTATACATTGGATCCGATCGTGACCGTCTTTGCAACGGGATCCGATGCGATGACTTGATTTCCCAGCTTGTTCTCGAGAACCGTCTCCGCATTGGCGACATTTTTTGTTCGATCTCCCGATCGACGTTCCGCATAGGATCCATAGACATAGACCGACAGGAAGCCGACAGCCATGATGCCAACCAGTGCAATGGCCACGACGACCTCGATCAATGTCATGCCGGCTTGTCTTGTCCTTGCTCTCACGCTTCCCCACCCATTCTGCGCCTGCGATTCTTGCAACTGGCCAAGTCAACGGACCCACGTTTCTGGCACGATGCCCGTGGCGGGTATATCGATGGCGGTGAAGGAATAGCCGCCCTTGTCCGTCTCCGTCGTTGTCGTGGAATCGGAAGGGTATGTGATGACAGTATCTCCCCCATCATCGGAATAGGAGCCTCCGGAGGGCTTCACATGGCGGATCGTGTTGTTGTTCTTCAACACCACGGTGCCGCCGATGAAGCTGCCTTTCGCAGTCAGGCTGTTCTTGAAGTCTATCGTTGAGTAGGGTGCGTAGATGTACCCATTGAAAGTTGCTTTGTTGTTGACATCCATGTAGTTGTAACGGGGATCGCGGTCCGCAGCCGATCCGGTGCCGGGCTGGTCGATGATCAGGAATGCACGGGGTTTGTGGTCGGCGTCGGTGCTGTCCATGCCAAAGCCGTTCTTGGCATAAAAGATGAAGTCTCCGCCTGTACTGGTGGTCTTGAATGTGTCATACAGGTAGATGTAAAAGTAGTAGGGACCTGTGACGACAAAATCAACCTGGTTGGCGACATTGATGCGGTTTGTCTTGATGATGACGTTGCCGGTCGAGGCATCGACCTGGATGGTGCCGCTGTTGTTGATCAACGGATAGTAGCCGTTGTCCGCCGGCGTCAGCGAGCTGGGAAGGGTTCCCTTGGATGCAAGGAAGGGTGCCTCGTTGATGTCCTTGATCGGAAGCAGGGTGGCCGGCTCCTGCGGCGTGGAGTTTGCCGTCTTTTTGATGGTGCCGACCGTATGGCTTCCGCTGTCAAGATCGCCCTCATATTGCACGTTGGCCGGGTTGCTTGTGGCGCCTTCGAAAAAATTGGTATTGTTCTTGTAGGTCATGTCGTCATATGAATAGGCGGCATCGTCAAACGATCCGGGAGTTCCAGCCGGAATCGTGATCGTTTCGGTTGTTGTTGTGGAAACGCGCTTGATGATGCGTCCGCTTTGCGAGGGCATCGCCGCCAGGTCGATGATCTTGGTAGACCTGCCCACCGCGGTGGAGGGCGAAAGCGTGACCGCTGCCGATACCTCATAGCGCCCGGCGGATACCTGTCGTACAGTCACTGGAACACTTCCGGCCGACACACCGGCTATCTGGTGTGTGAAGGTCGTGCCCGAAGCCGGCAACACATGTGCGTCGAGATTGGCACGCGCGGCATCATAGGCGGATTGAAGCGCAGCGATGGCGGCCACGCCCGCATCGGACGCTTCTTCCGAATCAGAGAAAAGATGGGAGTTGTACGCGTTGACAGCCTGCTGCAGCGCGATCGCCTTGGCGTTGACATCTTTCGCCTTGTCGACAATGGCATTGGAAACAAGGTCTACGGCAGAACGTGCGATATAGTAGGCCTTTGTCTGTTGTTCGTCGTGTATGCCCATCCGGTTTTCGGAACTGACGACCTGAATGGTTGCCGCCGTCGATATCGTCAGCACGGCCAGCACCACAAGCACGACCGGCAGCGCCACGCCTTTTTCCTTTGCGAACCATTTTGACAAGATCATGCCCACCAACCTTTGCGATCCGATACAGGTTGTGATAATCACATTGTACGTCATGTCATTTGTCAATACAACACATGAAATCACGACAATATGAATATACCCGTCAAATCACCATTCAGGCAGGCTTCCGGAAGAAATAACGGTCGTTTACGAATCAAGATCCCCTGTTTCCAGGGAGGGCAGCAAGGAAGGGGTTGCCCGCACGCGGACGATCACGACATGGTTGCCTCCGTTTGTCCTGACAGTCGTTGTGTCCCCGATCTCTGTCCAGGGTCCGCCGTCATATGAATATTCCAGTTGATCGGCGGAGGTGACCCGGATGCCGGAAAGACGGAACTCGGCACTGTTGCTGTTGGTGCTGCTCAGGGTCACCGCAGGCGCGGCGGCCCGGGCAGGAATGGTCATGACGAGCCGTTCGACGGAGGCGTGTCTGACCCGGAGATCGCCTTCTGCATACACAATGCCCGTTGTGACACCATCGGTGCAGTGAATCCACGGCCCGGCCGCGGAAACCTGATACTCCATGGAGGCGACCGTCTCCCCGAGAAGACCGTTGCGGATGTCGACGGTCACGTCATCGAGCGAGTGCGCCTTCACGGTGAGCGTAAAGGTTTTTGTGTCGTTCACCAGATACCTGGATATGGTCGCCGTCAACAACACGGATACATCGGGCGATCCGATTCCAGGTCGATTGACGGTGCCCGTTCCCCCGACGACAGTCAGCGCGGACCCGCCCGATTCGACCCGCCACGAGATCGTGCTGCCCGCCAGTCCGCTCGTGGGCAAGGTGATGTTGCCGACCAGCGGGGCGAAGACCAGGCTCAGATTGGCCGCGTCATACGCCACCGCCTCCTGGTCGCTGACGGGGCCGAACCGGATGCAGGAGCCGCTGGTGCCGGCAATCGTGTTCTCGCGCAGATTCATCAGATCCACATCCGTCTGCACGGAGAACGTGCGCGAGAGGTTTGTCTTCCCAAGAGTGAAGGATACCAGCCGGTCATTGGCGCGGGTGAACGACAGCGACGCCGTGCCTTCGGATCCCAGCAGGACCTCCGGTGTGCCGCTGCCGATGCGTCGCATGATCTTGCCACTCTCCACATAGATGTATTTGTATTGCTCATCCAATGCGGGCATGGTCGTGTGGATGGAGAAATTCTCAGCATACCGGATATCCTTGGAGATGCGTTCCGCCACCAGGCGAATATCGTTTTGCAGCGCCGACTGGTTTTCGCCCTGCCGAAAGGCACGTTGCCCATAGACAAGGACGGAGCCGATCGCCGCGATCACAACGACGAGTATCGCCATGACGACAATGAGCTCGATGAGCGTCATGCCCGTATTCGACTGGCGGCAACGCCTGTTTGACATGCTTCTCCTCAATCCGCGACAAACACGGTGACACTGCCCTCGATGGTGCTGCTTGTATAGGTGATCTCCACCTCGTTGCCTGGAACCGCGATCGTCGTGCCGGATCCAACCGACGGAAAGACGATCGTCAGCGTTGCGGCAGCAGGTGACGCCTTGGGATTGGTGGCGGCGTAGGGTGCAAAACTGTCTGATTGAAGAATCGTCTCCGCCACCTGCTGCAGCTGATAGTTGCCCTCGCTGCGGTGGCCCCCCCTGAAGATGCTCGTTTGTCCGAACGAGATCATGGAGAGCAGGGCAACGGCGATCAGGCCGAGCAATGCGACCGCCACGATGACTTCGATCAACGTAAAACCGACGGATGCAGGATGCTTCTTCATCATTTCCCCCACAAACCCATCTTGTACCCGAATGAATCCAATCCCAGCGCTTCCGGAAGCATTTTGGATATACCGGTTCCGACATAGCTCACCGTACCGCCGGATGAGAGGGTTCCCTCCCCGCAGATCAACGCACCGGTGTAGGAGCCCGACTTGTACTCCAGGTTCGCCTTGGGCGCATAGATGTAGCCATTGAAGGTTTGCGTGCCTGTCTGCATGACGATCTTCTTGGATGAATCGGCGGTCGAATCCATGTCCGAGATGAGATAGAAGGTTTCCGGAGGCGATGTGATATCGCCATGGAAACTGAAATAGTCACGGACATACACAAAGAGTGCCCCCTGCGAGGTGGTTGAGGATTTGACCTCGATCTTCGCATTGTTCGCGGTGAAGGAATCCACATAGATCCGCATGTCCTTGGAGATGTCGAAGGTGAGCTTCTTGGCACTGTTGATGGACATGGTGCTGTAATGCCTGTTGCCGTATTGATTGCCGGCGGCATAAACGGCATTGTCGTTGTCATAGATCGTGAGATCCGTATTGACATCCAGCGTGCCATTCGGAGGCATGTGCTCATCTGTGGGATATGTACCCGGGAACTCCGTTTCATCCGACCCGAAGGCATCCTCAAAGGCCAGGGTATTGGGCATGACGGGATCGGGATATCTTCTTGTGGAGTGTTCGATCGGCGGTTGTTCCGTGATGTACGGGGTGCCGGGGTTGTCGATGGTGCCTCCCACCTCCACCTCGCCGTCAATCCGTGAGTTGGTGGCATTGTGAAGATTGCCGGAGGCGAACACCGCTTTCGAGAACAGGAAAATCTTCTCGATCAGCAGCGACTCCGTCCGTTCCACGGTACCGGACTGGTAGGGGACCGTGCCCGTGGACTCAATGCGTATCCGCTCGATTTTGTCCGCCATGGGAGGATAGTTGCTGACGGTGACCTCAAACGTGCCATTGCCCAGAGAAACCGGGTTCGAGCTGCTGGTGCCGGCATCGATGTAGTCCTGCACGCTACCCGCATGAGCCGGATCCATGAGATACTCCGCCGTTGTTTTCACACCGGTCTTGGCCAGATAATAGGCCTCCATCTTCTTCTGTTCGCGAACGGACATGCGTGTTTCAAAGACGCCCAGATTGAGCAGCACGATGCCCAACAACGTGACGACCACCATTATCACCAGCACATAGACCAAGGCGGAGCCGGAATTGGTGTGTGTTCGGGACTTCATATCCACACCGTCTTTCCATGTAGAACGTGGATGCACCCACGAGGTTTTACATATTTTGCTATCTCTTCTCACAGTGTAGATCGTGGCGGTGATCCTGTCAAGAAACGCAGGAAATGCGCTCACCGTATATAATGTATACGTTTCACCTGGCTCATTCATTGCATCCTGTCATCATCGGGATGCCACATCTTGTATTTATCACCGGGATTCAGGTTCGAATCCGCTTTCGCGACACCTCGGACCATCTGTGCGAGCAGCTACTCCAGAAACTACAAGACATCATCTTGTATAATATTGCCGACTATAGTATGCCGAAGCGTACTAATGTGCTACCCGGAACCGTTGTTGCATCAACTCCTTACTCGAATACCATAGCGTTTGCCGGATTAGTATCTGGCATCTACCAGTGGGAAGATCCTCCGAAGCAGCTTTTTATCGGAACTTATTCACAACATATAATGAATATATATATATCAATTAACATAATTCAATGCCATGATCAAGGAAAAGGTCCGCCTACTTGAAGCGGACCCTTCCCCAATCGCAACTAGATCATAGTGCCTGACCCCATTCGAGACGAAGCCGAGCCGATTTCATATACTATCGAATCACGGCCCCTTGTTCAAACCAACAGGATCGTTAGGATCAGCACGGCCAGCTGTAAATGTTTCACCTGTCTTTGAAAGAACAGTGAATCCGCCATCTGGTGTAGCAGCAAATGTAATAAGTGCTACATCAATACCGGCCATAGAAGCAACCGCAGTCTTGTTGAGCGATGCAGGAGCAGTCCCTTCTGCGATGAAAGAATCAATTGCAGTAGCTACCTGCTTTGCATTAACGATAGCTTGAGTCGCCTTTGCTTTGTCAGTAAAGCCTGTCATCCTCGGAATCAGAATTGCCGCCAGAATCGCGATGATTGCAATGACCACGATCAGCTCAATCAGGGTGAAGCCTTTCTTGTTCTTCTTGTTCATCAACTTCTGAATCATACCCACGCCTCCGTTCATTTTGTTCCTGTCGTTCTGTATTGTTTTCATGCCATTCTACATAGCATGATCAACAACCGTATCTACCATGGTTATACCGGGCCTCAATGACGTTAGACAATAACCAATAAACTTTTTCTACTTCTTCTTTTCCTTCATTTTCCCTACTTCCCCCTGCCCGATTTCATCCCGCATTCGATTCACCATGCGTTCCTTTTCCCGTGAAACCTGCCGCTGCGTCATGCCCAACTCGACAGCCGCCTTCTCCTGCGTCATCTTCTTGTTGAACAACAGATGCCAGATGCGTTTCTGCAGATCACTCAGGCCCATGTACAGCTGATCGAGCAGCAACCGGTCCTCGATCGGTAGTTCAAACGTCTTGTATGCTGTGCTGTGAATTGCTTCCACATCCACTTCCTCAAAACTCACAAGCCCCGACCGCATGACCTCGATGACGCCGTCCACCCGGATGTTCATCTCCGCCGCGACCTGCTCCGGAGTCGGCATGACGCCATTCTCCTTGAACCAGCTTTCGAGAAAGGCGTCGATCTTGAACTGCAAGCCCGAGATGCTGCCCGGCCTGCGGTAAGAGGCCTCCTTGCGCACCCAATGCCGAATCTCCCCCATGATCTTGTGACCGGCGAAGGTGGAGAAACTCGCGCCCTTGTCCGGATCGAACTCCTTCAGCGCCTTGAGCACCCCTTCCATGCCGGCCTGATACAGGTCGTCATACGATGCGCTGCCGCCATACAAGCGCCGGAAGTATTTCACATACCCTTCCGCCGCCTGGATGACATCGGTCAGCGTCGCATCGGAGGGATTCTGAAAATGACGCTCCGCCGCCTCGTTGAGGCTCAGGGACGTTCCCGACTCACTCATGGAGTCGCGGGAACCGCCACACCCGTATCGGTTGCCGGTTCGGCATATTGCTGGCTGAAGAGGTCGGTCTTTTCAAGACTGGCCGGCAAGGTCCACTCGAACGTCTTGTCCTCGAGGGGCTTTTCAACGGCGTAGAAGGTCACGCTCAACGTGCCCGTCATCTGGCCATCGTCTCCCTTGGATTCCTTCAAGCTGGACACGGCCACGGTTTTCTGCAAAGACTCACAGGCCAGGATGAATGCCTGCACCTGTTCATGCGTTCCGGTATAGCCCAGCGTGAACACGACCTGCGGTATGGCATACTGCCCCACAGCGGTTTCAGCGGGCGCTTCGGGCGGCACGGGCGCCTCCACGGGCTTGCCCATGGCGAGATCCGCAAGGGTCTTCATCTGATAGGCCAACGGTACGGTTTCCTGCTTGGCCATTCCAGGCTCTGCAACCGTTGCGAGCGAATAACCGATATCTGATGTCTGCATACCACTTTGCATCACCAATGCTTGCATCAGCAGGAGCAGACCGTCCTGCGGGAGTGCCGGATAGAAGGGTTCCACCACCTTCATGGCCTCGTCCGTTCTTGTCCTGATCTCCTCGTTCATCTTGTCGAGCTGCTTGATCTGGGTCTGCTGCAGCAGCGCCTGTTGTTCCAGCGTCGCCAGTTCCAGGGTGATCTCCGCTTTTTGTTTCAGGAACGGTTCCACCGCCGCCGTATAGAAGTAGTAGAACGCCGCGAGCAGCAACAGCGCGACAAGCACATACACATACTTTTTTTCTCGTTCACTCAGCCGCATCGGAGGTTCCTCCCTTCAACTGCACATCGAGCGGGAAGGAGGATATACCGGCTTCATCCGTCTGGATGCTGCCCACCATGGCCTGCCCGAACACATCACTGCCATCGATGTTGTGCAGCAGCACGGCCACATCGGCCTGCACCGCCGTCCTGCATTCCAGATGCCAGCTTGTTCCCTGTATGTCGAGCGAGTCAACCTGCACGCTGGTCGGCATGACGGCTAGCAACGCCGCAAGATTGCCTGTGGAGACATACTTGGCATCCTCAATCCGCTCCAGCAGGATGCCTGCGAGCGACGTGTAGGACGCCAGTCCTTCGAGCTGCTGCCGGCGCACTTCCAGCTCCTGGATTTTCCCAAGCACCACGGGGTCATTCACCCGTGCACGCGCGTCCAAGAGCAATCGTTCATCGTTTGCCAGCGACGCCCTCCCCCAGAGGAAAAGGGCGACGGCGCCGACAAGCAGCACCGCGCAGGCGGCGATGACGGCCGCCATCTGTATCTGGTTTTGCGACTTTTTGGTTTCCTGGCTGGAGAAGAAGTTGTATTCCAGCTTGATGTGCATGCTTCTCCTCCTTTCAGGCCTTGAGCATGGCGCCGGCGGCGTTGAGGTATTGCGCCAACGGGGACACCCTGTCGTCGGGCGGCATGTGGATGCGGCTGTGCTGCATGATGGTGCTGGACTCGGTTTCGAGATTTTCCGATAGATAAGCGTCCAGGCCGTTCAGCCCGGCCCCGACACCATACAGATAAATCTGCGTGTATTCCTGGATGTTCTTGGTGCGGATGTATTGCTGGATCTTGCGGACCTCCGCGATGATCTGCCCGAAGAAACGGCGTGCGGCATCCACCGCATCGGTATTGTCGCGCTGCAGGTCCATCATCTTGCGCAGGTGGTTGCGCGCTTCCTCCGGTGTCGCCTGCATGCGGTCGGCCACCATGCGCTCGAGGTTGGCGATGCCGACGGGCATCGTGCGCGAGAGGTCGACTTCCCCGTTGATGACGACATTCAGCGTCGTGTGGAAATGGGACAATTCGATGGCAAGTACCGGTCTGGCACCAACTTCGCGCGTATTGACACGCACATTCGGCGCAAACAGGCGACCGAGCACCTGCTGGTTCACATCGAGCTGCAGGGGGCGAAGCCCCAGCTCCGTGCAAAGCCGGAAGTAGCCTTCACAGAGCTCTGCAGGCAGTGCTGCCGCCTTCACGACAGCCAGCTTGCCGCCATGGGCGGACGTGCTTTCACCGAGTGTGACATAGTCGACCACAAAAGCCTTGCCGGTCGGAAGGTACTGCCGCATCTCCATGTCCACGAGGGCGGGCATGTCCTTGTCGCGCGCCTGCGGCACTTCCAGCCGGCGCACGATCATCGCGTTGCTGTTGACCGTGATGACGGCGGGACGCGCCGTCAGCTTGTTTGCGCGGATGACGGGCGCCATGGCGGACCGCACCGCCGTCAGATCGGCGATGATGCCGTCCGCCACGCTGCCGGTCGGAATTTCGACGGAAAACACCCGGTGCAGCTGCACCTCCCGGCCCGTGTAGGTTCCTTCCGCCATCATGAACCGGCTGTGGCCGGCCTCAAGGGCAATGGTTTTCATTCGGTGTCCTCCCTCCGGGTGGCTCTTATTGCACCGTGGAGCTCATTTCAAAGATTGGTAGAATAATCGAGATGACTATGAAACCGACCATGCCCGCCATGACAATGATCAACAACGGTTCCATCAGCGAAACCATCTGCTGCAGCGCCTTTTCCGACTCCTCGTCGAAAAAGTCGGCCGTAGTGTCGAGCATGCTGTCGAGCGTGCCGGACTCCTCGCCGATGCCGATCATGGAATGCACCATGATGGGAAACACGGCGGCGCGGCGGAGCGAATGGGACAGGGAGACACCGCTGCGGACATCTTCACGCACCTGGTTCAGATGCTTGGCGATAAACTTGTTGCCGACGACGCGCGCCGAGATGTCAATGGCGTTCAACAATGGCAAACCGGCATTCACAAGGGTGGCAAGGGTACGCGTCAGGCGCGAGGCGTAGATCTTAGAAATGGCACCCTTGATCACGGGTATCTTCATTTTGAGGCGGTCCCAGT
>JAEXRM010000025.1 GCA_023440865.1 Bacillota bacterium
GCATCAAGAACCACCAGACGGGGAAAGTCACGCGTGATTCGCTCATTGGCCGCTTCGGCGACAGGGAGGAACACATCCATCCGGGGCCTCGCAGCCATGATGGTCGCTATACCGAATTGAACTGGAACCAGGACGGACTGGAGATCCAGTTCCGCAGCATGGTCCGGAACGGGCATCTGCATCTGGTGGTCATCCCCGTGACCCGACCCCTGCGTCCGCCGACGCTCATCGTCGAAATGCAGCTGCTCTGGCAATCGGACGGTGTGCTGACCCGACGCATGGATGCAGCCGGCCGTACGGCCACGCTGTGCGCGCATCTGTCGGAAACGGACATCACCCTCTCCTCGGATGGCGAACCGGTCCGTGAACTCAACACCGGTGTGGTTGGGCCTGCCCTGACGCTGAAGCTGGATCGGACGATCACGCTGACAACGGGTCCAGCCGAATCCGGCCCGGACACCCTTGCCTGGATGGATGCCGCCCGGCAGGCGCTGCTGGATGAGGAAAATGCGTATGGGCCCGACGGAGAGCTGTATCGCGCCATGCGGACCTGCCTTGCGTGGGATACGATCCATGAACCGGAAAAGGAACAGGTGTGTTCCCCTGTCAGCCGCATCTGGAACATCAACTGGGGCGGTTACGTGCTGTTCTGCTGGGACACCTTCTTTGCGGCGCTCATGGCCAATCTGGACAATCCGGACCTGGCCCGTGCCAATGCGGCCGCCATCCTGTCCGAACGGACCGAGTCCGGATTCGTGCCCAACTTTGGCGCAGCCAATGATTTCAAGAGCCGTGACCGTTCCCAGCCACCCGTCGGCTCCTTCGCCGTGCTGCAGATCTACCGCAGGCATGGCGACGACGCTTTCGCGCATGCCATGTTCGAGCCGCTGCTGACATGGAACCGCTGGTGGCAGGCCAACCGCATGACCGCCGAGGGGACGCTGTGCTGGGGATCGGATCCATACGAGGCGCTGTCCGGCGCCCACTGGGAGCTGCACTGCGTGGGCGACACCGCCGGCGCAGCCCTGGAATCGGGGCTCGACAATTCTCCCATGTACGACGATCAGCCTTTTGACACGGGCACCCACATGATGGCATTGTCCGACGTCGGATTGACCGGTCTGTACATTTTCGACTGCGAGTGCCTCGCAGACCTGGCCGCACTGCTCGGCCGTCCCGAAGAAGCCGAGCTCCGCGCGCGTGCCGAACACGTCAAGACCGGTCTTGAAACGCTCTGGGACGACGAAATCGGTCTGTATTGCAACAGGAGGACGGATACGGGTGCTTTCAGCCACCGGCTTTCCCCGACACTCTTCTATGCCCTGTTCAGCGACAAGGTAGGCCCGGAACGTGTCCAACGCATCCTTGAGTCGCACTTCTACAATCCGGAGGAGTTCTGGGGGGAGTACGTGCTCCCGTCCATCGCACGGAACGACCCGGCGTATGGCGACCAGGACTATTGGCGCGGCCGCATCTGGGCACCCCTGAACTACCTGACATATCTGGCCCTGCGGCGCCAGGGTTGCCGGTCCGCCGCAAGGGATCTGGCCGAAAAGTCGGCGGCGCTGTTCCTCCAGGAATGGCGGGCGCACGGTCACGTCCATGAGAACTACAACGCAGACACCGGGTGGGGCTGTGACGTGGGAAACAGCGACAAGTTCTACCATTGGGGCGCGTTGCTGGCCCTGACGGCCCTGACCGACGCCGGTCATGCCGACGCGCCGGAAAGGTGATGCCATGTACCGTGTCCTGATCGTGGATGACGAGCGCCTGATCCGCAGCAGCATCCTCCAACGCATCAACTGGGAGGATTTGGGCCTCGAAGTGGACGGCATGGCCGCTAATGGCGTGGAAGCACTTGATTTCATCTGCTCAAGGCATCCACACATCGTGCTTGTCGACATCCGCATGCCGCTGATGGATGGTCTGGCGCTCATCCGAGAGGCAAGAGCCGTATACGATCGCCCGATCCGCTTCGTGATCCTCAGCGGTTACAACGACTTTTCATATGCCAGGCAGGCCATTCAGCTGGGTGTCAGCGATTATATCCAGAAACCGGTGGATGAGGAGGAACTCGGCACCGCACTGGAGAAGGTGATTCGGAGGCTGCACGAGGAATATGCATCCGGCAGCCAAAGAATCAATGAATCACCCGCTGCCGGGCAACTGCCGCGGGCGTCGGCAGATGAGGCGGTGGAACGGGTACGCCGACACATCGACCTCCACTTCGACCAACCGCTGATGTTGGCGGATCTGGCTTCCGTCGCCCACTTGAACCCCTCGTACCTTTCGGAGGTGTTCCGGCTGCGAACCGGCATGCGGCTGACTGAGTACATCGAGTCCCTTCGGATCGCAAAATCGAGGGAACTGCTCGGCCGCGGGCGCATGAGTGTCGTGGATGCCGCTGCCCGTGTCGGTTATCAGGACGCCAACTACTTTAGCAAGGTATTCCGCAAGAACACCGGCATCTCTCCGACTCAATACCAGCGGGCATTTCAAATGGAACGCCCCTCGTGATCATCGCGTCTTGGCTGGCTGCGTTGCACCGGCGAGACCGGGACGTCATGCCATCGGCTTGGAAAAGGCGTACCCGGCCTTGCCGGCCCGCTTGACCTGGTACATGGCCTCATCCGCACACCGCACCAGCTTCTCGGGCTCGATCGCGTCATCCGGAAAGAGCGATATGCCGATGCTTGCGGTGATACGGACGGGCCCGGTCGGTGTCTCGACAGTGCGGGTAACCGTATCCAGGAGGCGGCGCGCAAAATGATCCGCGTCTCCCGCATCGATCGGATGATGCATCAGGATGACGAACTCATCACCGCCCACCCGTGCCACCAGGTCGCAGGGGCGGATCACTTCCCCGATATCCGTTGCGATGGCGCGAAGCAACTCGTCGCCCGCATCATGGCCCAGGTTGTCATTGAGCTCCTTGAATCCGTCCAGATCCATATAGAATAGCGCCAAAGTGCCTTTGGTGGCCTTGGCGATCCCCGTGGCGCGCGACAACCCCTGGTCGAGGCCGCGCCTGTTGGCGATGCCTGTCAACGGATCATGTTCGGCATTGAGCTTGTGCTTCATGCTCTCGTTGGCCAGCGTTTCCTGGGTAAGCAGGATGCGTCGCATCGTCAACGGCACGGTATACACCATGACACCGCACAGCAACAGATAGAAGCTTCGGTACACCTGTCCCAGAATATCCGCCGAGATGATCAGTGGGGCGATGACCGGATCAAACCGGGGGTAGAACCAGAAATACAGACCATTCATGCTCAGCAGGCCCAGCAGTGTGGCATACGCGATGAGCGTCTTGTCCATGCGCAGCGAGGCGATGAAGATTGTCACGGGATACAGCAGCAGCGCGGCGGTTGTGGCCGGAGCAAGCGCGGAATTCTGGACCGCGTCGAAATAGGTGTAGACGGTGAGGGTCGCCGTGTTCAGCGTCACGCTGACATAACGCACCTGCGGCAGGACACGCTTTTGAAAGATGGGCACCGCAATCAGGCAGTTGTAGACAAGATTCCCCCCCGCCAGAATCATGCCGTACAGCCCCACCTCGCGGTGTTGAATGAAATACACTGCTCCTGCGAGGAGCAGTACCAGGCCATAAAGCCCCCAGTTCAGGTACCAGTGGATGCGCTCTCCCTGAAGGGCTTCCGCCTTGAAGATCTCCTCGAATTGCCGGTCTGTGATGGATGCGCGGCGGAACAGACGGAACGTTTCCGTTTTGACGGGAGCCTGGGCTTCCTGTGGCTTCTCACTCATGGTTGCGCTCCAGTCGGATGCGTGTCCGGATGCCGGAAGATGGCACGACGGACCGCAGAAATCCTTGTCGGCGAAGGAGGTGCAAACCCGCAGCCCTCCACAGATATGGCATGATGTCATATTACCACGAAACCATGTCACCCTGCCATATGCGCCGAAGACAACACGCACCGCGGTGATCAGGCGACCTGTCGCATCAAGCCATTCTTCCGATCTCCTCCCTTGCGATCCGGGTCCAGTCGGTGAAGCGCTCCGGGCGATTCTGGCATGTATGTGTGTCCTTGAGCACCATCTCCAGCACGCAGCCATTGCGGTCGGCCGCTTCAAGTGTCCTGCGG
>JAEXRM010000043.1 GCA_023440865.1 Bacillota bacterium
CTCATCCGCGAGGAAATCGACGCCGGTCGGCCGGTCATCGCCTTCGGCATCGTGGGGCCGCCGGAAGCCTGCGTACTGACCGGCTACCAGGAGAATGGCGACGTCGTGGCCGGCTGGAATTTCTTCCAGGACTTCCCCGAATGGCAAGGCTCCATCACCCTGCACGAGACGGGTTGTTTCCTGCGCCGGGGCTGGTACGAGCATTCCGAAACGTTGGGCGTGATGGCGATCGGCCCTGCCGGTACCGAACCGGAACCGCTGCGGCTTGTGCGTGACACGGTTGCCTTCGCGCTGGCCGTCATGAACGGTCCCGCGGTCGGGGAGCGCGCGAACGGGGCACCCGCCTTCGACGCGTGGGAGGCCATGCTGCGTGATGATCGCCAGTTCCCGGAGAACGCGCCGCTGCCGATGCTGATGGAGCGGCTGATGGTGCAGGGGGACGCCTTCACGATGATCGCCGAGGGGCGCGGATATGCGGGTGGCTGGCTCCATGCCGTCGCCACGGAATTCCCGGCGCATGCCGCTCTGCTGCTCAAGGCCGCCGACTTGTGCCGGCGCATCCACGAGCAGGCATGGGGCATGGCGGAAACACTGGGCGGCCCCGGCATGGGCGAGGAACAGGCGCGAAACCTGGCCGTCCGGGAAAACCGGATGGCCATCGCGGACCGTGTGCGCCGCTGCCGCGACCTGGACCGACAGCTGGCGGACACGCTCGCGGAACTGGACCGGCAACTGGCGGAAACACGCGCGTAAACTGGATGGACAGCTGGCGGAGACGCTCGCGGCGCAGGACCGGCCAATGGGAGGAAACACGCATGGAACCGGGCCGGGGAAAACCTGAAGCACCACCTTGCGGCGGTCATGCAGGCGTGCTAGGATGATGGCGAATCTTCCCTTTTTTGGTGGTTGCATGAGAAAGGAGTTCCTATGCGTCGTTTCCGACTGACGGCATCACTTCTGCTTCTCCTCGCACTTGTCGCCACTGCATGCCCGGGTGGCGCCATCCCGGTATCGGCGGCCGAGGGCCGCTACGTCCTGACCGAAACCATCGACGTCGCGGCTGACGGATATGCCTATGCGGACCGCGAGGCCATGATCCGGGAGTACTATGGCAACTACCTGGCGCAGGGTCTGTACTTCGACTACAGCGTGAAGAACGAGGACGGACTGTTCACAACCTATGTCGACCACCAGATGGACGGCAACCTCTATCCGCCGCACGAGCGCATCAAGGCCACATTCGCCAGCGGATACAGCCGGCCGGCCTTTCTGGTGCCCGGTCAGGAAGCGACGATGACCATCAGCCTGGACTATCTGCTCGAGCTGACCACCACAAGGGCGACCGCAGCCGGCAGCCACGGCACCATGACGGTCGCCCTCTATGGCGGCGAAACCACCGCCACCATGACGCCATTGGGAGGACAAACGGTCACACTGGCCGATCAGGCGAAGCTCTCCGGCACCCTTTCATTCAAGGTGGGGAACACCCACAGGCACATCCTGATGACGGTCATCTCGTCCAACTTCGCCGCCGGTGGCCTGGGCAAGGGGTACCACTACGAGCTCAAGTCGCAGCCCTCACAGGTTTCCGCCGCTCCCTCCAGGGCTTCCGTGCTGGTCAACGGCGCGAAGGTCGCCTTTGACGCCTACAACATCAGCAACAGCAACTACTTCAAGCTTCGCGACATCGCCAAGGCCATCACCGGCAGCGCCCGCCAGTTCAACGTCGGTTGGGACGGCACCCGGAACGCCATCACGCTGACACCCGGCACGCCCTACGTCAGCATCGGCGGCGAACTCACCGCCACCACAGCCGCCGGGTCGAAGACGGCAACGCTCACCACCTCGCGGGTGCTGCTCAACGCCCTGGATCAGGCGCTCACCGCCTACAACATCGGCGGCAGCAACTATTTCAAGCTGCGCGACATCGGCAGGGCGCTCAACTTCAGTGTTGTCTGGAACGCAGGCGCCGGCCAGATCGAAATCGACACCGGCAAGCCATATCAGGAATGAACACCGCATGCGGCATCCGCCATGCCGCACACCCCGCATGACAGAAGGAGAGCCTGGACCAAAGCGGATCCGGGCTCTCTTTTCGCCAACCGGCGCGTCATCCGGAAGTCGCGGGCACCGGCGGCAACCTCCGTGTGCCACGCTGTCCGGGGTTGCCGCACACCCGCGATGCGCCGCGTCTTGCCAGGCTTTGGTTTCCGGCCTATCATGGGAGGGGCGGCGGGAGGGCGGCCACGGTGGCACGGCAGGCAAATCGTCCTGCCGTGCGTATCATGGTCACAATCAACGGAAGGATGTCCCGAGGCGAAATCGCCGCCGCACCACCGCGTTTCGACCCGCAGGGATATCGGAAAGGCTGCATGACATGATGCTGCATCCCCACACGCAACGACATCACCGACCCCCCCGCCTGATGCCACTCCTGCTGCTGGCAATACTTGTTCTGTCCGGCTGCACCCGCAGTTCCCAGGCTGTCCTCATGGCGACGGAGGACAACACGCCCACCAGCCTCTCCATGTCCTACAGCCGTTTCACCGGGTTCAAGGAAACAGCGTTCAAGGTCAAGGAAGGCATGCCCGTCGAGGTCAAGGCGGACATCGTTACCGAATCAGGGCGCATCGGCGCCCGGATCTCCCGCAAGGATGCCCCCGATGTGTACCTCTACACGGGCAATGACATACCAACCTCGGCATTCACCGTCACGCTGGAGGAGCCGGGAACCTATATCCTGCATGTGGAGGGCAAGGATCACACGGGCAGCTACAGGTTCGACTGGAGCCGGTGACCGTGCCGCATGCACACACCCAACCCGCCGCGCGCCGAAGCCCCTCAGCCACAGCAGGGTGCCGCGCGCCGGCAACAGAAAGGGAGAGCACGATGGAACACAAGTTTCAGAAGGAACGAGCCACCCTCAAGAGTGGAGACTGGGATCAATGGGCCCGCACGGACACCGACCAGCGCAGGAAAGTGCCGATGCCGGCTCAGCAGAAACCCGTGCCGGAGGGCGCGACACTGCTGGACCTGCCCGATCCGCTGAAGACCGGTCTCGGTTCCATGCCGGTCGCCGAGGCGCTGCTGAAACGCCGCAGCTACAGGGGCGCCCTGGATGACCCGCTTTCGCGGGAGACGCTCTCCTTCCTGCTATGGGCCACGCAGGGCATCTCCGGCGATTCCCCCTTCCGTCGCACTTCTCCCTCGGGCGGAGCGCGCCATCCGTTTGAGACCTATCTGTATGTCCGCACGGTCGAAGGCCTGGCTGAGGGCCTGTATCGGTATCTGCCGCTTTCGCACCAGCTGGTGGCGCTCCCCTCCGTCGACGAGTTCGAACGGTTGCTGTCCCAGGCGGCAAACAACCAGCCATTTGTCTCCGGTGGCGCGGCCACCTTCATATGGACAGCCATCCCCTACCGCTCCGAATGGCGATATGACACGCTTTCGCACAAGGTGATCGCGCTCGATGCCGGCCATGTGTGCCAAAACCTGTACCTTGCCGCCACCGCCGTCGATTGCGGCGTCTGCGGCATCGGGGCGTACAACCAGCAGCAAATCGACGCGCTCATCGGCGTGGACGGCGAAGACGAGTTTGTCATCTACATGGCCAGCTGCTGCAGGCTGCCCGCACAGGCGTGACCACTCAGACCGACAGCCATCCCCCGCCGTGCGCCGCCACGGGAAAGGCATGAGGCATGATCCGACACGTCATCTGGGACTTCGACGGAACACTCATCGACTCCTATCCGCCCATGACCCGCGCCTTCATGCAGGCACTGTCCGAAGCGGGCATCGTGGAACCCTACGACAGCGTGCTGTCGATCATGAAGCAGTCGGCCGGTGCGCTCTATGAGCATGTTAGGCAACGGTACGGGTTAGCGGACGATTTTCTGGCACGCTACCGAGACCTCAAGGACACGGCCGAGCGCGAGACCATGCGGCCCTTCCCGCAGGCCGCGGCCGTCTGCGCCGCCATCCGCGCCTCCGGCCGCACCAACGACCTGTACACGCACCGCGGCGCATCGGCCATCGCGCATCTGACACGGTTCGGCATGATCGGCGACTTTCGCGGATTCATCACCGGCGAGGATCCGTTCCCCCGCAAGCCCGCTCCCGACGCGCTGCTGCATCTGGCGACGCGATACGGCATGAACCCGGAGGAAGCCGTCATGGTCGGCGACCGCGACATCGACCTGCTGGCGGGGCGCAATGCCGGCATGCGCACCTGCCTGTTCGATCCGGATCCCGCGGCAACCAGCCCCCATGCCGATTTCCACATCACACGCCTGTCCGAGCTGCCGGCCATGCTTGAGCGCGGCTGACAGGGTTGATGCAGAAGACCTTTCCGACTTGGTTGACACGCTTTTATTTCGAGTATAGAATAAAATTACTTCGTCGGAGGAATGATTTGTGAAGCTGGACGCCGACCATCTTGAACCCTTCGCATTCGACTTTTTCGATCAGATCAAGGCGCTGCTCTCCCCGGATATCTGGGAAAGCGTGCTGCTCGACTGCCCGAAGAACGAGATGCTCGCGCTGGTCCTGCTTCACCGGCGTTCGGACGTCAACATGTCCCAGGTCGCGGAGTATGTCGGCGTTCCGCTGAACACCGCGACGGGCATCATCGACCGCATGGAACGCAAATCGCTTGTCCGGCGCATCCGCAGCCGGGAAGACAAGCGGGTGGTCACCATCGCGATGACGGACGAAGGCAGGGAGCAGTTCCGCCGCATGCTCGACACCTTCCTGGGCTACGGTCGCACGGTGATTGCCGCGCTGACGCCGGAAGAGATCTCGGTGATCACCACGGTGGCCGGCAAGGTGACGGCCGCCCTGCGGCAGGCGGAGCGCGACAGGAAGGGAGAGGCGGCCCGGAAGGTCCGCCGGATCGCGATCGAATGACGGATCGTGCTTGAGATCATACCTTGCGCCCGATACTTCGTATGATGAATGATTCACCAATCGAACAACAGGCCGAAACCCGGCATGACGTGCAGCTCATCCAGGGCACACATGTGCACGGACACGGAAGACGCGCTTGACACAGGAAAGCAGGTGACACATGGCACGCATCCTCATCTTCACCGGCAAGGGCGGCGTCGGCAAGACCAGCGTCGCGGCGGCCCACGCCCGCCTTTCGGCACAGGAGGGCAAGCGCACGCTGCTTGTCAGCACCGACATGGCCCACAATCTCGGCGACCTGTTCCAGATGCCCATCGGGCGCACGCCCGTCTCCGTCGCCGAAGGACTCGACGCGCTGGAGATCGATCCGAACCACGCCATGGCACATGATTTTCCGGACATGCAGCGCGCCATGGGAAACCTGCTCGGCTCCTTCGGGCTTCCGGATCAGAACGCCTTCGACCTCAATGCCTTTCCGGGCATGGACGAGCTGTTCTCGCTGCTCAAGCTGCTCGAGCTGCACGAAAACGGCCGCTACGAGCGCATCATCGTCGATTGCGCGCCTACGGGCGAAACCCTGGCGTTGTTGAAATTTCCGGAGCTGCTGTCCTGGTACATGGAGAAGTTCTTCCCGGTCGGCAAGTTCGCCATGCGGGTCCTGTCCCCCATCTCGCGAACCGTCTTCAAGGTGCAGCTGCCTGACCGGCACGCGATGACCGACATCGAGCGCATGTACCTGCGCCTGGCGCAGCTGCAGCAGCTGCTCAAGGACCGCGACACAACATCCGTCCGGCTGGTCGCCATGCCGGAGAAGATGGTGGTCGAGGAGACAAAGCGCAACTACATGTACATGAACCTCTACAACTACCAGGTGGACGGACTGTACATCAACCGCATCCTGCCGGCGGACATGGACAACCCGTTCTTCGCCGAGTGGCTCGGCATCCAGCAACAGTACCTCGACGAGCTCGAGGCGGTCTTCAGCGGCATGCCCATCCACCGCATCCCCTGGTTCGACTGCGATCTCAACGGCCTGGCCGGCATCGATCGGCTGGTCGACCAGACATTGGCCGGAAAGGATGTGTTCCGCGTCCCGGAAGCCCTTCATGGCGAACGGTACGAGCAGACCGAGAACGGATGGCGGGTATCGCTGTTCCTGCCCGGCGCGGCCAGGGATGCGGTTGCGCTGCACGAAACCGGAACGGACCTCGTCGTGCGCATCGGCAACTTCAAACGCAGCATTCCGCTGCCCGGCGCACTGCGGAACCACCGGGCGGTACGGGCAAGGTTCGAGGATGCGCAGCTGCGGATCGACCTTGAGAAGATACCCGGATAGACATGCCGGGATGGGCGAATCGGGCCGGGATGTGCGCACGAGCGAACCGGGCCAGGGTTCTGGATGGCGAACCAGAACAGGGTTTTGGATCAGCGTATCGGACCAGGGTGTCCGGATGAAGGAAAGGAGCCCAACATGAAACAGGAAGCATGCTACCAGTTTTTCGACAAGCTCATCGAGGCCGGCAAGCTGCATCGGGAGGCCTTCCTGATGCTGGCGCCGGAGGGCATGCGCCCGCATCTGGCGGTGATCGGCGAGGAAATGGACGCCATGACCAGGGAATGCCTGACGGCCTGCACGCGCATGGGACAGGACCTGTTCCGGTGCTTTGCCGGTGTGACGGGTTCCGCACCATCCGAACGGGTGCACAAGGTGGACATCGGGGGCCAGGACTGAGCAGGCAGCAATCGGCTGACCTCTGGGAACAAACGGATCTTGTCGGACATCGACAGGCATCGACGAACAGGAGGCCCACATGCGCATCATACTATTCACGGGCAAGGGCGGCGTCGGCAAGACGAGTGTGGCCGCCGCAACGGCATGCCGGCTGGCGGACAGCGGCCGGCGCGTGCTGATCATGAGCACGGACGCGGCACACAGCCTGGGAGACTCCCTCGACGTGTATCTGGGCGCGGAGCCCACACCTGTGGCGGACCGGCTCGACGCCATGGAGATCGACGTGGTCGAGGAGAGCGAACGGGCCTGGGGCAACCTGCGGGACTATCTCAAGCAACTGCTGACCTCGCGTGCGGAGGGAGGTCTCGAGGCCGAGGAGCTGCTGGTGTTCCCGGGGCTGGAGGAGCTGTTCTCGCTGCTGCGCATCCTGGACATCCACGAGCAGAACCGGTACGACGTGCTCATCGTCGACTGCGCACCGACCGGCGAAACCCTCTCGCTGCTGAAGTTCCCGGAGATGTTCGCATCCCTGTTCGAGAAGGTCATGCCGATGAAGCGCAAGGCTGCCAGGGTGGTCGGCCCCGTGGTGGAAACGGCGCTGAAGATTCCCATGCCCCGGGACGACGTGTTTGCAGACATCGAGCGCCTGATGAACCGGCTCGAACAGCTGCAGCGCCTGCTGCACGATCAGGATGCCACCTCCCTGCGCATCGTCGCCACACCGGAACGCATCGTCATCCAGGAGACGAAACGCAACTACACGTGGCTGCACCTGTACGACTACAACGTCGACGCGGTCATCGTCAACAAGGTGTACCCGGATGAGGCGCTCGCCGGGTACTTCAACCAGTGGGTGAGGCTGCAGGCCGCAGGTCTGGCGGAGCTGCAGGACAGCTTCCGCGACCTGCCGCTGTTCACGCTGCCGCTGGAGCGGCACGAGCTGCGGACGCTGCCGGTGCTGCGGTCCGTCTCCGGCTTTTACGGAGAAAGCGACGCCGCTGCGGTGCTGGCACGAGACCGCATCTTCCGGGTCGTCCAGGACGAAGGGGTGCACCGGCTGGAGGTGAGCCTGCCGTTTGCGGACAAGCGGGAAATGGAGCTGGCCTGCACGCAGGGCGAGCTCCACCTCACCATCCGCAATGAAAAACGCTGCTTTGCCCTGCCGGATGCACTCAAGGGACGTGACATCGTCGGGGCGCGGCTCGAGAACGGGCTGCTGCAGGTGGACTTCGCCGGATCGTCATGAGATCCTTCGCACGCCGTTGCCGGAGATCGTGCTGCGCCCGTTCGCCTGCGGCGTGATCTGGATCTGTGTCGCAATGCGCTCCTTGAGCCCCGTCACGTGCGAGATGACGCCGATGAGCTTGCCGTCGCGCTCCAGGCCCGCCAGCGTGTCCAACGCGGTGGCCAGGGTCTCCTCGTCGAGCGTGCCGAAGCCCTCATCCAGGAAAAGCGAGTCCACGCGCACCTTGCGGCTGGACATGTGCGACAGTCCCAGCGCAAGCGACAGACTGACCAGGAAGCTCTCGCCGCCCGAGAGGTTCTTCGTGCTGCGCATCTCACCCGCCTGGTAGTTGTCGATGACCAGCAGCTCCAGCGGCTGCGCCGCGTCGCGCGCCAGCAGGTATCGGTCCGAGAGCCGGACGAGTTGCCGGTTCGCGTGCCGGACCATCATCTCGAAGGTCAGTCCCTGCGCGAAGTTGCGGTACTTCTTGCCATCCGCCGAACCGATGAGCTCATGCAGCCGCGCCCAGCGGGCGCATGCCGCCTGCCGGATCTCCCTGGCCGCAAGCCGCTCGGCCAGCAGCACCTGCAGCCGACGGTTCTCCTCCAGCTGCAGCCGCATGGCGCCGATTTCACGCTGCAACGCATCGCGCGCCTCCGTCAGCGCCTGCCGCTCCTGTGACAGCGCGGGCAGCGTCGCTTCGGTCAGCTGCAGCGCACGCTGTGCGTCCCGTTCGGCCGCTAGCGTCCGTATGCGGTCAGCAAGCGCGTGCGCCTCCTGTGCCAGCGCCTGGGTACGCTCCGCCAGCATCCGCCGCTCCTCCTCCGGCAGCACGGCCTCGCGCCAGGCAGACTCGTCAGCGAAGCCGAGGGCCGCAAGACGGGCGTTCCATGCCGCTTCCACGGAGGAGATCCGTACAGCCCGCTCCGACATCGTCCGCTCCCGGTCGGCAATGCGCGCCAGGCAGGCCTCCTGCTCGCCACGAGCCTTCTGAAGGGATGCAGACGCCGATGCCACCGCCGCCTCGGCGTCCTCGACGGCCTTTCCGGCCGCCTGTTCCGCCGTGTCGGCCGATCCGCCCTCGAACAGCGCGTTCCGGGCCTGCTCCGCGGCATATAGCGCCAGCCGCAGGGCATCGCATTGCTTCCTGGACTGTTCCAGCGATGCCTCCGTTTGGACGAGCCGTTCCGTCACCTGTCCGAGCTGCTGGGAAAGCAGCGCAAGCGCCTGCACGCAGGCCTGCTTTTCCGTCTGCCTGCGCTGCCACTCGCGCCCCCGCTCCTCCAGCTGCGGCATGGCGGACTCAAGCCAGGCCAGCAACCGGTCGGCCGTCTGCGCGGCATCCACGTCCACAGCCGGGGCCGGAAGTTCCAGGAAAACGCCAGCCTCGGCCTGCAGTGAAAGCGCGGCCTTGCGGCTTTCCTGCGCAAGGGTGTCGCACTCGCGCATCAGCCGCTCCACTTCCAGCCGGGCCGCCTCCATTCGGTGAAGCGCATTCCGGGCTTCCTGGCCGGCCGTGACCAGCGCTTCGCGCATGCGGTCCAGGTCATCACGGATCCGCAGCGCCTCCTGCTCATGCCCGACACCCGCGCGCATGCGTTCCGCCACCGCCGCGAGCCGCATGCCGCATGCCGCCGCATAGTCCCTGAAGCTGTTCGCGCGGTCCTCACACCCCGTCGTTTCCATGCATGGCATGTCCTCGCCGATGCCCGCGCCGGCGGATGCTTCTGTCGATGCAGCCATGGGCGCCGGCCGCGCTGCAGCCTGCGCATCGGCCGCATCGGCCGCATCGGCCGCATCGGCTTGCAGGCTGGACGAAGGCGGCGGAGGCAGGGCGGCATCGCCGAGCAGGTCGATGTCGGCGGCATCGGCCGCCGCCGTCGGGAACGGGGCGGCGCTGGCCGCCCAAGAGTCCGCGAGGCCCGCCCATTCCGCCTGAAGCCTTTCCTCAAGCGCCGCACGGGCGGCCAGGGAGGCGGCACGGTCGGAGTCCGCTCGCACAAGTGTGGCGGACAGCGTGCCGACCCGCAGGCGAAGCGCCTCCACCTCGTCCGATGCCTGCCGGAACCGTTCCCGCGCATCCGCCAGCTCGCGTTCCACCGGATCCGCCACCGGCAGGTTTCCGGTGGCGTAAGGGTGATGCACGGCGCCGCACAGCGGACAGGGGGCACCGTCGCGCAGCCGGTCCCGTTCTTCGGTGAGATCGGCGATGCGGCGCAGCAGCACCAGCTTCTCCTCCAGGTCCTCAACCCGCTTGCGCTGCGCCTCCCGGCCCGCTTCAGCCGTCTCGAGCGATGCGCGCACGCGCATCCGTTCCTGCCCGGTTGCCGTGACCGCATCGCACAGCGACCGATGCCGCGCCGCCTCCCCAGCCGCTTCCGCAGCCAGGACGGCCGCTTTTTCCGCGCTTCGCGCATGCGCCTCGAGCAGCTGCCGCCGCTCATGCCATCCTGCGGCCGGCAGCGTGCCCAACGTATCCCGTACCGCACCGTATGCCGCCTCGAGCTCTTCCTGCCGTGCCCCGAGCCGCTCCCGCAGCTCGTCCAGCAGCGCCTCCCGTTGCTTCAGCTCCGTTTCGCAGGCCGACCGCGACGCCTCCGCATCGGTCAGTGCGCCGGCCCTTCCCGCCCGCTGCCGTGACAGGGTGCGGGCATGGTCCAGATGCGCCTGCATGCCGGCAAGCCGTGCGACGAGTCCCTCATCGGCCGCTGTCGCTGCCAGCGACGCCTCAAGCAGCCGCAGGTGCTCGGCCTCCAGGGCATGGCGCTCCCGGGTCTGCTCCTGCAACGCCAGCAACCGCGCCCGTTCCGCCTCCGCGGAATCCCGCACCCGTTCCTGCTCCGCCAGCGGGCCGCGCTGCGCCGCCATTTCGACATCGAGACGGCGCGCCTCGCGCAACTGCGGCTGCAACGCCTGCAGCGCCGCCCTGGCAGCCTCGCGTGCCGCCTGCCTCTCCTGCAGGCCGGCATCCGCAACAAGGAGCGCCGCATCGCATGCCGGCAGCGATGTCCGGGCCGACTCCAGCTGCAGCCCGTCCGCCGCCTGCTCGTTCCGCAGCGAATCAAGCTGGGCCGCCTCCGGTGCGGCCTCCAGGGCACGCGCGGCGCGCTGTGCCCGTATCCGTTCGGGCTCGAACGCGGCGGTCCGCGCCTCGAGGTCCTGCTGCCGTCCGGCAAGCTGCTGCATTTCGGATTCGAGCCGGTCGAGCCCCTCGAGCCAGGCAGCCTGCCGCGCCAGCGCGTCGAGGCGTGCCTTCAGCTCCTCTTCCGTGGCATTCCGCGTCACCAGCTCCTGTTCCAGCACCATGCGCTGTGCCTCCGGGAGCACCCGGATGCCGCCGAGCTCCGCATCCAGCAGCTCCAGCCCCTTCCGCTCCGCGGCGTTCCGCTCATGGACACGCATGGAGATGACGCTGTAGATGTCGGTGCCGGTGATCTGCTCGAGGATGGAAGCCCGGTCCTCCGGCGCAGCCTGCAGGAAGGCGGCGAACCCGCCCTGCGCCAGCAGCATCGACCTGGTGAAGCGGTCAAAGTCCATGCCGGTCACTTCCACGATCCGGTCGGCGACATCGCGGATTTTGGTTTCCAGCAACGCACCCGTCCTTGCATCCGCGATTTCATGGCGGGGCAGCTGCAGCTCGCCGTCGGGCTTCTTCCGGGCGCGGTTCTGGCTCCAGAGACAGCAGAACGTGCCGGCCTGCGTCTCGAAGGTCACCTCGGCGAAGCATTCACCCGTACGGCGCGACATGATCTCGTTCCCGCTCTTGTTGACGCGGTTCAGGCGCGGCGTGCGGCCGTACAGCGCAAGGCAGACGGCATCGAGCAGGGTGGACTTGCCTGCGCCCGTCGGACCGGTGATGGCGAACAATCCGTTTGCGCGATACGCGGGGTCGCACAGGTCAACCTCCCATTCGCCGGCCAGTGAATTCAGGTTCTTGAAGCGGATCTTCAGGATGCGCATGGAATCCTCCCTGCAGGACAAGGATCTTCATTCGGCCGGAGCCTCCGTCGTGACGATGTGCCGCCGTTCATTCGGCCAGCCTGTCCGTCTCGAGGATGGATGCGGTGATCTCCCGGTACGCCAGCTCCAGGTCGGCGCGCTGCGTCTCGGGCACCCCGTTTGCGTCCATGCAGCGATGGAACACGTCGGCGTCGGTGAGGTCGTCGAGCGTCTCCCCCTCGCGGAAGGATTGGAGCGTGCGGTCCGCCAGCCGTTCGTTGCGGATGCGCAGCAGCTCGAGGCCGGTTCCCGCGACGAGGGATTCCAGCCGCTCGCGCAGATCACCGAGTACGGCGTCGCCGGTGTAGGCAACCTCGAGCCAGGCGTCGGGGTGCGTGGCGGCAAGCCCGGACAGGCGAGCCGAAATGGTCTCCCAGTCGCCCTGCACGCGCTCCAGTGTCTGGAACACGGGAATGGCAAGCGGCTCGATCCGCACATCGTCCTCATCGATCGCTACCAGAAGCACCCGTTTGGCCTGTTCCGCCTCGCCAAAGCCCATCGGAAGCGGCGAGCCGCTGTATCGCGCCGGCACGGCGCCATGGATTTGCTGCGGTACATGCAGGTGCCCCAGCGCGAGGTAATCGAAGCAGTCCGGGAAGAGACCTGCCGGGAAGCGGGCCAGCGAACCGACATAGAGCTCCCGGACGCCATCGTTCTCCGCAACCTGGCCGCCGGCCGCAAACAGGTGCCCCATGCCGACGATCGGCAGCCGCGCCGGCGCGCCGGTTTCCCCGAGACAGCGCCGCCGCATCTCCAGCGCCGCCTCCGTCACCTCGGCATAATGCCGGCGGATGCCATCGGTCAGCTTCCGCTCCTTGTCATCCGGGCTTTCGCCCGCTTCCGCAAAACGCAGGTCGCGTTCCCGCAGGAACGGGACGGCGCAGAGAATCAGCTCCGGCGAACCGGCCGCGTTCCGCAGCACCAGCACCTCACCCGCCGCCGTTTCGGTTGCGGCGCCGACAACATGGATATCCAGGGCCGAAAGCAGCGCCTTCGGCGCGTCGAGAAGGGACGGCGAGTCGTGGTTGCCGCCGGTGACGACCAGATGACGGCACCCGCTCGCCGCGGCGCGGTGCAGAAACCGGTAGTAAAGCTCCTGTGCGCGGTTGGTGGGAGCGACGGTGTCGAACACGTCGCCCGCCACGAGCAGGACGTCGACCTGCTCGCGTGCCAGCGTGTCCACCAGCCAGTCGAGAAACAGCGCATGCTCCTCATATCGTTTGCGGCCGTACAGCGTGCGGCCGATATGCCAGTCGGAGGTGTGCAGCAGGCGGATCATGGCGGTTGCTCCCTTCAGAGACGCGATCTGGGTCGGGGACGGATGGCTGGGTTGATCACCCGCGCATGGCGGGCGTCTCCATCCCCCGCGTGGCGGGCATCTCTATCCTACCGTTTCCCGGCCCCATCTGTCGACACGCGCTCCCTTCCCGGCTCATGTGCCTTCCCTCATCGTGTCCTCTCCCATCCGACGGGTCCGGTGCTTCAACAGGCACGGGAAGGGTAAATCCAACCGGATTCATCCGGACTTCCGCACATCGCGCAAGCCCGATCTCCGGGGTGACCGCTCATCGGCACCCGGTTCCCGCCGGCCCGATCGCTCCCCGGTTCCCGGTTCCCGCCGGCCTGTCTCCCATCCGGAACCGCCTTGCAGGAGGCCCCCATGCACCTGCTTCGCAGACGCCAGGAAACCATGCTGCTTCCCGTCGGCCTCGCCACGCTGGCGGCGGCCTTCCTGTGCGCATGGCTGCTTGGCACGGACAGGCTCTACACGCATCTGTTCTACGTCCCCATTGCCTGGTGCGCCTCCCGCACGCCGCGATACACCATGCTGCTGGGCGGGGTGTTCGCCGCATCCCACCTGCTCATCGAGCTGGTGCTGCGCGGCAGCCTGGAGCCGACCATCTGGCTGCGGGCGATGCTGGTCCTGACGGTCAGCCTGATGCTGCAGCGCATCTGGCGGCATGAGCGCTCGTACCGCAACACGGTTTCGGCGCTCGATTTCCAGCGGCACCACGACTCGCTCACCGGTGTGTTCAACCGACGCTACTTCACCGATTCGCTCCGGCCGAAGCTGGCCTATCCCGTCGCGTTCCACCTGTGCGACCTGGACAACCTCAAGGGCATCAACGACCTGTACGGCCACGCGACCGGCGACAGGTACCTCCAGCGCATGGCCATGACGCTGTTGCGCGGCATCCGTACCGAGGACAGCCTCATCCGCATCGGCGGTGACGAGTTCCTGATCGTCTCGCAGGGCTGCGACCCCCACCAGAAGCAGTCCATCCATGCCCGCATGCTTGAGCTGCTCGAACGCGAGACCCATCTCAAGCCGGATGAATCCGGCCTGCCGGAGCCCCTGTCCTTCTCCGTGGGCTCCGGGTATGCCGAGCGGGCCGAGGATGTCGACGCCGCCATCGGGGAGGCGGATCGCGCCATGTACGGGCACAAGCGGGATCGGCGGCACCCCGGAAGCGGCACAACGAAAGTTCCCGGCTGAACAGCCGACACATCGGGGAAACCCGGCCGAACAGTCCGCCATGTCATAGGCAGCAGGCCGAACACCTGCCGGGCCGGACAAGCCCGGCGGAACAGCCCGCCGGGTGCGGAAAAGCCGGCCCGCAGAACGGACCGGCTTCCTTTCGTCAGTTTCTGTATCGGACCTGTGCGTACAAGCTCAGCGCAGGTTCTCCACCGCGGCCCGCTCAATCGGCAGCCCCTTGCGGTAGCGTTCCATGAAAGCGTTGAAGCCCGCGACATCGGCCGGGTTCGGCTGCACGGTCTCCCGTTTCGCACCGGCAAAGACACGCCGGTTGAGGAACGCGTCGAGGGTCTCGCCGGCGTCTTTTGTGGCCATGAACGATGCCAGCAGGGCGATGCCCCAGGCGCCGCCTTCGCCGGCGGTTTCCATGACGGCGATCGGCGTGTGGGTGGCGGCCGCCATGACCGGCATGCCGACCTGGCGCGACTTGAAGAAGCCGCCGTGGCCCATGATCGCGTCGACCTGCACGTTTTCCTTGTCGAACAGGATGTCCAGGCCCGTGCGCAGCGCGCCGAGCGCGGTGAACAGGTGGGTGCGCATGACGTTGGCCAGGGTGAACCGGCTGTCGGAGGAACGGACGAACAGCGGCCGGCCCTCCTCGAAGTGCGTCATGTGCTCGCCGGACAGGTAGCCGTACGCCAGCAGGCCGCCGCAGTCGGCATCGCCCGTCAGCGCCAGCTCGAGCAGCGTGTCGTACAGCTGCGGCTTCGTGAAACTCGCGCCCATCGCCTTCGCCGCATCGCCGAACAGGCCGATCCACGCGTCGAGGTCGGAGCTGCAGTTGTTGGAATGCGCCATGGCGACCATCGCGCCGGCGGGCGTCATGACCAGGTCGATCTCCGGATATGCCTTCGAAAGTGCCTTCTCCAGCACGATCATCGCGAAGACGGAGGTGCCGGCGGACACATTGCCGGTGCGCTCGGCGATGCTGTTCGTCGCCACCATGCCGGTGCCGGCGTCGCCTTCGGGCGGGCAAAGCGGGATGCCGGCCTTGAGGGTGCCGGTGGGATCGAGCAGCGCCGCACCTTCGGCGGTCAGCGCGCCGGCCGGTTCACCGGCCAGCAGCACGTCGGGCAGGATGCCGCCCAGCTTCCAGGCATATCCCTTGTCGGCGACGAGCGCATCGAACTGCGCGAGCATGCGGGCGTCATACCGCTTCGTCGCCAGGTCGACCGGAAACACGCCCGAGGCCTCGCCGATGCCGAGCACCTTGCGGCCTGTCAGCTGCCAGTGCACATACCCGGCCAGCGTGGTGAGGTGGTCGATGGCGCCAACGTGGGCCTCCCCGTTGAGGATGGCCTGGTACAGGTGCGCGATGTTCCAGCGCTGCGGAATGGGGTAGTCGAACAGTGCGGTGAGCGCCTCGGACGCCTTGCCCTGCAGGTTGTTGCGCCAGGTGCGGAATGGCACCAGCTGGTTGCCGGCCTTGTCGAAGACCATGTAGCCGTGCATCATCGCGGAAAAACCGATGGCGCCCGTCGTCGACAGGGCGACGCCATACTCGCTCCTCACCTGCTCCGCCAGCTTGCGATAGCTGTCCTGGATGCCCGCCCAGACGGCCTCGAGGCTGTAGGTCCAGATGCCGTCGACCAGGCTGTTCTCCCAATCGTGCGCGCCGGATGCGATCGGGAACCGGTCCTCCCCGATGAGCACCGCCTTGATGCGGGTGGAACCGAGTTCGATGCCGATGGCCGTTTTTCCGCTTTCGATGGCCGCCCTGATGGCCTGCATGTCTTTTCCCATATCCATGTCTCCTGTCTTGCGTTTCATTCCTGTCTGCACATCCGTACAAGTTGCGGCAAACGCCTGCCTCATGCGATCACGTCCACTG
This sequence comes from Bacillota bacterium, assembly GCA_023440865.1. Classification (GTDB taxonomy): domain Bacteria; phylum Bacillota; class Clostridia; order DSM-8532; family DSM-8532; genus JAEWSN01. Next base: position 16,232 of record JAEXRM010000043.1, read on the forward strand.
CCTGCGACAAGCATCCGCACCCTGCGGCCAGCTTCCGCCTCCCGCGACAAGCGTCCGCTTCCGTCCGCCGCATGTGCGGCCGCACCGCCGCGCACTGCCTATACTTTACATGATGGCGCGCAAAAAGAAAACTCCCCCGGGTTGACAGGCCGCATCCGGGTAAGTATGATCCGAACGGAACCAGGGCAGGCATTCGGCCACAGGTCGCACGGAACGGCCGCATGGCGCGGTCCAGCCGGATAGCCCACGCACAACGGGAGGAATCATGGAAAAACGCAGATTCGGCAACACCGGCCTTTCCACATCCATCCTCGGCTTCGGCGGCTTCCATCTGCTCGAAATCCCGCTCTCGGAAGCGACATCGCTGCTCAACCGTTATCTCGACGCGGGCGGCAACTACATCGAAACCGCCGCGAGCTACGGCGACGGGGAATCCGAGCGCAAGATCGGCCGTGCGGTCGGTCATCGCCGCGGGGAGTTCATCCTCGTCACAAAGACGGGTGAGCGCTCGAAGGCGGGGTGCCTGGCCTCGCTTGACCGAAGCCTCGAGAACCTGCGGACCGACCATGTGGACATGCTGCTGATGCATGCGGTCGGCTCCATGGCGGAGCTCGACGCCATCCTCGCGCCGGACGGCGCGGTGGCGGGTGCAGAGCAGGCCATCCGGGAGGGCAAGGCCCGGTTTGTGGGCATCTCGATGCACGGGCACCCCGGCGTGCTCATCGAGGCGCTGCGCCGGTACCCGTTCCAGGCTGTCATGGCGACCATCAACCACTACGACCGGTTCAACTTCCCGGACATCGAGCGCACGCTGCTGCCGCTGGCCCGCGAGAAGGACGCAGCCGTCATCCTGATGAAACCCATCGCGGACGGCCTGCTGTACCGGTCGGCGGCGGCCGGCTTCCGATATGCGTTCAGCCAGCCGGCATCGGTCGTCGTGGCCGGCATCAACACCCACACGATGCTGGAAGCCGACCTGGGCTTCGCCGATTCCTTCGAACCGATGACGGAGGCGGACAAGGAGCGCCTGTACCGCGAGTCGCCCGAGCTGGGGAATTATGTGTGCCGGCAATGCGGCCTGTGCCTTCCCTGCCCCGAGGGCATCGACCTGCCGCGCGTCTTCGAGCTCGAGGGCTGGTACGACCGCCAGATGGCGGACGGCAAAGTCGTCGACACGGCGGAATACGCGCTGCGCGAGCGGTTGCGCTTCTGGTTCGGCAACCGCGACCTGGCGCGCGCGACCTACGACGCGCTGGATATCAAGGCGGACCGCTGCACGCAGTGCGGCGCCTGCACGCCCAGGTGCCCGTATGGCATCGACATCGTGCGCAAGCTGGGCATCGCCGACTACAAGCTCGCGGGACGCGCCATCTACTGAACGCCCGCAACGCCCGCAACGCCCGCAGGACAACCGCTGTCGAACGCAGGTCAGAATCTCGCCCCGCAGGACAACCGCTGTCGAACGCAGGTCAGAATCTCGCCCCGCACGCCATCATCCGCGCGCGCACCTCGGCGCCGTCGATGCGGGCCGGGGGGATGCCGCGCGCCAGCGAAAGCGCCGCGCCGATGCCGGCCGCCTCGCCCAATGCCCGCACGGTCGGCTGCACCCGCAGGGAGGCCTGCGCCGCAAACGAGGCGCCGACGCACCGGCCCGCGACCAGCAGGTTGTCCACGTCCGCCACGACCAGGCATCCGAAGGGAATCTCGTACCACGGCAGCGGATCGGCCTCACGCCCGCCGAGCTCGCGATTTTCCAGATGCGCGCCGTGCACGTCGACGGGATAGTTCGACCGGGCCACATGATCGGGGAACTTGCGGCGCAGCAGCACATCCTCATCGGATAGCCGGTACCGGCAGGTGACGCGCCGCGACTCCCGGACGCCGACCATGGGGGCGACACCGGCGACATACGACCGTTCGAAGCCCGGGAAGGTTTCCCGGTAGAACCGCACCTGCCGCAGGATGGCCTTGCGTGCGGTGATCTGCGCCTGTGTCAGGTCCTTGGGGTCCACGCCGTTGACACCCTCGAAGATCTCCGGGCAGTTGAACGCCAGCATGTCCGGTTTTCCGGGGATGCCGAAGACCTGCCAGTACAGGCCGTCCTCCCATGTCAGCCGGCCTTCGTCATATGCCTTGCGGAACACGGGCACCAGCGGCCAGGCCGTGTTCCAGACCGATGCCGCATGCAGCAGGGGCAGCTCGCAGGCAAAGCCGGGATCGATCGTCGCGAGCCATGCCGCGAACCGGGCCAGGTCGATGCCCGCCATCTCGTAGCGGACGGAGATCGGCTGGTTCCTGCCGGTTTCCGGATGTCCGCTCTCGTACCCCGCCCCGGCGCGCACGCAGACATCCCCGTCACCTGTGCAGTCGATCACCCGACCGGCCTCGATGACACCGCGGCCGGCCTTGTTCTCCACAATGACGCCGACGATCGCGCCGTCACGGACGACCGCATCCACGACCGCCGTATGGTACAGAAGCCGGACACCCGCCTCCAGCGCCACTTCCTCGAGCACGAACTTGAGCATTTCCGGATCGAACCAGACCGTCCCCCCCGAGGAAGCACCGCTGCCCAGCGCCCGCATGCGGCGGTCGATCTCGGCGCCTATGCCCGAAAAGTCGGGTGCATCCGCCATCTGCAGGCTCATCATCGGCGTCACCTGCGCCATCGTCGCGCTGCCGCCGAGCGCGCCGAAGGACTCCACCAGCAAAACATCCGCGCCTTCCCGCGCCGCGGCGACCGCGGCCAGCACACCGGCCGTTCCGCCTCCGGCCACCAGCACCCCGGCACCGTCGAACACGGGCAGGACGCCCGCCGGTTCACGATATCCCTGCTGCAGCGGTTCCAACTCCTTCATAAGCCGTCCCTCCACGGTTCCCGCCCGACGCCGGCATGACTTGCGGCATGATCCGCACCGCCGCCGTTTCGGTACCACCGTCATTCTACCACCCGGCAGGCCCCGCCCCGCCTCGCCGATCCGCCGGTTTTGTCCTGAATTGTATCGGTTGCCGAAAAACAATAAACCGATCCGGCCGCCGCTTCGTCCTATGGGCATGAGTCGTGTGCGGCACCGTTGCCGCCACCCCAAGGAGGTTCAACATGAAACGCCTGTTAGCCGTTGTTCTGGTCATGGCTCTGGCCATACCGGCCTTTTGGATTGGCAACCCCTTCTCTCCGACGCTGAAGGCCAGCGCCGACACCTACCGGAAAGGATACGCCATGCAAGCGGACCAGTCGGACCGCACGGGCGTTGCTCCCGGTTCGGCTTTTTTGCTGACCCTGCCCGAAGCGGAGCGCTCCGCTTTTGAGGGAACCGGGAACACCGGGGAGAAGGCGGCCCGGCTGCTCGAGGCGATCTCCGGCCGGCTGCGCCTGCGCGCCGGACGTGCCGGATCGGCCGCACCCGCCGGCACGTCCGCTGTGGCCGCATCCGGTGACGCTGCCGAATCGGCATCCCCTTCCGCCGCATCCGCCACCACCACTGGCGGCGCCGGCCTGTCCCGTGACGGCATCGGTTTCACCATCGAGCCCACGGACGGCAATGTCCTGCGCATCCGGCCGCTGCTGCCGCTTTCCGCCAACACGCTGTACTTCTTCGACCTCACCGCCTCGGATGGCGAGGTGGTCACCTTCGCCTTCCAGACACGTCGCGACTGGGGCATTGTCGGCACGCTGCCGGCGGACCAAAGCTCCGGCGTGCCGGTCGACACGGGCATCGAGGTGTACTTCACCCATCCGGGCGTCACGCTCGACAGCCGCTTCTTCGAGATCTCCCCCAAGGTGGACGGCCGTTTCGAGACGCATGGCAACGCGGTCGCGTTTGTTCCCCGCACGCCCCTCGCCGCCGGCACCCTCTACAAGGTGACCGTCAAGGCCGGGCTTCCGCTCCCCGGAACGGAGGACAAGCTTACCGCCGACCTCGTGTTCTCATTCGAGACGAACCCCGACGAATCCGCCTCCGCGAATCCGGACGGCGGCTACCTGAACATCAGCAGCGCATGGCTCGAGTCGCGCACGGATGAGAAGACCGTGATTCCCTTCGACATCAGCCTGCCCGCCTCCCTGCTGCAGGACAACAAGGCCGACCTGGGCGTGGACGTCTACCGTTTCGCGGACGATGCCGCCTTCCTCGCGGCACTCGACACGCGCGACACGGTGCCCTCCTGGGCCTGGTGGTCCTGGTCGCAGAACCGCATCGACACCAGGGGACTTGCCAAGACGCTTTCCTTCACGAAGACCCTCGACTTCTCGACGGACTTCCTTCGCTATGCCGACCTGCCGGACGTGCTGCCGGCCGGCTTCTACCTCATCGAGCTGTCGGCGGGCGCCAAGGACAAGCCGCTCAAGGCGCAGGCCCTGCTGCAGGTGACCGACACGACGGCCTGGTTCATCGAGGACGAGGACACCCTGCTGTTCTGGGTCAACAACGCCAGGACGGGCCGCGCGGAGGCAGGTGCGACCGTCTCGAGCCACCTGACGGGCCTTGCGGCAAAAACCGACACCAACGGCCTGGCCGTCATCGACAAGACCGGCTCCACCGCACCGAAGGGCGACCGGACGGAGTATTTCCGCATCACGGGCGCCGATGGCTCCGTCACGATCTTCGACAGCGGGTATCCTTCCGTCTCCACAACCGGTACCGGCAGCAGCGCCAAGACGCGTTACGGCTATGGTTCGTCCGGCGAAGGCGACTACTGGCGTTATGCCGGCATGGACCGCACCCTTTACAAGCCCTCCGACACGGTCCGGTTCTGGGGCTTCGCCCGCAGCCGCCTGACCGGCGTCTCCCCGTCCGAGGTGACCGTCGAGATCGCGCAGGGCGGCTGGATGATGCCCTGGGCGGACAGCCGGTTCTCGTGCTGGCTGCCCATGCTGCAGCAGCCGCTGCTCGCGGCGACGCTGCCCGCCGCCAACGGTTTCTGGGACGGCAGCCTCGACCTGCCCGCGCTGGATCCCGGCTACTACACGCTCTCCGTCAAGGCGGGCGACGTGGTGGTGGCCACCTCCAGCTTCTCGGTCGAGGACTACAAGAAACCCGCCTGGGAAATCTCCGTCTCCGCCGACAAGAATGCGCTGTTCCCCGGCGACACCGCGGTCTTCACGGTGAAGGCCGCCTTCTTCGACGGCACGCCGGTCGCGAACCAGACCATCCGCTATACGCTGAACCTGCCCAACGACAGCATCACGGGCGAGGGAAAAACGAACATGAAGGGCGAGCTTGCGGTGCCGTTCACCGCCAAGTACCTCGACGGCTACCAGGGCGAGCTCTGGGCCTCCTTCTACGCGACGGCCGATCTGCCCGAGACAGGCGAGGTGAGCGCCAGCGCCGCCGTCCGCCCGTTCATGAACCGCATCGGTGCCGATGTGACCGGCGAGATGGTGGGTGCCGACGGCAAGCCCGTCACCGATGGTCCGATCGACAAGACGAAGCCCGGCACCGGGCGCGTGACGGTCAACGCATACAACATCGACCTGACCACCCTCAACGACGCCGAAACCGACAATGACGACTATCATGGCACGCCGGTCGCCGGGCAGGTCTTCGAGGCCGTCACGACCGTCACCACATGGGAACGCGTCGAGATGGGCGAAACCTACGACTTCGTCAACAAGGTCGTCGTGCCGCGGTACGAATACCGCGAACGGAAGGAGACCGCAGCCACCGGCACCATCACGACCGGTCCGGACGGCAAGGGCACCTTCGAGTTCCCGATTCCCGCCGGCTCCGAGGGCCAGTACACCACCGAGCTGCGGACCGTCGACCGCGAGAACCGCCCGATGACCTTCAGCACCTGGCATTCAAGCTACTACGGGTATCCGGACAGGGGCACCTGGTACAACCTGTCCACCGACAAGAGCGCCTACCGCGACGGCGAACCCGTGAAGGCCGAACTGGAGCGCAGCGACAAGGCGGCGCTTTCCGGACGCACGCTGTTCGTCGCCTCCTGGAAGGGCATCCAGTCCTGGACCGTAACCAACGGCACCCGGTATGAAACGGTGTTCGAGGACACCATGGCGCCGAACCTCTCGCTCGACGGCGTCCTGTTCGACGGCAAGGCCTACCATGCCGCCCAGGGCAGCATCGCCTACGACTCCGAGGAGAAGCGGCTTTCCTTCGACATCACGACGGACCGTGACAGCTACCGTCCCGGCGACACCGCCACCCTGACCATCCATGCGAAGGACCCCAAGGGCAACCCGGTTCCCGCCACCATCAACGTGGCGCTGGTGGACGAAGCGCTGCTCAAGCTCTCCGACCAGTACCTCGACGTCCTCTCCTCGCTCTACGGCTGGATGGACAACGGCATTCTCCGCCGCGCCGGCGACGCAAGGAGGGTGTACCCCTCCTACGGTGCACGGAACGGCATGGCGATCGCCTTCTCCGAATCGGCCGCCATGCCCGCCCCTTCGGCGGCAGCCATGGACATGGCCCGAGAAATGCCCGCCAAGGCGACCTTTGCAGGCGGCATGACTGCCGCTGCCTCCTATGTGGTGCGCAGCGACTTCCGCGACACGGCGTATTTCCACACCGCGACCCTGGACGCCACAGGCACCGGCACCCTGACGATCGACCTGCCGGACAACATCACGGACTGGCGCGTGAGCGTCTCGGGCATCTCCGGCGCGTTGCAGGGTGGCGTCGGGAAAGGTTCCGCCATTGTCAGCCTGCCCTTCTTCCTGTCCGAAACCCTCAACGCCACATATCTGACGGGCGACGAACCCTCCGTGGGACTGACGGCCTATGGCACCGCCCTCGGGGAGGATGAGGCCGTCACCTTCAACGTGACCTCCCCCGATCTGCCCTCGCTCGACCGCACCGTCACGGCCAAGGCGTTCGAACGGGTGAACATCCCGCTCGGCAAGCTGCCCACAGGGACCTGGCGCTTCATCCTCAAGGCGGTTTCCGCCTCCGGCCGGACGGACGCGGTGGAACGCACCGTGACGGTTGTCGACTCCTACCGGGAAATGCAGAAAACCGTGCAGGTGCCGCTGGCAAACGGCATGACGGTGCCCGCCGGCACCAAGGGGCTGACGCGCCTTGCCGTGGCCGACCCGGAACGCGCCGCATTGCTGCAAACCCTGTACGGCCTTGCCTGGAGCGGCGGACACCGGCTCGACCAGCGGCTCGTGGCCGCATCCGCCCAGCGCCGGCTCAACGAGCTGATCCGGCAGGGCGCCGGTGACGGCGGGGATGTGTCCGGCTGGCTGTTCGAGCCCGAAACCGTCGACACCAACACCTACCGGCGCGAGGATGGCAGCTACGGCATCCTGCCGTACGCACCGGGCGACCTGCGCATGACCGCCCTGCTGACGGGCATGCTCGCGGAAAACGGCAACACCGAGCTGCTGCGCGCCTTCTACTACAACAAGCTCTATCTGTCCGATGCGCCGCCGGCCGCCGTGCTCTATGGCCTTGCCCGCCTGGGCGAGCCCGTGCTGTCGGAGCTCTCGACCGCGGCCTCCATCGAGAACGCCCCGGCCGAGGACACCCTGTTCACGATCCTGGGCCTGGAGGCGGTCGGCGACCTGCCCTCGGCGCGCGCCCTGTGGGACGGCAACATCACGAAGCTCCTGGAGAAATCCGATCCGTACATCCGGCTCAAGGTTTCCGCAGACAAGGATGAAAACCTGCAGCTGACCGCGCTTGCGTCGGTTGCGGCCGCCGCGCTGCGCCTGCCCGATGCCGACGGCCTGCATGCCTACGTGATGAACAACCCCTCCCGCAACGTCTACACCGGCATCGAGGACCTGCTGTGGACCACAACCCGCTTCGGGACGCTGCCGGTCGCGACGCTTTCCTTCACCTGGACATGGCTTGGCAAGGCGACGACCGAGTCGCTCGCAAACGGCGCCGTGGCCTTCATCACGGTTCCCTCGACCAAGGCCGGCGAGCTCTCGATTTCGGGTGTGTCCGGCTCCGGTGTCGTCTCGTCGACCTTCACCGCCCCGATGGAGGGTGTCGGCAACGAGAAGGCCGTAAGCCTGACCCGCACATACTACAGCGTCGCGACGGGCGAGCGGGCGAACACATTCGCCATGGACGACCTCGTGCGGATCGACCTGAGCTGGGACATCGCTTCCGACGCGATGGACAGCATCTACGAAATTTCCGATTTCCTGCCCGCGGGCCTCACCGCGGTCGACAACCCGTGGCAGTACGGCATCCGACCCCCGGCCGGATTCTGGTACCGCAGCTTCGAGGGCCAGCAGGCCGACTTCACCGTCGGACGGGACTGGAACCTCAACCGCACCATCACCTACTACGCCCGCGTCACGTCACCGGGCACCTACACGGCCGAGGGCGCCGTGATGCGCGGATCCACCGTGCGCGGCAGCGTGCTTGGCATCGATTCGGAGACCATCGTCATCCGGGCGGACTGACCCGGGCCATGCCGGACCAGGCCGGCAGAAAACCGCCGCATGCGCTGTTACAGTCCGTGCGGTCGTGGTAAGATTGAGTACGGCCACCCACCGGGAGACAAGCGTTCCCCTGGCCGGGTGGCCGTATGACTCTCACGGCGAGAGAGGAAACGGGAATGGGTGATTCGACCGTCATCCTGCCATTTGGCGGACACCCCGCCATATCCGGCCGCATCCGCACGCCGGGCGATACCCGCGTTGTCCTTCTCCAGCATGGCGCAGACCGCTCGCACACCCCCGCCGACGACAGCGCCCACCATGTCATTCCGAACCGGCAATGGCCCACAGCCCGCGGAATGCATCCCCTCGCGCTGATCATTCTCTCCTGGCTGTGCGCGGTGCTGCTCGACCTGCTGCTGCACCGGCTGCATGTCAGCAATCAGCTGGCGCAGCACCTCGCCACCGGCGCGGGTCTGCTCGCCAATCTGCTCAAATGGCTGCCCATCGGCATACTGGCCGCCCTCATCCCGCTGCTGCAGAAGCCGTGTCCCATATACCATCATTGGATCAGCGAACCGACCATGCTGCTGCTCTGGCTTCTCTCCGGGCTCCTGATCAGCCCGCTGCTCGGCATGCCGGGCGAGGCGACAGGCTTCGCGGCGGGCGTCCTGCTGGTGCTTCCCTTCGTGAAGGCGCGCCGGGAGGGGCTCGCGGCGATCCAGCCCGCAAGGCGACGCAGTGATGCCGCATCCACGCGCCATCTTCCCTTTGATGCCCGGCGACGCAATCTCGCCAGCATCGTGCTCGGTCTCGCCTTCGCAGGCACGGCCTGCTTCGTCGAGCGCATCACCGCCCCCCTCACCCTGTCCCTGTCCCGCCTGCCCGAATCGCCCGTCTTGCAGTCGCCGCACGCGTTCGTGACGGGATCGGCCGGTGTCCCCATCCTCTCGCCGGACACCGCGGCAGGCTTGATGCCCGCCGTCCTTTTCCTGGCGGCAACGGGGCTGGGCCTTGCGTTTCTGCTGCGTCGCCCGAACACGGGTTCAAGGCGCGCCGCAGCCGTCTCGGCCATCATCCTGTGGCTGCTGTTCGGTTTTCTTGCCGCCTATATCGCCAACCATGGCGTCTCCCCTGCGGAAGGCGGCCTGCCGGCCTTTGCCGGCACGCTCGGCTACCTTGCCCAGGGAATGTTCATCGCTTCTCCCGCCTATGTCTGCACAATTTCCGGCAACCTGCTCATCGTGCTGGCCGGCCTGCTGACCGGATGGTCCTTCCGCGGCCTGCTGCCATGGCTCTCGGAGCATCGCCGCCTCCGCGACCGGACTGTCCCGGCTTCCGGCAAGGTGGTGCAGCTGCGCCGGCGCAGGGCCTGACAGGCCGTTCACAGGGAGGATCAAGCCGTGTATCGGATGAAGCACCCCGGATTCATGCTGCTCGTTCTTGTGCTCGCCTTCCTGACAGCCACCCTGACAATCGCCGGGGGGTATCTTGACGACTGGGAGGGGCAACCGCCTTCCGGCGCTGAGAAGCTGGCTGCCTTGCTGCCTGGGCTGGATGAGACCAACGGCGTATCCGGACTCGACCTGCGAGCCCTTGATCTGGCCGCGGTCCCCCTGGATGTGCTGGCGAACACGTGCTACGACACCCGCACCCTGTGGCCCGAAGCAACGGCGCTTCCCGACGGCTTTACTCCCCAGTCATGGCTGGAGGACGCCAAATCCGGCGGCGCGGCGCTGGATGCCCTGCACCGGGCAGGCATCACCGGCGAGGGCGTGTCCATCGCGATCATCGACAAGCCGATGCTTGCCGGCCATGATGAGTTCGCGGGAAGCATGACGTATCGGGAAACCGACATGCCCGGTGATTTCAGGCGACTCCATTTCCATGGCATCAGCTGCGCGTCGCTCATTGCGGGCCGATCCTGCGGTGTCGCGCCCGGAGCCTCGCTGTATTATTTCGCGGTGCCGGACAACGGGCAGAACGCTGCCAACTATTGCAGGGCGATGGACGAACTGATCGCATTCAACCGCACCCTGCCGGATGGGAAAAAGATACGGCTGGCATCCATCTCCGATGCCATCGGCGAGGATGCATGGGAGCGCTGGCGCAAGGTGCTGGAACAGGCGAACCGGGAAGGCATCGCCGTGAACTACTCCAATGGCCTGGATGCGCAGTGGCAGATCGCCTACGGCGGTTGTCCGCCAAACGGCGACAGCGGCAACGCGGATGACTACGTGCCGGAGATGCTGGCAAAGGGCGCCCGGATACCCAAATCCATCACCCTCATCCCCAGCGGGTACCGGACCACGGCGGCCAACGAGGGCGACACGGTCTACCGTTTCTGGCCCACAGGCGGCTTCAGCTGGGCGATCGCCTACATGTCGGGCTTGTGCGCCCTGGCCTGGCAAATCGATCCGGACATCGCCTATGACGACATCATCGACCGCCTGTGCGAAACGAAGGCGTACAACCGCTACGGCTACGGATTCATCGATCCGGAGGCTTTCTTCAACTCAATAGAAAAATGAACTGTTTCTTTCCGCACGCTTCTGATACAATCGTTCGAGACCGTGCTCGCAACGGAGGGCTACATCATGACGATGCGGAAATCTATCAGCAGTGTGCTTCTGTGGGTTTTTCTGGCCATCTGCTTCAATGTCGGGTTGTACTTCCTGATGGGCCCGGCGACCGCCATGGAGTTCCTCGGCGGTTATGTCATCGAGTTCAGCCTGTCCATGGACAACCTGTTCCTCTTCCTGGTGCTGTTCGGGGCCTTCGGCGTACCGGCGCAGTACCAGAAGCGCGTGTTGAACTGGGGCATTCTCGCAGTCATCGTGCTGCGTTTCCTGTTCATCTTCATCGGTGCGGAAGCCGTCCACCACTTCCACTGGCTGCTGTACGTCTTCGGCGCCATTCTGGTCTACAGCGGCATCAAGCTGCTCGTCAAGCGCGAGGACGAGGAGGCCGACCACAAGAACTCGAAGATCATGCAGGTCATGAAAAAGTTCATTCCCGTAACGGAGACGGTCGAGAACGACCGCTTCTTCACCCGCGTCAACGGCCTGCTGCACGCGACCCCGCTGTTCGCCGTCCTGGTGGTGATGAACCTGCTGGACATTGTCTTCGCGATGGACTCCATCCCGGCCATTTTTGCCGTCAGCACGAACACCTTCGTCATCTACACCTCGAACCTGTTCGCAGTCATGGGGTTGCGCAGCCTGTATTTCGTGCTCGAACGCCTCAGCCACCTGTTCCGCTACCTCAAGCAGGGTGTGGCGGCCATTCTGGTGTTCACGGGCGTGAAGCTGTGCATCCTCATGTTCAAGCTGGAGATTCCGATCCTCGCATCGGTTGGCATCATCTTCGGCATTCTTGGCGTCAGCATCCTGGTCTCCATCCTGGCAAGCCGCCGCGAGACGCGGATCGCGCGCCAGGACAAGGCTGCCTGAACCGCAGGGCTTCCCGTGGCAAGGCTTGTTCCCGCAGCCGGTTCGACGCACCGGTTCATTCCGACGTGCGGCGCACTTGGCGGCCGGTGTCATGCAGCCGCGCGATATTGGGTATAATCATCCTGTGAACATCGGTGCGGCGAGCCTTTCAAGGGGCGCGTGCCACACAGGAGGTATCTTGATGTTTCTCGGAATCCCGTGGACCGAATGGCTGGGCTACCTGGCCTCGCTGGTTGTCGCCATCTCCCTGCTGATGAAGTCGCTGCTGCGGCTCCGTTGGATCAATACCGCCGGAAGTCTCATCTTCTCCGTGTACGGCTTCCTGATCGGCGCGTATCCGGTCGGCGGCTTCAATGCGGTCATCGTGCTGATCAACGCGTATTTCCTCATCCGCATCTACCGCACGCAGGAAACCTTCGAATTGCTGGAGGTTCGTCCAGACGACCTGTATCTCCCGCGTTTCCTGCAGTTCCATCAGACGGACATCGCGCGGTTTTTCCCCACCTTCGACGCGTCCCGGCATGCCCTCCCGGCGGAAGCGACCGCGGCAGATACGACTGCGGGCGATGGCTTGGCCGCAAGGGACGGCCACAGGACGATCGGCTTTTACATCCTGCGCGACATGACCATTGCGGGTCTGTTCCTCGGCAGCCTCGACCCGGATGGCACCCTCGACATCGAGCTCGACTATGTCATCCCCGCATATCGCGACTACAAGGCGGCCCGCTTCCTGTTCGGCGCCTGCAGCAAGCGGCTGGCGCTTCTCGGCGTGAAGCACCTGCGAGCGACCGCGGGCTCGCGGACGCATGGGGAATACCTGCAGCGCATGGGCTTTGCGATGCAGGGCCAAGTCTACACCATGCCATTGTTCAAGCAGGAGAACTGACCTTCTTCACCGCCGGACAAGCGTGATTGCGGTTCGGCGTCATCAGACGGACGGAAACAGATGCGTTCTACCGCGCATGCCTGTCCCAAAAGTCGAGGATGCGCTCCCAGTCGTCCGCATGCAGGGCATGCCCGCCGGCGCGGAGATGATACCCGATGCGTCCTTCCGGGTGGAACGCCTCCGGTTCCGGATATGCGTCCGGTGCCAGAAGGCCGGGCAGCCCCAGCCGCTCCCAGGCCGGTGAAGCCGCAACACATCCCAGGAACTCGGACGCGGGATCCGCCCACTGGTCATCCTGCGCGCTGCACACATACAGCAGCCGCGGCGCGACCGCCGCAAGCAGCATGTGCTGCTCGAACGGCATGTCCTGCTCGCGACCGGCGTAACGGGCATAATCGGTACAGAACCAGTGGGGAAAGGTTGCCGCAATGTTCGCGACGCGTTCCCCGGCCTTGCCGCGCGTCACGGCGGCGCCAGAACAGCCGGACTGGACGGAGACGACCAAGGCGAATCGCTCGTCGGTCGCGCCGCACCACAGGGCCGTCTTGCCCAGGCGGGAATGGCCGATCACCGCGATGCGCGCGGCATCGACACCGGGCAGAAGCGTCAGGATGTCGAGCACCCGCTGCGCAGCCCAGGCCCAGTAGCCGATGGCGCCGCTGCCCCGCCCGTCGCGCCGGGACGCGTTGAAGCGTGCGGGCAGAAGCTCGTCGAGCCCATCCTGGCGATCGGGTGCGATGGCGCCATAGCCCAGGGTCGCCACGCCATATCCGCGCTGGCGCAGCCGCTCCGCCGGGCAGCTCGGGTCGGGCGAGTCCGGAAAGAAGGACAAGTGCAGGAATACCGGCGCGGGTGCATCGCCGGCAGGCAGATCCAGACGGAAGGGGAACGCGAAGCGTCCCCCCGGCGTCATCACCTCGATCTGGAACCATGTGCGGGTTCCCCCCGCATCGTCCGTCAGCACCGTCTTTTTAGTGACGGCATAGGACAGACCGACAGGCGGCGGCGGCAGCTGACCATACTCGCCATCAGCCAGCAGGCTGATCAGTGAAGCGCGGCCGGCCTCCCAGCCGCCGGCTCCATCCGGAGCCGGCAGGGCCGGCAGGTCACGCGCCATGACATCAAGACCCGGATTCATGCGTTCCACCGTGGTTCCTCCCGTCACATCCGCCTCGCGGCAGGTGTCCGCCACACGCTGATCATCATCAGGCGGGCAGGATTCCGTCACCCGCTGAACGGCATCAGGCGGGCAGCTCCACGCTGCCCGTCACATTGAACTCCACGGAAACCGGCTCGGCGCCGCCGAGCTCCCGGCTGCGCGCGTCCGGCTGGGAGTCGCCGACAAACACGCGGAAGCGGCCCGGCTCGATGACATAGCGACCGTCCTCGGTCACCACGGTCATCTGGCGCGCTTCGATCGTGAAGCTCACCTCGGTCTCCGCCCCCGGCTCCAGCTCCACCGGCATCATGCCGGCCAGGTTCCAGCGGGGCGTTTCGACGGATGCCTCCAGATCGGCCAGGTATGCCTGCGCCACACAGCGGCCCGCAACCGGGCCCGCGTTGCGCACCTTCGCCGTGACACGCACCGTGCCGCCGGCTTCAACAGCGGCGGATGCGACGGCGGCATCGGAGAAGGCAAAGCGCGTGTATCCCAGGCCGAACCCGAACGGATAAAGGGGTGTTCCCTGGAAGTAGCGGTAGGTGCGGTTCTTCATTGCGTAATCGTGGAAATCGGGCAGGTCGTCGGTGCTGCGGTAGAAGGTGACGGGCAGGCGGCCGGACGGGTTTGTCAGGCCGAACAGCACCTCGGCGACGGCCAGGCCGCCCTCTGCGCCGGGATACCAGGCCTGCAGCACGGCGGCGGCACGCTCGTCCGCCTCGCACAGGTTCATGGCGCTGCCGGTCATGTTGATGACAATGACAGGTTTTCCGCTATCGAGCGCCAGCTTCAGCAGCTTGGGCTGCAGGCCGGGGAACTCGAGATCGCGCTTGTCGCCGGAAGCCGAGTAGTTGGAGGTGTCACCCTCCTCACCCTCGAGGGTCTCATCCAGGCCGAGCACCAGCACGACGGCATCGGCGCGGTCCATGACGGATACGGCCTCGGACAGGCGGTCGGGCGCTTCCTTGAGGGCGCGTGCGACACCCTCGGCGTGCTCGAGCACGATCGGGCAGCCCTCCGAGAACAGGATGTCCATCTCGTCGCCGGCCACCTCGCGGATGCCTTCGAGAATCGTGACATACCGGGACGCGGTGCCGTAGTAGTTGCCCTTGAGTGCGAGCCGGCTGTCGGCGTTCGGACCGACGACGGCGAGGGTGCGGATCTTGTCGGCGGACAGCGGCAGGAAGCCGTCGTTCTTGAGCAGGACGACCGAACGGCGCGCGGCGTCCAGCGCCAGGGCGCGGTGCTCGCCGCAATCGTTCATCTCGTAGGCGATGGACGCGTACGGCACCTGCTCCGGCGCGTCGAACATGCCCAGACGCATGCGGGTGACCATCAGGCGGGTCACCGCCTCGGTGATCTTGTCCTCCGTGATGAGGCCTTCCTCGATGGAAATCAGCAGGTTCCCGAACAGGTTGCCGCAGTTGAGGTCGCAGCCGTTGTTGACCGCGAGCGCGACGGACTCCGGCGCGGTGGACGTGACCTGGTGGTGCAGGTGGAAGTCCTGGATGGCCCAGCAGTCGCTCGTCACGTGGCCGTCGAACTGCCACTGCTCGCGCAGGATGTCGATCAGCAGCGTCTTGCTGCCGCAGCAGGGCTCGTCGTTCGTGCGGTTGTAGGCACCCATGACGGCCTCGACCTTCGCCTCGGTGACCGCGGCGCGGAAAGCGGGCAGATAGGTTTCGCGCAGGTCCTTCTGTGAAACGACGGCGTTGAAGGAATGACGCTCCGCCTCGGGACCGCTGTGCACTGCAAAGTGCTTGGCGCATGCCGCCGTCTTGAGATACTTCGGGTGATCGCCCTGCAGGCCGCGGATGAAGGAGACACCCAGGCGGGACGTGAGGTACGGATCCTCGCCGTAGGTCTCATGGCCGCGGCCCCAGCGGGGATCACGGAAAATGTTGATGTTCGGGGACCAGAAGGTCAGGCCCTTGTAGATGCCGAAATCGCCCTTGCGCGCATATTCATGGTGCTTGGCGCGCCCCTCGGTGGCGATGACGTCGGCCACCTTTTCCAGGAAGGCCTCATCGAAGGTGGCCGCCAGGCCGATCGCCTGCGGGAACATGGTGGCGACGCCCGCGCGCGCGACCCCGTGGAGCGCTTCGTTCCACCAGTTGTAGAACGGAATGCCGAGCCGGGGAATGGCCGGGGCGTTGAACAGCATCTGTCCAACCTTCTCCTCGAGGGTCATGCGGGACACGAGGTCTTCGGCCCGTTCCCGGAAGGAAAGTGATGAATCGAGGTAACGTGCGGCTTCCGGCATGTTTTTGTCCTCCCGTTTTGTGGTGTGTTGCCAGTGATGCGGCACGGCGCCCCATGCGGGTGCGCCGGGATCCCTTGTCACGCGTGGACATAGCTCCACACATGTATCATCATATCATTGGGCCTTGGGTATCGTTGGCCATTTTTTGCGGACCTCCGGACCGGATTTGTCGGTTTGCGAAACGCCGGCCGGCGCCGGTCCACCAGGTGCATCACCAGATGAAAACGGGCGCCGACTTGCGATGCTGCATCGCAGGCCGGCGTCCGTCTGTCGGGTCATGGACGGGGTCAGGGATCGGGAGAATGCACGTTTGCAACCCGCCGTTCCGGACATGCCGGCCGGGCGGGTTCCGTCACAGGTCGATCCAGACGCCCGGCTGCCGGGCCGCCTTGACGCCGGCCTCGATCATGGCCACGGCTTCGATGGTTTGTTCTTCCGGAACGGTTGCGACGCCGGTTTCAAAAAAGCGCAGGAGGTCATCCGTGAACGGGCCCCAAAAGTCCTTCTCGATGTTGAAGGCAAGTCCGGCAGACGCGCGGTCGGATTCAGCCGTCCCGGCATCGTCAGCCGGAGCGCCATGTACCAGGACCGAGAAATCCGCCCAGGGCTGATGCTGCACCACGGCGGTACGCCCACCATCCTTCTGGAACAGGAAGGTCGGCGCATCTGCGGGCCCTTGCATCAGAACCCGTTTCGTGCCCGTACCCATGAGTGCTTGGATCATTTCCACCTGATGGATGCCGTAGTTGTCCATGATGCCGGGTCCCCGTGTGGAGACAAGCGTCGTCGACCGCATGTCGAGTCCGGCCTCGCGCACGGTGGAGAACTCCTGGGCATACCGCAGCGCGGAGGTGGAGTACAGGGGCGTTCCATGGGCCCTCGCCCGCTCGAACATGCGCAGGGCCGAGGCCTTGTCAGGTGCGAAGGTTTTGTCGACATACACCGGCTTGCCGGATGCGAGTGCCACAGCCGCCAGTTCCTCGTGCTTTTCCGAATTGTCCGGCGACAGCACCACCAGGCAGTCGCAGCCGGCCACGAGTGCCTCGATGGACGCCGCACGGGCGACGCCGAACTGCGCGCACCAGGCATCGGTCGTGAGCCCGCCAGGCTTGTCGATTCCGGCATAGGCCATGGTGATCTCGAAGCGTTTCGATCCGTCCGGCGCCGTGTTGCGCGCGGGATCGCGGATCCAGGCCGGATAGTTGTTGGCATGCCATTCATCCAGATACCAGTCGATGAAGCCGATGCGTTTCATGTTCCCCCCGTATCAGGCATGGGTGCCGGTTCAGCCGGCCACCACCTCGCGGCCGGATTCCGCGGACGCGTAGAGTGCGTCCATCATCTGGGCCGTGATCAGCACATTGTCGATGTTCGAGCGAATCTTTTCACCCGTGGCGGCGCACTTGACGAACGCGTCGAGCTCGTCGTAGAACATGTCGCCCATCTTGTAGGTGGGGGTGATCTTCGTGAGCATGCCGTTGAGCGTGCTCCAAAGCGTGAAGGTGGAGCCGTACTCGAGCCGGATGCCGCCCTTGGTGCCGAGGAACTCGATGTACATCGAACGGTCCTCGATGTTCTGCGCCCAGGCACCGTTGAGGGAGATGGACGCGCCCTCGGTGCGGATCATGCCGGTGATGAACTCCTCGACGTCGCATTTGCCGCTGTAGTCCGGCGGGCCGGCCCACATGTCGGTGAAGACATACTCCTTCATGTCCTTGCCCAGCTTGTTGTAGGTGTTGGCGGTTGCGGTCCTCATGGCCGGACCGCCGATGCAGTAGTTGATGAGGTCGAGGAAATGGACGCCCCAGTCGATGAGCACACCGCCGCCGGCGCGTTCCTTCATCGTGAAGGGGCCGCCCAGGCCGGGTATGGAACGGTGGGACCGGAACGAGCAGTACACATGGTAGACCTCGCCCAGCTCGCCGGCCTCGATGAGCTCCTTGATCCTGACGACGGACGTGTTGAACCGATTGACCACACCGATGTTCAGGATCTTTCCGGTGCGGTCGGCGGCTTCCTTCATCGAAACCGCTTCGGCATAATTCATGGCGGCAGGCTTCTCGCACAGGACGTTCTTGCCCGCGTTCAGGCAGTCGATGGTGATGGGGGCGTGCAGGAAGTTGGGCACGCAGACGGAAACACAGGTCACATCCGGATCGGCGAGCATGACATGATAGTCCTCCGCCGTCTTCGTGAACGGCGTGCCGAACTTGGCGGCCAGCGCCTTGGCACGCTCCGGGATGATGTCCACGCACCAGGCGATCTCCACATCCGGATTTTTCTGATACGACGGTGCGTGCGCGGAATTCGCGATGGTGCCGCAACCGATGATGGCGACTTTTGTCTTGGCCATGTCTTTCCCTCCCGTTCGAGATCCGTTCCTTTGGATGACCCTAGCATACCTCCCCATCTTGTCCCGATTCAATCAGCAAATCCGACGAAAGCCGGTGTTTCCTAGCTTATCCGACGGACTTGCGCCTTGGTTGCGGCAAAGGGTGTGCAGACGCACGCAGCCCGTGCGATCTCCACGATCGCACGGGCTGTTCCTTCCATCCGGATCTTCTCATCCGCATTGCGTGCATGTCCGCCGCGTCGCCGCGGCAGGTCAGCCGCATGGCCTCGCAGGTCAGCCGCATGGCGTGCCTATCCGCCGCATGGCGTGCCTATCCGCTGTATTGCGTGCCTATCCGCCGCATGGCGTGCCTATCCGCCGCATGGCCGCGCAAGTCAGCTGCATTGCCGCGGCAGAACGGGGCCGTACAGGATGACGTCGCCGGTTCCGGCGGGAGAGCGCCATCCCATGCACATGGTTCCCGGCACGGCCAGGCCGATGCCGACGCTGACCAGGGAGTCCAGCGCGTCATCCAGCAGGAGGCGGCGCTCCGTCTCCGACAGTGTCCGCTTCTCACCGAACACCGTACGGATGCACCGGCGCGTCGGCGGTGCGGACAGGTCGACATCATTGCGGTCGCCCAGGCGCACTTCGCGGACCTCGCCGTTCCATCCGAGGAACACGACCATCTGCCGATCGAGCTGGAAGCACAGGTAGGCCATGCGCCGCACGATGGCTTCATCCCACATGCTGCCCGGCTTGATGCCCAACCTGGTCAGACGGGCAAGCTCCTCGCGGAGTGCGGGACGTATGCCATGCAGATTTCCGGTGACCGGTGCATGAATGCGGCGATGTGTTTGCGTATCATCAGGATGCCTTGTCGGCAATATGAGACTTGTCATGATCAACCCTTCCTTTCCCGCGCGGCATGGGGTCGCGTTTGATGCGGTTACTCCCAGCGTGCGCATGTCTTGCCGCCCGTGCGGCGTTCCGATCGGCGCGAGGCGCCTGCCCGGTTCTATTCCTCCGGCTGCTGTCGTCCTGCAGGCAAAGCCAGCCCAGCGCCGTCCATTCGCTTTGATTCATGGTGAACATACGATGTCCTCCTTTTGAAAGTTGTGTTGCCGATCAGGCACCCATCGCCTGTTCCCGGTCCTCCGGGTGCTTTGCCGACCGGGTGCTGGCATGCGTGTCCGCGTGTGTCCGCTGGTTTCTGAACATGTGGCCGAGACGTGTGCGGAACGGCCGACGATTGATGTCGCGCTCGGTCCAGTCGGCGCCGAGGAGACTGCGCAGGCGGTATTCCCGGTTCATTTCCAGCGACATCTGAGGTGTCTCGAGTTGCAGTTCACAGGATACGAGATGCATGGTGCCCTCCTTCAGGGTGCGGGAAATCAGGGCCGCTAGCGGGCGGCCGTTCCCGCCGTTTGCGGGTTCGGTTCTCTGTGTGGGTGTGCTGTGCGGGTGTGTTGTGTGGTTCGTGTTGCTGGTACGCGGTGTCGTGCGTACGGGTGTGTTGTGTGGTGCGTTTTGCTGGTATGCCGTGTCGTGTGTGCAGGTGTGTTGTGTGATGCGCTGCGTGGGTGCCGTCTGCGTATGGACAGAAAAAAACCGTGTTGTGACACGGTTTTCAGAAGAAGCGGTGGAGGTTGTCTTGTGACTTGTTCCGCAGTGTCGGCTTAACCTTCATGCCGTTGCGGTGTCGCCCCTCGCTTCGCGATGGACGACGGCCTGCCTGCCCAATTCCCGAATCTGTCAACGCACAGGATCGATTGCACATCGCGGTTTCCCTCAGGTCATGCCGCATGGTCGATCCTCCTCTATTCAGTTGTGCGCGCTTGCCTCGGTCTTGGTCAACATGGATGGCAGACCTCCTTTTCCACCGGATCGTCCGGTGCGTGTGCCGTTCGTGCCACACCCTGCTGGCGTGTTCCGCTCGGCTGTGACCAGTATATGGGACATCGGGTTTCCTGTCAACCCTTCGAACCCTGTTTTTGCATCTTCTCATGCATTTGTCATGCGAACGTCATTTTCTCCCTTATTCTTTAACTCTTTACCCCATTCGTCCGCCCGTCAAGGACAAACATCTCCAAAAGCCGGATATAGATTGCATTTTCGTGACAAGACCGATGATGCGCCACATGCCTTGACGATCGCGCCGCCTGTTTTGTACACCAAATGACCCAGAAAACGCATGCGCAAGAACGCATCATAATGAAACTATACCGTCATTTTCTTGCCGTAACATTCCCCTTCATGGCTTTCGCCCGATCACCACATCATCCGGCTGGAGGGCACCCAGCAGCAATGCCGATGCCGGATCGTGAAGCGCCAGATTCTCCGCCAGCCGGGACGCACCATGGTTGGCATAACAGTAGACGCATTGATGCGGACAGCAACGATATGCCCCGATGTCAACGGAGGGTTGGCAGCCGCAACCGGGACGCTGGTTCCTGTCCTTCCCACCCGATACGACGCCGGTAAAGGACGGGTCAATGCAATGACCCGGCAGGATGCCATGTCGGGCCAGGTCCTGCGGCTCGGCGCAGGCTTCCACCGTCATGCCGAACCGGGTGGCCGTCTCCACAAGGCAGGGTGCCAGCGCCGACACCATGGCCGCATCGGGAACGGTGACCTGGGCGCGGCGCAGCGCACCCGCTCCGGTGCGGTACGCGTCGAGAAAGCTGATGACGCAGCGCTGCGCCGCACCGGACAGCGCACGCGCCAATGCCTCGAAGTTCCGTCGGTGATCCGCGACGGTCCACGCCGGATGCGCCAGAATGGGGTCATACCGCCACTTGACGCGATGCGGGCCCAGCTTGTCCGAGAGGCGACGAAAGGTTCGCACCGCTTCGTCAGCCGATGGCACGCCGGGTTCCAGCGTAGCGCCATACCCCGTGATGGTGTACAGGAAGCCATAATCGTAATCGGCCAGTTCCTCCAGCCGGGGCAGCAGGGGGGCGGGATTCTTCGACCAGAACACGATGAAGTCGACATCCTGCGGCCTCAGGGATATGCGGGATACCTGATGGAACCGCATGGGGTTCCGAACGAGCACCTCTCCCTGGGCGATGCGGCGCAGGAACCAGTCGGCATAGCATGCGGGGATATCGGTGCGGCGGCTGGCACTGATGATCATGTGCGGCTCCTGACGGTGCGACGCCGCATGGCGGCGGCGGGGTGCGGGCGTGTTCGGGGGCGGGGCGTGTTCGGGGGT
>JAEXRM010000128.1 GCA_023440865.1 Bacillota bacterium
CTGATGCCCCATCCCATCATCGCCGAATCCGGTTCCCGATGGGTGCAGGAAGGTTATGCCTACGAACGCGACGACTGGTATCTTGCGCTTGCCGGACAGCGATCATCAAACCGCGTGATCATGCCCAATGGAACCCAGCACTACTATCACCAGACGGATCGGGAGGCGGTCACCACCTTTGCCTACCGCATTCTCAGCCGTGGTTCGCTCGAAGTCATCGGATATCTCGTGATCGATGTCAGGAAAACCTACTTCGACCGGATCTTCCGCAGCGGTGCCGCTGCCGGATCAGACATACACCTCTATGGCCCGGACCAGGTTCCGGCATACACGCATGCGGGCCACACCGCACAGAACCCGGTTGATCTGCGGGAACGTCTCGGTGATGTCCTCGATCGGTCCGGGAGGATCATCAAGATCGGAGGGGAGAAGCATCTTGCCACCTATGGCCGTTCCGTGGCGACCGGATGGGAGATGATATCGCTGCAGCCTGCGGAGGCGCTGCTGATTGAGTTTCGGACCATATCCATCTGGTTCACGGCGGGTTTCCTGCTGATGATCGGATTGGCGGCATTCCTCTCGGTGCGGCTGGCCGGCGGCATCACAACGCCCATCGAAACGTTGTTGCGTGAAATGAAGGCCGCCCATCACGGGCATCTTCCGCTTCCGGTCCCAGTCCATTCCCGCGATGAGTCCGGCGAACTGGTGAACGGTTTCAACGAGATGGTGATCGAGATCAACGAGCTGCTTTCCCGCAATGCGCGCATGGCGGTGCTGAAGAAGGAGGCGGAGCTCAATGCGCTGCAGAAGCAGATCAATCCGCATTTCATCTACAATACGCTTGAGATCATGATCGGACTTGCCTGCGAAGGCAACACGCAGGTGGTGATATCCGTGTGCAAGCGGCTTGGCCGCATGCTCTCCTACAATCTCGACCGGCGTCGTGCAGTCCCCCTTGCGGACGAACTGCGTCACACGGAGAACTACCTGCGCATTCTGCAGGACAGTTCCGGCGAACGCTTCACATCCCACTTCGACGTCGATCCGCGGACAAGGGACATGCGGGTGCTGAAGTTCATTCTGCAGCCGTTTGTCGAAAATGCCATCATACATGGGTTTGCCGACACGGTGAGCGGGGGCGTCCTGCATGTGCGGGTTCATCTGGTGCAGGACCGCCTGCGGGTGGAGATCGAGGACAACGGAAAGGGGATGGATGAACAGAAGCGTCTGTGGCTGCTTGGCCTGATGCGCGAAGAGGGAGGGGAGGAAGACCGCATAGGCATCCGGAACGTGTTGCAGCGGTTGCGGCTGCAATTCGCGAACCAAGCGGATTTTGAGATCATCAGCGGTCTCGGGGAGGGGACCCGCATGATGCTGATCATGCCACCGATACGGGCGCTCGAGGCATCGTGCGCCATGTGACAGCGCGTGGATCACCCGCTGGCATACGCCAGCCGTTACTTGCAGGAGGTATGCATGTTTCCGAAATTGGACGAGGTCCTTCGCCTGAACCGCCTGACGCCCCCGACAGGGCAAGTCCGCATGGTGCTCGACACCGACACCTACAACGAGGTGGACGACCAGTTTGCCCTCGCGTATGCGCTTCGCTGCCCGGAACGGCTCCGGCTGGAGGCCGTTTACGCGGCCCCGTTTCACAATGAGATGTCCGATGGACCCGGTGACGGCATGGAGAAGAGCCATGCCGAGATCCTGCGGGTGTTGGACCGGCTGAACATCAAGCCCGCCGACGGATTCGTCTGCCGCGGTGCCACACGGTATCTCGGCAGCCCGGATACACCCTGCCGCAGCGAGGCGACCGACGATCTCATCCGCCGGGCCATGGACGGCCCCGGCCCGTTGTATGTCGTGGCGATCGGCGCCATCACGAACATCGCCTCTGCCATGCTCATCGAGCCGGCGATCATCGAGCGCATCGTGGTGGTGTGGCTGGGCGGAAATGCGCTGTACTGGCCGCACACCCGGGAATTCAACCTGCAGCAGGATGTGGCCGCCGCACGCGTCGTGCTCGATTCCGGCGTGCCGGTCGTGCTGCTGCCGTGCAACAATGTCGTATCGCATCTGACCACCACGCTGCCAGAGCTGGAACGCCATCTCGATGGCCGCAGCGCCATCGGCACCTACCTGACGGGCATAGTGCGCGCCTGCGGCAGGGAAGGCACCGCCTGGTCGCGTGTGATCTGGGATGTGTCGGCCGTGGCGTGGCTGGTGAATGCCGAATGGGTGCCATCCAGCCTTGTGTCCAGTCCCATTCTGACCGATCAGCTGACCTGGAGCGTCGACCGCCGTCGGCATCCTGTCCGGGTGGCGGATGAGGTGAGCCGCGACGCGATCCTGACGGACCTGTTCCGCCGTCTTGCCGACGGGTGATGCGGATCTTGCCGGCCCCGCACCCGCCCGGTCGGCCGAAGGAGCTTCTCCGGCCGGTATCATGCGCGGCATCTGCGTCATGTCGCACGCCACAGCATCAAGAAAACGCCACAATACGCCAAAATCCTGATAGCAATGACAGCGTCGATCGGCTACGCTGTTCCTTGGCGGGCTTTGTCGGGGCGTGCTGTCTGTGTCCCGAGGCATCCGCTCCGGGAGGGTCATCGTGATGCGGCTTGGTATGGGCATTGATACCGGAGGCACATGCACCGATGCGGTGCTGTACGACTTCGGGACGGAGCGGGTGGTTGCGTCCGCCAAGGCGGTGACGACGCGGGAGGATCTGACGAAGGGGATTCTCGATGCGATCGATCGCCTGCCGGCCGCCCTGTTGCCGCACATTCGCAGGGTGGCGCTGTCGACCACCCTGGCGACCAACGCCTGTGTGGAGAACAAGGGGGGGCGGGCCAAGCTGCTCGTCCTGAACGCATACCCCAGTGTGGTCGAGGATGCCGGCCACCGGTACGGATTGCCGCCCAGCAAGGAGATGCTGCTGGCTGACATGCCCGTGGAGGCCGGGGACTCCCAGTGGGATGCGCTGTTCCGTGCCGGCTCGGACTGGATGCGCGACGCGGATGCGTTCGGTATCGTGGAGCTCGATGCGGACCGCAATGGTGCCGCCATCGAAAAGGCTGCCGCCGCCTGCTTGCGTGCCAAGACGCACAAGCCGGTCATCGGCGGACATGAACTGTTTCATGAGCCGAATGTGCTGCAGCGCGGCGCGGGCACGCTGCTCAATGCGAGGCTGGTGCCCGTCATCAACGGGTTTCTGGCCGCCGTCCGGAATGCCATGACAAAACGCGGCATTCATGCGCCGGTCGTGATTGTCCGCAGCGACGGCACCCTCATGAGCGAGGCATTCACCGGCGTCCGGCCGGTGGAGACGCTGCTGTGCGGTCCCGCGGCTTCGGTGGTGGGCGGCATGCGGCTGGCAGGGGTCCGGGACTGCCTGATCGTCGACATGGGCGGCACGACGACCGATCTGGCGATCGTTCGCGACGGGCATCCATTGCGCGCACAGGACGGTGTCCGCATCGGCGCATGGAAAACCTACGTGCATGGCGTGTATATCGATACCTTCGGGCTGGGCGGGGACAGCGCGATCCGACATACGCAGCATGGCGCCCCGCATCTCGACAGCGCGCGCGTGATGCCGTTGTGCATGGCGGCAGAACAATGGCCCTGCATTGTCGACCGGCTGACGGAGCTTCTGGCTCGTCGGCACCGTCATACACACCCCCTGCACGAGGGCTTTGTGCTGTTGAAAGCGTTGGCGGAAATCGAGTCCGATGCATTCCGGTATACGGAAATCGAAAAGCGGATCTGTCGGGCCCTGGCGCAGGGGCCGATGCTGCTGGAGGACTTGGCGCGCGCCATTGGAACGGATGTCTACAATTTCGGCACTGGCTGTCTCGAGCGGGAAGGCGTGCTGCTGCGCATCGGGCTGACGCCGACCGACCTGATGCATGTCCTGGGTGAGTTCACCCGTTATGACAGTCGGGCTTCCGTGCTCGGGCTCCGGTTTGTGGCCGCCTGCTGCGACATGTCGCCGGAAGCATTGGCCACGCATGTGTACGACCTCATCGGACGAAAGCTCTATGTTCACCTGGTTCGCCTGCTGCTGGAGACGTCGGATCCCTGGTACCGGAAGCACGGACTGGGCAACGGGCTGGAACGGCTCATCGAGTCGACCTGGGATGCCGCCCGGAACCGTCAGGATGAGAATGATGACTCCGATGAAGGCAGGACGTCACCCGTCGACAGGCTGACGGAGTGGAAAAAGGCACGGGGAAAGCAAGCGGACTCCATCGGCCTGACACGCCTGCTGCAGGTCGACCTCCGGGTTCCGGCGGCGCTGGTCGGCATCGGCGCGCCGACGCACCTGTTTCTGCCGGAAGTGGCCCGCGTCCTCGGTGCTGTCTGCATCCTGCCCGAACATGCGCAGGTCGCCAATGCGGTCGGCGCGATTGTCAGCCAGGTATCAGCCGAAGCGGTTGTCAGTGTTCGGTTGGAGGGCGGACCGGGCGGCTTTTCCGGATTTCGGGTCAACGGGTTTGGCGGAAGCCGGTTGTTCGAGTCCAAAGAGGAGGCAGCTGCCCATGCCGCGCACGAGGCAGCTGCCGAAGCGCGTGCGGAAGCCCGTCGGCGCGGTGCGGAGGGAGAGTTGGCCGTCACTGTGGATATTTCGGCGGAGGTGGCACAGGCACGCGGCGGCACGCCGATTGAGCTCGGCTTCTCTGTCACCGCCACCGCCGTTGGGCGACCGGCGCCAGCCTGAGGCATGGTCAGTCGCGGCCAGCCAGAGCGCGCATGCGCGCCAGGTCCTCGCCAAAAGTGGCATCAATGCGCTGCCTGACTTGCTCGAGCCATTTTCCGGGTTCGATCGTCGTGGCATACAGCAGGGGCAGTTCCTCGTTCATCAGGGCGGCGGCCTGCTGGTCGAACGGGGTGCGGCTGACCGGCTCCCGGTTGTCGGCGGCGTCAAGGGCAACCTGATACACCTGCTGTGTTCCGTAAAAGGCATGGGCACGGTTCCTTCGCTTTTCCTGGTCCTGCCGGGCTGTCATGGTGGCAAGCCGGAGGTAATGCCATGCGGCCTCCGGCTGGTCGGCGTTCCGGTCGATGCCGTACCAGCGGGTAGCCCATTCCGCCTGCATGCCGAGAGGCTGTCGTGCGACCCTCCATTTTCCATAGGTGTCCGGAGCCCACGCCGGCAGTTGGTCGATGGCCCAGGATCCGCCGAGAAACATCGCCAGACGGCCCTCGTTCAATGCGGTTTTCCCATCCTCGCTCCAAATGTTGATGTTGCTGACAAGACCTTCGCGGTTGGCTGTCACCGCGAATTCGATCGCCTTGACATACCGGTCCTGTGAGAACTTCCAGCTGTATTTTGCATCGAAGGGACTCTGGTTGATGCTGCCTGCCAAAAAGGGATGGTTCGGCCATTCGATGCCGTAGTGGCCTTGCTCCTTCATCGCCTTGAGCAGCGCAAGCCAGTTGTCGCCGTCGGAAAGCCATGCGCCGAGTGCCTCGGGGCTCATGCGATACCCGGCTTCACGCACCAGGTCATCCCGATAGAACAGCAGCACGGGATGGGTTTGCTGCGGAATCATGGTCGGAACGGAGCCGCCCGGCTGTGTTGCGAGCCGCATCTCCGCAGGTGTCAGGCTGTCCAGCACGTCCCTGCTGTCAAACCGGGTATCCGTCAAGTCGGCGAGGATCGGCAGGTCGACACACCAGTCCATGTCAGTCTCATCCCAGACGTAGAGATCCGCCGACTGGCCGGAGGCGATCGCCGAGATCCATTCCGCACGCCAGGTGGACGCGTTCTGTTCCCTCGTGTAGACCTTTACGGTGGGATACATCCGGGTAAAGGGCACAAGCCAGTAGGGATCGGCGTCACCCCAGATCTCAAGCGTCTCCGTGTCGCCCTCTGCCGGTATCGGTTCACCCTGTGACAGGTCAAGCAGCTGGTCGGGCGTTATGGCTTGCCACACGGGATTGGCCGATCCGCAGCCTGTGGCCGCGAGCAGCAGGACGACAAGCAGGATTGCCGGCAGCGCACGGAAACGGGATACAACGCTATGTCTCATCCGAAACCTCCGACCATCGGCGCCAGGTGCTGCCACCAGCCTGTTTGGCACGGTACATGGCCAGGTCCGCGTGCCGGAGCAGGCGGCTGGTGGTCGTGCCGTCATCCGGCCATTTGCTGATGCCGAGCGAGGCGGCCACTCCCACCATGTGTCCCATGACCTCGAGGGGGCGGGTGAGTGCCTCGAGCAGGTGTGCCGCCTTTCCCTCCACCTCCCTGTCGGTCAAGCCGGACAGGACAACCGCGAACTCATCGCCGCCCAGGCGGGCGGCGAACGTGCCTGTCTGCGGCTCGTCCCCGCATGATCGGCGAAACGCTTCCGCGATCGCCTTGAGCGTCGCGTCACCGACATCATGGCCCAGCGTGTCGTTGATCGGCTTGAACCTGTCCAGGTCGATCAGGAACAGGGAGAGGCCGCTTGCCGGTTTCGTTCCGGCTTCGGCCGCACGGTCGTCCAGCAGCTCCTGGAGCCTGGTCACAAGATACATGCGGTTGGGCAGTCCGGTCAACGCGTCAAAATGGGCGAGGGAGTGCAGGTGCCGTTCGGAGTCGCGCAGGCGTTCCGCCTGCACCAGCAAGTCGTCGTTGACGGACTGCAGCTCGCTGAAGGCCTCCTCAAGGGCTTTGCCCATCGATCCGAAGTTCCGTGCCAGCAAGTTCACCTCGCGGATGCGACTTCCTGCAACCGCAGGACTGCTTCCGCTGCGGAGGTCGGATTCCAATCGGATGGTCGAGTCTGACAAATGCCGCAAGGCGCGCTCG
This sequence comes from Bacillota bacterium, assembly GCA_023440865.1. GTDB lineage: Bacteria > Bacillota > Clostridia > DSM-8532 > DSM-8532 > JAEWSN01. Next base: position 6,803 of record JAEXRM010000128.1, read on the forward strand.
AGAAACAGGCTGACCACCATGAGCAGGACGAGTGCCGCCCCGAACACCGGCAAAATCGTTGCCAGTTGCCGGAAAATGGAGGTGGTGGCGTTGTCGACGGATGAGACGGGCAGCAGCAGCAGCCGGGACGATGTGCCGTCACTTGCCGGCAGCGCGACCGCAAGCCCGGCGAGCGGCAGTCCGCGGGACGGGCTGCCCGTCGTCCGCAGCAACAGGATCTCCCCGATGCGGGCCACCTCCCAGGACGAACTGCCCCTGAATGCCTCGATCGTGGCGGAAGCATCGAATGCGTCGGATTTTGCCGGTCTGCCGGCCGGCTGCGCGGCATCATGCAAGGACTCGCGGATGAGCGATCCATCCGTCGCACGCAGCAGAACGACTGCATCAGGTTGAGCAAGCTGCTCGAGTGCATCCGCAAGGCGGGCGCGCACAAGGGGGCTGCCAAGCTCGTAGGCATCCTGGTCGCGCGTGGACCAGGATGCGATGATGCGCTGGCGTGTCTCCATGGCTTCAACCAGGCGGGTCTGGGCATCCCCGATCGTGCGCTGCTGGGACAACCGGCCCAACTGCAGGAAGATCACCAGCAGGAAGAGCAGCAGGGGGCCGTAGCTGGCGTGGATCAGCACGTTCCGGAGCGAATAGCCGTCTTTTCGCAGGGAATGCGCCAGAGAGCCTTCCGGCAACCGCCGGCCGGGCTGGGGCATGTATGTCAGCAGGACTTCGGCCGCCAGCGCGCAGGTCATCGATTCAAGGAAATCACGCGCCAGCAGGATGGTGCCCATGGGGGACATGTCGATCCATCCGACCCGGACGGACAGCAACACAAGCGGCACATCCAGCAGCAGGCCGTAGAGCATGACGGGCAGAAGCAATCCTTTGCGGTAAGCTAGGCTGAAGCCTGCCACGAAAAGGATCTGCAGCAGCCGCATGCCTGTCGGGAGGCTTTCTCCGGGGAAAGCCAGCAACAATCCGCCATACGCCAGCAAGGCCGCCGGGACTGCGGCACCCGGTCCAAAAAGTCCGAGCAGCAGGTACAGGAAGAGCCCGGACAACAGCAGGGAGGCGTCGAAGTACACAGGCACCGGCGTGAACGCGGTCGCGATCGCGGCCAGGGACAGGATGGCAAGCATCCCCCATTGCGCCCGCGTGGACGGCGGTGTGACCAGCCGGATGCGTTCGGTGTCACGCCGTGCGCCTGCGGCATTGCGCCGAATGCTTTCGGCGTTATGCTGCTGATCTGTTGCTCCGCCCGGAGGCGTGTTGTTTCTTCTTCCTGCAACACCCATAGAGAAGGTTTTCCACCGCTGACGGCCATACAAACCTTTGATTCAGCCGGATACCGTCGTTTCCGCGCCAATCCGGCCACCCGTACCGCCTCGCCTCCCGTGAGGGTCCGGGCAGGTGCATGGGCGCGGATGTATGCAAGGATACTTGACAACTTGTTGAATCATCATGATAACGATGACGATCTGGTGGGAAATATGATACGATTCCATCGGGTGTCTATGAAATTGCCGGTCGTCTGTCGTGGTCATCCACGGCGGATGGTTCCTCACAACCATCCGCCGACATGACGGAAAGCGAGTGCAAATGATGCGACAATGGCTTCGTCCCCTGCTCCGTGCGCTGGGTGCTGTTGCGATGACCGTCGCGCTCATGGCGCCTTTGGTCACGACCTGGTTCATGATCCAGGAGGAGGCTTGTCCCGAACACCTTCAACGCTGAGTCAACCGTACACCGATGTGCCGATGCCATCCGGAGAACCTGCCGTCGCGTTGCGCAACGACAGGATGAAAAAGGAAGTAGAAAAATCGATGAACAGACTGCCTCTTGATTTTGTCGGCACCCTGATGGAAGCCCTGCTGATCTACTTCATCTACATGGTCGCGCATGGTCGCCGTCATGACCACCAGGTGCGTCCGCTGCGTGTCGTCCTGTTTTTCCTGCTGTTCGGCACCATGAACAACCTGGTCGGGTATTTCACGCCAACCGGCATCAGCTCCCTTCTGATCACCGTGACGGCGATCGGCATGGTGTACGGCTTCCTGCGGGCCAATCTGCTGGCCTCGGTGCTCATTGTCGTGTCGTCGCTGATCCTGGTCATGGCCATCGAGCTGCCAACCGTCATGGTGACGGTGCTGCTCACCGGCCGCACCGTCGAGGCGGTCATTGCGGGTGACGACACGTACGTCATCGTGTTTGCCGTGGCGAAGACCCTGCAGGTGATCGCCGGATACCTGCTGTACCGCAGCCGGATCTCACTGGAGCGGCTCCGCCCATTCCGGCGCGAAGCCTCGCTGATCTCCAACCTGCTCATCCAGACATGTCTTGTCGGATTGATCGTTTACATCGCCCTCAGCGGCAGTGCCACCGGTGAACATCAGACGCTGTATGCCGTTTTCTCCTACGGAGGCATCCTGATGCTGTTCGCTTTCGGGGTGCTTGACCTGTTGGAGCGGAACCGGGCTGTCAGCATCATGGCGGACTATCAGGTCAAGGATACCCAGATTCAGCAGATGAAGGAGGCGACCGCGGTCATCCGGCGCGAAAAGCATGATTTCGCCAACCACATCGCCACCATCCAGGGCATCGTCTCGATGAAGCGCCCCAATGCGCTTGATGCGATCGGAGCGTATCTCGAGAGCGTCGGCATTGAGCTGCAGCGCACCTTCCGATCCTTCGACACGGGCAACGACTACATCGACGGGCTGTTGGCCCTCAAACACCACAAGGCGCAGGAACAGGGCATCGATCTGCAGGTCGACGTTGCGGCACCGTTCAACCTGCTGCGGGTTCCCCGTACGGAGTTGATCAGCGTGGTCAGCAACCTGGTTGACAACGCATTCGATTCCTTTGCCGGCATGGAGGTCGACGGCCCTGTGGTGCAGGTCGAGACGCGCCTTGAGGGGGGGCAGTTCCTGCTGTTTGTCCGCGACAACGGCAAACAGATTCCCATGGAGATCAGCGAGCGCATCTTCCAGGAGGGCTTTTCCACGAAAATGAAGCCGGAGGGAGAGCGGGGATACGGTCTGGCCATCACCCGACGCATCATCGAGCAGCACAGGGGGACCATCCAGGTCGTCAGCAGCCAGCGGGAGACAGAGTTCCAGATCGTGTTGCCAGCGGTTGAGAAGAAGGCGGCCATATGAACCGGGTGGTGCGCCGCCTCGCGGCGTCCATCGAGGCGGCGCGCCCGTCCGCGAACGAGCAGGAACGACAGGCCCTTGCCTACGGGCTTTCCGTTCTCTGGAACGATCTGACCAAGCTGCCACTTCTGCTGCTGGCCTTCTCGATCCTGTTTTCCTTTCGCGAGGCCTTGACGGTCATGGCGTTCTGGTCAATCCTGCGCATCTGGATGGGCGGCTACCACAGCCGCACGTGGCTTGGCTGCTTCCTGTCCGCCTGCTGCAGCTACCTCGCGAGCCTGTTTCTTGCCCGCTGGCTGCATCCAAGCCCCTGGCAGCAGGTCTTGCTGCTGGCAGCGGGCTTGTTGCTTGTCATGATGCTCGCGCCGGTGGATCATCCGAACAAGCCCATCCGCTCCGCGGGGCGGCGCAACCGCATGCGTTGGACCGCAAGCATCGCCTTTGCGGTCGAATCCGTCCTGGTTTTCCTTGTGCCGCCGTGGGCGGGCCGGATCGGCCTGTGGACGCTGCTGGTTCTTGTTACGCTGATGGTTGCCGGGGGTATCCAGAAAAAGATGGCTGACGGTTCGAACGATCAGGGTGCGGGTGGTCCGGCACAACGGACAGATAGATCTGATCCCGGCGTGCCCGGAACAAGCCGGGCGGCCGACAAGGAGGAATCCGATGGAATTGAGGATTGACAGCACACTCCGGCTCAACAACGGCGTGGAGATCCCCCGGTTGGGACTGGGTGTCTTTCGCGCGGGAAGCGACAAGGAGACGGCCGAGGCGGTCCGGTGGGCGCTGGAGGCGGGCTACCGCCATATCGACACCGCCGCCGCATACGGCAACGAGGCGGGTGTCGGGCAGGCGATCCGCGAGAGCGGGCTGCCGCGCGAGGCGGTTTTCCTGACCACAAAGCTCTGGAATGACGATATGCGTGCGGATCGGCAGCGGGAGGCGTTCGAGGCGAGCCTGCGTCGTCTGGGCGTTGAATATGTCGACCTCTACCTCATCCATTGGCCTGTCAAGGGCAAGTATGTGGCGTCCTGGCAGGTGCTGGAATCCCTGTACCGGGAAGGCCGCATCAGGGCCATCGGGGTCAGCAATTTCCTGGAGCACCATCTCGATGATGTCATGCGGGTTGCGACGGTCACGCCCGCCGTCAACCAGCTTGAATGCCATCCCAGGCTGACACAGGAGCCGCTGAAGGCGTATTGCGCGCAGCTCGGCATCGCGTTCGAGTCCTGGAGTCCGCTTGGGGGAAGCCGCGACGGCAACCTGACGGCCGATGCGACGCTTGCCGCCATTGGCAAAAATTACGGCAAGAGTGCGGCACAGGTCATATTGCGCTGGCACCTGCAGCGCGACTTGATTGTCATTCCCAAGTCCACTCACCGGGAGCGCATCCGGGAGAATGCCGCCTTGTTCGACTTTTCCCTCTCCGACGCCGATATGGCGGAAATCGGTGCGATGAACCGGGATGAACGGGTGGGCGCGCATCCCGACACGTTCACCTTCTGACCATGCGTCGCCGGAGCGGCAGGTGGACGCAGGAAGACCGCGAGCCCGGAGAATGATGGACAAGTGCCCTGCTGCCGGCGGAGCGACACGAACAGCAAGGGCAAGGTCGCCGATGTGACCTTGCCCTTGCTCTTTCCCGATACAGGCTTCCCCCGTCCGATCAATCGGTCAGAAATGCCTCCTGATCGTACCGGCGGTCGAAAGACTCCTTTTCCCAGGAGATGACCACATCGATCTCCCAGTGGTACCGCGGGGTTTCCGCCTTCTTTTCATACCCGATGCGGGCGTAGAACTCCTGGTCGCCCCCGAGCATGCCGGTGCAGGCCGGGTCCAGTCGCATCACGCGGTTGGCGGCTTCGTGCAGGATGGCCGTGCCGATGCCCTTGCGGCGCTCCCACCACGAAACGGCCAGTGGTTCCAGCTCGCAATAAGGCAGGCGCGGATCGTGCCAGATCATGCAGAAGGCAACCGGCATGCCGGTCGGGTCGAGTACGCACAGCTCGAGGTCCTTGCGGTAGTGCTTCATGGTGCGCAGCTCCGCAAAGGCGTCCGCCCCATGGTCGCAGGCATGGCTTTCACGTCCGTAGGCAAACGATTGCCGGTGCACATTCGACAGGTAGAAAGCGGGGGTTTTGCCACCGTCGACGATGGTGTATCCCTGCGGCAGGCTGACATCGAAAGCGGGCCGGTCGAAGGGCAGGATGAGATGGATGTCCTTGCGGTCTGTCAGTTGGAACCCGCATTGCAGAAGCATTTCCGTGAGAACCTTGTTGGACGCGGGAACCGCCATGTCCACAAAGCGCTTTCTGCGATCGGGGCCGACGGTGGCACCCTGGGTCTTGGCGAACCGGATCATGGCCGCGAGCAGCTCGCGATCCTGCGAACGCGCTTCCGAGTCGAAGAGGAAGAACACCTCGCCATCATAGTTGCCCTCGTTGATGACGCAGGCCGCCACCTGTTCGCCCTCCCGGAAAACGCCTACCGTATGCAGCCAGGCATTCCGGTAACCGGTATGGTTCGGATGCAGCCCCAGGCAGAACTCCTGGCGGCTCAATCCCCAGACGGGATGACTCCACGCGTAGGAAGCGACGATCAGCGATTCGATGGCGTCCAGGTCCTCCGGACGGTAAAAACTGCATGAGTAGCGCATAGGTTCCTCCTTGGAGACGTTGTGGCATGCAACTGTATCGTACCGCTTTTTCGGACACATGACCATTGCCGGAACAGTCCGGAATAATTCTCGGCATACGGGGTGGACGGGCAACAGACGCGGGTGGCGTTGCGTATGCTCTCAAGCAATGATCGCCGCATGCGGGCAGAGACTCGCGGGTATCATGGGGGACCGCGCATGTTCAACAGGGAAGTGGGACGGAACAAGGATACGGGTGCACGGGAAGAAAGCCACAAGCCTGCCGCACGAAAGCTTGCCGCGCGGAGGCTTCGCCGTGCGCTGCTGCTGCTGCTGCCGGTCGTGGTCCTGATCGCGGCCCTCGATGTGCGGCTGCGTACGGTGACGTACCGTGTGGAAACCGACAAGGTCTCCGCACCGATCCGCATCGCGCTGCTGACGGATCTGCACGGGTGTCCGTATGGCGTTGCGATGCGCACGCTGCTCGAGGCGGTCGGCCGCAGTCGGCCGGACGCCGTCCTGTTCGGCGGAGACATCTTCGACGACCGCTTGGCGGACGGGAACACGGATATCGTGCTGGCGGCCTTGTCCGCACGCCATCCCTGCTATTTCACCACGGGCAACCATGAATACTGGCGCGGCGATGCGGCGGACATCAAGCAGCATGTCCGCGGGTATGGCATCACGGTGCTGGAAGGGAACCGCGCCACGCTTTCCATTGGCGGGCAACAGGTGGTCGTGGCCGGGGTGGATGATCCGGATGCCTTTGTTGACGCGGCGTACCGCCGGGAGCCACCTGCCGGCGATGGGTTTTCCGGACAGCTGCAACAGGCCGGAACCGGCATCGATGCGCGAATATTCACCATCCTGCTGACCCATCGGCCGGAACGGATCCGGTCGTACATGGCATACCCGTTCGACCTCATCCTGGCAGGACACGCGCATGGCGGACAATGGCGCGTCCCCGGCCTGGTCAACGGACTGCTTGCACCGGACCAGGGCTGGTTTCCCCCATATGCGGGCGGCCTGTACGATTTTGGCAAGACCGCCTTCATCGTCAGCCGGGGGCTTGCCCGCGAGAGCACCCGCATACCGCGCCTGTTCAACCGTCCCGAGCTGGTGGTGGTGGACATCGTGCCGGCCGGTGACTGAGCCGGCAGCCGGGGAACGCCTCATTTGCCGGTCCGGCCCGTCTGCGGGCTGCCGGCATACCGCACGATGGCGTCCGCGATGGGCTCGTGCCGCCATGTGAGGCTGGCGCGGTCGATCAGGCCGAAAATCTCGCCGTCGCCCGAGAAGGCATTGTTGTCCCACCAGACGCAGGTCATGCCTCTGATGCGCGCGGCGGCGGCAAAATAGGCGGCGTGCTCCACCCGGTCCTGCAGGTTTTCCCCCTTGGCGCGGGACCCGAATTCTCCGATGACAACCGGGATGCCCTGGCTTGTGTACCGCTTGTACAGGCTCTCCAATGCGGCATCGATGTCTTTCGTGAAGTAGGCGCTGCTGATCTTGAACCGGTCGGTGCCGCCCGACTCGGCGGGGGCTTGCAGCGCGAAGGCGTATGGCGTGTAGGCATGTGCCGATACCATGATGCGGCTGCCGTTCGGATTGGCGGCGTCCGTCGGCAGCGTGAACTCGGGGATCACGGCAAACTGGGGTGAAGCGCAGTAACCGGGCACCATGAGCCAGCGCGTTCGATTTGTCTTGCCGCTTGCCCGTATTGTGTCGACGAACAGCTGGTTGAGCCGGTTGATGCAGTCGACGGCATCAACCCCCTCCTCGGCGGCCGTGCTGATCCACCAGGCATACGTCGCCGACTCGGACAACCGCGGCTCATTCATCGCCTCGAACACCAGCCGCTCGTCGTAGTCGCCGAACCGCGCGGCGAGCTGCGTCCAGATGCGTTCCATGTAGTGGGCGGAAGCTGCGTAATGCGCCGTGTCCGGGTACAGGAAATCCGGGTTGTTGTCATGGTGGATATTCAGGATGACAACCATGTCCTCCGCCAGTGCCCAGTCGACAACCTCCTGCACGCGATCGAGCCACGCCTTGCTGATGACATGGTCTTCACCCGAGACATGGTTGTGCCAGGAAACAGGCAGCCGCAGGGTGCGGAACCCCTTTTCCCTGACCGCCCGGATCAGCTCGCGGGTCGTGGCGGCGCCACTCCACAGCGTTTCATACGAAAGCTCGTCGGTCACGCCGCCGTCAATGGCGTCGAATGTGTTGCCGAGGTTCCAGCCAGGCCCCATGCCGGCGACAAAGGCAAGACCGTCGGCATCGGGCAGGGGTTTCTGCGTCATGCCCAAATCGGGAATGGTGACCGGGGGGCGTGGTGAGGCGGATGTGAGTCCGTACTTGTCCGCAAGCGCTGTCTTCTCGGCAGCGTCGGGGTGTGCTTCCGCTCCGGAACCGGATGCCGTGGTCGTTGGCATGGCCGGATTGGCCGTCTGCGAGGGTCCCTGAGCCGCATCGGCATCCGGCACAGGGGTCGTCGCAGATGCTGTGGCGGACGACGGGGCTGCGCTCGGGGACCCGGGGTCTCTCCCCGTGCCGGTCGCGATGCCGCACCCCCCCAATGCCAGGGCGAGCAGGCAGACGAACGGGAGAAGCGTCCGACGCGTGGCGACAGTGTGTGAGAAACGGGGTGTTGTGACCGGTTTGCTGCGAAGGCGCCTCATGGGGTTCCTTTCCATGTCTGCATGCGGCAGATGCCGCGTCTTGTCCTGATGAAGGCGTGGCTGGCGGTCCATGGCCTGCGGGTGAATGCATGACTCGCACCATGCCCGCACACAGTGTACCATGGAAGTGCGGTTCTTCGCAGGGGGACTGTTTCCGTCCGCGACATCGGTTCATCCGGAACTTGGGCATGCCATCCCGCAGAAAACATGGTAGACTGGTAGCGTGTCCGATCCCCGGCGGCCCTGCCCAGGCAGGAGCGGCATGGAGGCGTGACAACACGTGCGGCATGGCCGCAACCGCATTTGCACGATCCACGGCCGGCAGGCTGAGCGCTTGCCGGCTTTTTCCGGCAGTTTTGATTCCAGCCGGACAAGGAGCCTTCCCATGCTGCTGAAGATCACGAATGGCTGTGTCGCCTTCGGTGCGACGACCATTCTTTCCGGTATCGATTTCGAGATCAACCAGGGGGACAAGATCGCCCTGGTCGGCCGCAATGGCTGCGGCAAAACCACGCTGCTCAAGCTCATGACCGGGCAGTATGAGCTGACGAAGCTTGACGACCAGCCATCCTCGATGGTGGTGGCCCGGGGGACGTCCATCGGCTATCTGCAGCAGGTGACCTTCGAGGATGAAGCCGTCACGCTCGAGGAAGAGGTGCGCAGCGCCTACCGGCCGCTGCTGGAGATGGAGGCGCGCATCGATGCGCTGCTGGCCCAGCTCGAGCACGACCACAGCCCCGACCTCATCAGACGCTGTGCCGACCTGCAGGACCGGTTCCGGCTGCTGGACGGCTACAGCTACCGCAAGGAATACGAGGCGGCCATCCGTCAGTTCGGCTTCAGCGCGGAGGAGAAGACGCGCCCGTTGTCGACCTTCTCCGGCGGCCAGCGCACCAAGATCGCGTTCATCCGCCTGCTGCTGAGCAAGCCGGACATCCTGCTGCTCGACGAGCCCACCAACCATCTCGACATCCAGGCCATCGAGTGGCTGGAAGGCTATCTGCGCACCTACCGCAACGCGGTGGTCATCGTGTCGCACGACCGCGAGTTCCTCGACCATGTCGTCGGCTCGGTCCACGAGATCGAGCACGGGCACATCACCCGGTATGCGGGCAACTACTCGGCCTTTGCCGTCAAGAAGCGCCTGAACTGGGAACAGCAGCAGAAACGATATGTGGAGCAGCAGAAGGAGATCGCGCACCTCAGCGGCCTGGTCGAGCGGTTCCGCTACAAGGCCACCAAGGCGGCCATGGCCCAGTCCAAGCTCAAGCAGATCGAACGGATCGACGTGGTCGATTCGCCGGACAAGGCCGACACGCGCAGCTTCCATGCCGATTTCGAGCCCGAGGTGCAGCCAGTGCAGCTCGTGCTGACGGCTAACAACCTCACGATCGGCTACGATCGCCCCCTGACCACCGTTTCGCTGCAGGTGCAGCGCGGCGACCGCATCGGCATCCTCGGCGGCAACGGGTTGGGCAAGTCGACGTTTCTGAAGACGCTTGTGGGACAGCTTGCCCCGCTTGCCGGCGAGTGCCGGTTCGGCGACCGGGTTTCCGTCGGTTACTTCGATCAGCACATGGCCCTGTACCAAAGCGACAAGACCGTGCTGGACGAATACTGGGACGAGTTTCCCACCCTGACGCAAACCGAGGTGCGCTCGGCGCTCGGCGCGTTCCTGTTTTCGCAGGAGGATGTGTTCAAGCCCGTCAACGCCCTTTCGGGCGGAGAGAAGGTGCGGTTGGCGCTGTGCCGCCTGTTGCGCCGGCGGCCCAACTTCCTGATTCTCGACGAGCCGACCAACCACATGGACATCATCGGCAAGGAAACCCTCGAGGAGATGCTCAAGGCCTATACGGGCACGCTGCTGTTCGTGTCGCACGACCGCTATTTCGTCCGGCAGGTCGCCACATCGGTGCTGGTGTTCGAGGATGGGCAGGCCGAGTACTTCCGTTTCGGGTATGAGGAATATGTCGAGCAGACCGCCCGTCGCGCTGCGGCCGCCGCGGAAGCGGCCGCTGTTGCGGAACCCGGCGCGCGCAGGGAAAAGGGTCGCAACACATCCCCCGGCAAGGAGCGCGCCCGCTGGGAGGCCAAGGTGAAAAAGCTCGAGGCCCAGCTTGCGGCGTGTGACGAAAAGACCGCCGTACTGACGGCCCAGCTGCACGGCGATGAGGCCGCGTCGGACTACATCCGGCTTCAGGCGCTGCAGGAGGAGCTCTCCGCGCTCGAGGAGGTGCACCTGGGGTTTCTGGAGGAATGGGACCGGCTGCTTTCAGAGGAGCCGGTGGCGGGACAAGGGTGACTACGGTGACGTCATCCGCGGTTTTCGGCCGCGCGGCACCCGGCAGGCAAAACGGTAGGCCTGCATGAGCCAGGACATCACCTCATCGTCAAGGTCCTCCGCCGTGTGGACGGGCAGATGGAAGGCCCATCGGTTCGGCGTCATTTCACCGCTTGCGGAGAAACGCGGGCTGTCGATCGGTTCGTCGAGCACGAATCCCAACATGATGCGCGCCTGCGGCACGCCATGCGGCTTGCGCGCCATGTACCAGACGTACGCGAAACCGCAGTTGGCGAAGAAACCGATCTGGGTGCGGCGCACGCGGATCTCCGCACCGGGGCATGCGGCAAGGATGCGATAACGGATGTGCGCATAGCCTATCAACGCGTCAGGATATGCGGCCCAAAACGCCGTCTCCTCATCGGAAAGCGGGCCTGTATCACCTTCGGGCACAACCGGAGCCGGGCACCTGTCATCGTCATCCACTGGAACATCTTCCTCCGTCAAGACCCATTATACCCTGTTCCGTCGTTGGGTCGCAGGCCTTGCTGTGGTAAGAATCCTTGGATCGGAATCATGCTGCCGCACCGGGGCAATCGGTTGAGGCATCGCGATGAATGGGCGGTGCCGATCGAATGAGGCTGACCCTGCATGATTGTCGAAGAGGGGAGGAGCATATGCCGGAACAAGCCATCCACAATTCTGGGGAACAACAGAAGATCATGCCATGCCTGTGGTTCGAGCAGGGAGCCGCGGAGGCGGCAGCCTGGTATGCCGGTCTTTTCGGGGATTCCGCCGTTCATGACGTGGATGTCATCCACGACACCCCTGCGGGCGACACGGAAACCGTTTCGTTCCGACTCGCCGGTCTCGAATTTTCGGCCATCGGCGCGGAAGCAGACTTCACTTTCACTCCAGCCATATCCTTCTGGGCTTCCTGTCCGGATCCGGATACGCTTGACGGCTTTGCGACGGTGTTGTCGCAGCGGGGTGGAACCCGTGAGCCTTTGGCGGTCCATTCGCATGGTGGTGCGGCGGCGACTGTTCGTGACCGATTTGGCTTGTATTGGCATCTGGTGTATGCACCGAATGGACAGGACTGGGTCTCGATCCGCCCCTGTCTGCTTTTTTCGGGCGAAACCAGTGGATATGCTGAAGACGCGCTGGCCTTCTACGAATAGGTGCTTCCGGATGCGCACCGTGGCGCGTGTCTGTATCATGAAGAAAAGAGGCCTGGTGATGCGCGGCCCCGGATCCGATGCGGAGAGTGCGGCCGTGACCGAAGCCCTGCTCTCGATGCGCCGGCTCGATCTGAACGCGTTGGAAGCGGCAAAACGCGCGGCACGTGATACAATGGAATGAACTGCCGGTCAACCGGCATGGAAAGCGGGGACACTGGCGATGAACATCGCATGCTTTACCGTAGCGGCCATGGACACGTTTCCACAGGTCAATGAGCTGCATCCCGGGGGGAATTCGCTCAACCAGGCGGTCGCGCTGCGTCGGCTGGGCCATCGGACCGCCTTTGCCGGCGCCGTCGGCATGGATGCCGCGGGGGATGCCATCGAAGCGCTGCTGCGCAAGGAGCAGGTCGACATGACCTGCCTGCACCGGGTATCGTGCGCTACGGCATCGAACCGCATCATCAACGACGAGGCCGGTGAGCGGTACGGCATCGAGGGAGCCTGGGACGATGGCGCCTATGGCGCCTATCGCCTTTCGGATGCCGACTGGGCGCATCTGGCCACCTGTTCGGTCTGGTGCACGCATGCCAACAGTCCCGATTTCGGGGAGGCATTGCGCAGAATACGCCCCGGGCAGCATATGGCGGTCGATTTTCTGCACAGGCTGCAGCCGGATGTACTCGCGGCCTGCGCAGGTGTCGCGGACATCTGCTACATCGGCGGTTCACCGGACATGATCGAACCGCTGGCGGAGATCGCCGCCGGGCGGCCGGGCCTGATTGTGCTGACGCTGGGAGCGGGAGGCAGCATCGCGTTCCTGGGACGCGACCGGCATGTGCAGCCCGCGCTTCCGCTGGCGCGCGTGGTCGACACGACGGGATGCGGCGATGCGTTCCAGGCCGCCTGCACGGCCACCTGGCTCGAGACCGGGGATCTGGCCGCCGCCCTGTGTGCCGGCGCCGAGCATGGGCGCAAGGCCGCATCACGGCGAGGTGGTGTGCTGCTGGATGACTGAGCTTTTGCAGTTTTTCCAACTCGATGGCGCCCAGTGGGCCTGGATCATCCTTGCGGCCTTTCTGGTCGGCTTCTCCAAGACCGGCATCAGCGGCTTCACGATGCTGGTGATCCCCATCCTGGCATCCGTGTTCGGCGGAAAAGACTCGACCGGCGTGCTGCTGCCGATGCTGATCGCGGGAGATGTCTTCGCGGTGCTGTACTACCGGCGGCACGCCGCATGGAAGGACATCGCGCGGCTGCTGCCCTGGGCGCTTGTCGGCATCGTGGCGGGACTACTCGTCGGCAGTTACGTCGATGATCGCACGTTCAAGCTGTTGATTGCGTGCATTGTGCTTATCTGTCTGGTGCTGCTGGTCAGGACCGAGCTGCGGGGCGAGGCGGAGAGCCGTCTGACCAGGCAGGCCTGGTTCCCGCCCGTGACGGGTGTGGCGAGCGGATTCGCCACCATGATCGGGAACGCGGCGGGGCCCATCTTCAGCCTCTACCTGCTGGCAAAGGGCGCGAAGAAGAACAACTACATGGGCACGTTCGCCTGGTTTTTCCTGATCGTCAACCTCACGAAGCTGCCACTGCAGGTCTTCGCGTGGCACAACATCACCGGAACCACGCTGGCGCTGGCCGGACTGATGCTCCCCGCCATCACGGCCGGGGCGCTGTCGGGCGCGGCGGTCATCAAGCACCTGCCGGAGAAACCTTTCCGCTGGATCATACTGGTTGTGACGGCGGTTGCGGCGATCCGTCTGTTTTTCTGACACCGGGCTGGCACCCTGCATGCGGCACCCCGCATGCGGCGGACCGCATGCGTCGACGCGAACCGGAAGGCATGCCCGGGAACGACCCGCGAGGAAGGAGCAAACCGTGAAAGACATGACGAAGGGAAGCGAGATGAAGGCCATTCTGGCCTTTGCAGTTCCCATGATACTCGGACAACTCTTCCAGCAGCTTTACAACATCGTCGACCGGCTCGTGGTGGGACGGTTTGTGGGTGAGGACGCGCTGGGGGCGGTCGGAACCAGCTTTCCGGTCATGTTCTTTACAACGGCGCTGATCATGGGCATCGGCATGGGTGCGACCACGGTCGTTTCCCAGCAGTTCGGGGCCAGGCAGCACGAACAGGTGAAACGCACCGTCTCGACCAACCTGCTGTTCCTGTTTGGCGCATCCGTGGTGACGGCCGCGGCCGGCTTCTTCCTGGCAGCCCCCCTGTTCCGGCTGATGCAGCTTGACGCCGCTGTCGTGCCGGATGCGGTCGCCTACTTGCAGATCATCTTCATCGGCATGCCGTTTTCATTCCTGTACAACGCCTACGGTTCCCTTCTCAGGGGTTTGGGCGACGCCAGGACCCCGACCGTATTCCTGATCGTGGCTACCATGATGAACATCGCCCTCGATCTGCTGTTCGTCGCCGTGTTCGGCTGGGGCGTACCCGGTGCGGCCATTGCGACGATCATCTCGCAGGCGGTCTCCTCGCTGTTGTGCGTGCTGTACATCTACCGCAAGGTGCCGTTGCTGGCCATCGGCAGAAAGGAATGGGTGTTCGACAGGAAACTGTTCGGCACATCGGTCAAACTCGGCATTCCCTCAGGCATTCAGCAGACGCTTCTCTCCATCGGGTTCATGGCGATCCAGGGGCTTGTCAACAGCTACGGGAAGACGATGACGTCCGCCATCACGATGGCGACGACGCTCGAGTCGATCGGCACGCTGCCGATCATGAACATCGGCATCGCCATGACCACCTTCGCCGGGCAGAATGTCGGCGCCGGCCGCTTTGACCGGGTCCGCCGGGGATTCCGCGCCACGCTGCTGATCGACCTGGTGGTGGCCGTGCTGACCATGGCCGTCCTGCTGCTGTTCGGGCGCAGCATGCTGGGGTGGTTCCTGCCGGACGACGTCGACCCCGCGAAATTGTCGGAGCTGATGACCTATGGCCTCGGGTATATCCACTTCATCGCGTACTTCGCCTTCCTCATGGGCGTCATGTTTGCCGGGAACAGCCTGTTGCGGGGCGCGGGCGACGTGATGGTGCCGCTGTTCACCACCATCGCGGCCCTTTCGATCCGCGTGCTGTCCGCCTACCTGCTTTCGATGCTGCCTTCGGTCGGTTACCGTGCCATCTGGTACTCGATCCCGATCGGCTGGACGATCTCGACGGCCATTGTGCTGTGGCGGTATTTCTCCAACAAGTGGACGACCAAGGGCGTGGTGCATGGACCACGGATTGCGGTGCCCGAGGGCCCGCAGGAGGAAGTGATCGAGGAGAGGACGCTGGAATGAGACCGGCATGACGCATGTGAAGCGGCCCCTCCGCCTGTCATTCACATGGCGGCATCCGGATTGTCCCTGGCATGCGCGAGCAGCAGGTTGAGCAGCATGCCCTCGCGCAGTGGCGCGCTGTCACCCCCGAGTGCGTCCACCAGGGCATAGGCGAACGGCAGGGTGGTGGCTGGACCGCGGCTGGTGATGAGATTTCCGTCCACGACGACCGGTTCCTCCAGGTACGTGGAGTGCGGGAACAGCGAGCGAAACCTGTCCGCAGGGTAGGAGGTCAGGCGGCGACCATCTGCCACGCCCGCAGCGGCTAGCACCATCGGAGCGGCGCAGATGGCGCCGGTGAAGCGATTCGGGTCTGCAAGGCAGGACCGGACCGCGTCCAGGACCTTCGCGTGCCGGCTCAGATTCTCCGCGCCGGGCAGACCGCCCGGCAGCACCAGCATGTCATAGACGGAAAGGTCGCCGTCGATGCCCCCATCGGACACGACCGTGATGCCGTGGCTGCCTGTCACTCGCTCCCTGTTGTCCACGCTGAGCATGTGACAGGTGAACGCCGCGCGGCGCAGCACATCCACGACAAACAGGGCTTCGCCTTCCTCAAAACCATCCGCGAGCAGGACTGCGATCTTCTTCATGTGAAACCTCCCGTTCCTGTGGATCCTGCGGATCCTGTGGATTCCGTTGTTCCTGTGGACTCCGTTGTTCCAGTGGACTCCGTTCTTCCCGTGGACTCCGTTCTTCCCGTGGACGCTGTAATGCCTGTGGTGTATTGGTTTCCGTGGTTGTATGGTGCCTGTGTGGGATGCGGTCGTCTCCGTGGTTGTATGGTGCCTGCGTGGGATGCGGTTCGTCTCCGTGCGTCGTGACATGGCCCGCATCCGCTGTGATCCATCGGCGGGCATAGAAAAAGGAAACCAGCGTCCGCAGCCCCGCCGCCTTGAGGCGGGATCGGTCGATCCGGCGGCGGTCGGATAGCCGCATGCGGCCTGTCGCGGCATAGCGTGCGGCATCCTCGATGTAAAGATCGAGCCGGTGCAGCGTCTGGGCGGCCGTCAACACCGGCATGTACCAGCGTGCCCAGCAGAAGCGTCCGTCACGGCCCTCATAGCCGAACAGCCTGCCGTTGAGGCGACGGAAGAAGAAGAACAGGATGCGGTCCACGGGCACGTCCTTGCGCACGCGATAGCGGTTCAGCCGCCGCGCCAGTCTCCGGATGCGATTCCTGAGCTTGCGTTCGGCCGCCTCGGACAAGTCGACGCGTCCGTCCGACCAGCGGAAACCCAGGTATTCCCATGGTTCTCCGGGCGCATGCACCCTCGTTTTTGCCAGATTCAGCGACAGGCCCAGCTCCGCCAGCCCGGCGCACATTTCGGCATAAGCGGCATGCAGCCGGTCCGGCGGGACAAACAGGATGATGTCGTCGGAGTACCGGGCATAGGGCCATCCGGTTTCCATCCAGCGGCGGTCGAAAGCGGCGAGGTAATGGTTGGCGAGCAGCGGCGCAACCGGCGTGCCGGGCTTGACTCCGCAGGGCATGGCATCCGGTGTGTCCTCCTGTGTGACGATGCGGCGCAACAGGCTCCACAGCGGCCGGTCAAGCCGCATGGGCTCCGGGAGGGCTGCGAGGGCGCGCTCTGGCGGGATGGCATTGAAGAAATCGGCAATGTCCAGCCGGATGCAGGCCATGCGTGAAAGGCCCGGTACGCGGGACAGCGCCGCAAACGCTGTGCGCGCGCTTCTGCCGGGCCGGAAGGCGTGGCAGCCATCCGGAAGGAGGCTGTCGTACCGGCTGCTCAAACGGCAACAAAGCTTCATCACCAAATCGTCTGCCGGCGGATATACGTGCACGAGCCGTTTTCGGCGCCCGTCCATGCGGTTGAGCAGCACCCGCCTCGGCGTGCCGGGAAGATAACGGCCTGAAAGCAGCAGCTCCGCCAGTCGGCCGCTGTCGGGCGTCACAAGGCGGTAGGCCTCGCGCATGCGTGTTTTTCGGGGATGCTGCTGCGCATGCCATGCCAGCCATGATTCCCAGACAGCGGGATCCACCAGGGGTGATAGACAGGTTTCCTGCATGGGCACCTCCGACCGGTGGGGCATGAGCGCAGCCGTACGGCATGATTCGCCCAATGGGGTGGAAGCGGTGGGACGGATCAGCTTGCAATGGCTTTTTTAGCCATACCGAAGGGCACGATGCCGCCCACCTCCACAGGCCGCGGGAATGCGTCCGACGACACATCGCCCGCGCGAGAACAGCGCTTCCTTCTCCGGAGGTCCGCCCGAAGACGGTTCCACCCACCGCTTCCGGTTCCATTGTACAGGAAGCGGACAGGAGCGTCACGCCATTTGGCAGGTTCCGTCTGTGACGCCCGCCGCCCAAGGCCGCATGCAGGCCTGAGGCGCCACATGGCTTTCACGGGTCCGGCGGGACTTGTTCCGACTGAAACCGATGCCAGCCCTGTGATACAATGTTGCCGGATGCCCGCCCGCCACCCTGGCGCGGCGCCATCACCCGACCGCCGACGCGACAAGAAGGAGATGCCATCCATGAATCGCACTGCCAGTCAGAAGAATGCCGTCGCACCGAAGCCGCCGATGGGTTGGAACAGCTGGGACTGTTACGCCGCCACGGTCAACGAAACGCAGCTCATGGCAAATGCCGCCTACATGCGGACGCATCTGGCCGCATACGGGTGGGCGTACGTCGTTTGCGACATCCAGTGGTCCGATCCGCTTGCGGGAACCGAGGCACAGGAATACCGTCCGTTCGCCGCATTGACCATGGATGAGTACGGACGTCTGCTGCCGGCGGAAAACCGGTTTCCGTCGAGCGCCGGTGGTGCGGGCTTCGCACCTGTGGCCGCACGCATCCACGACATGGGGCTGAAATTCGGCATCCACATCATGCGCGGCATTCCGCGCCAGGCGGTCCATGCCCGCACACCCGTCAAGGGGACGGCGTTCACCGCCGAGATGATCGCCAGCCCCTTCTCCATCTGCAAATGGAATGGGGACATGTATGGCGTGGATGCCGACAAGCCGGGCGCACAGGCGTGGTATGATTCGCTGTTCGAGTTGTATGCCGCATGGGGCGTCGATTTTGTGAAGGTCGACGACATCTGCAACACGAACCTGTACAAGGAGAATCCGTATTCCGCAAAGCGGGAGATCGAGCTGATCCGCCGCGCCATCGACCGCTGCGGGCGTCCGATGGTGCTGAGCCTGTCACCCGGTCCGGCAGTCATCGAGGAAGCGTGGCATCTGGCGGAGAACGCCAACATGTGGCGCATGACCGACGACTTCTGGGACAGCTGGCCGCTGCTTGTGAACATGTTTACCCGCTGCGAGGTCTGGCAGCGGCATGTCGGACCGGGATGCTGGCCCGATTGCGACATGCTGCCGCTCGGGCGCATCGGCATGGGGCACAGGCATCCGCGCGGCACGGCCTTCACCCGGCCCGAGCAGGTGACGATGATGACGTTGTGGTGCATCTTCCGCTCGCCGCTGATGATGGGCGGAGAGATGAACGAGAACGATGATTGGACGCTCGCGCTCCTGACGAACGAAGAGGTGCTGCGGGTGAACCAGGAGGGGAACGGGGCCTGGCAGGTTGCACGCGACGCCGGCCATGCCGTTTGGGCCAGCCATGGTTCCGGGGGTGAGCTGCATGTCGCGCTGTTCAACCTCGCCGACACCCCCGCCTTCCTGACCATACCGCTCGCGGAGCTGGATCTGCCGGCTGACGTCCATGTGCGCGACCTGTGGAAGCGGATGGATCTGGAAAACGGAGCCGCAACCGTTCCGTTGGCCGTCGAACCGCACGGTGCCCGGCTGCTGACCCTGCGGTGACACGAGACGCATGCGCCCACTGCCGGATGTTGCCGATGCCAGGCGTGCCGTCGCCCGGCTTTCTCCCGTGCCGCGCGCCATGTTCGGAGCCGGGCGCGCAGCCCCGACGATGCCGCGAAGTGCCGAGAATCGTGCAACGCCCCCTGAAAATCCGACTACCGCCCGCCGGCGGAGATCCATTACAATGGAATACCGAATCATCATCAGGAGGAACCACCATGGTCGACTTCCGCCTCGATTGGAACGATTACGCCGCCGCCGCCCGCGAAGCGGTCGCCGAGGGATGCGTGCTGCTCCGCAATGAACACGGGACGCTGCCGCTCCGGCCTGCCGACAAGGTGGCGCTGTTCGGCCGCATCCAGTGCCATTACATCAAAAGCGGCACCGGTTCGGGCGGATCAGTCAACACACGGTATGTCACCGGCATTCCGGAAGGACTCGAACAGGCCGGCGTCGTTCTCGATGCGCCGTTGCGCGCGCAATACGCCGCCTGGGTGGAGGCGCATCCCTTCGACCTTGGCAAGGGTTGGGCGCAGGAGCCATGGTCCCAGGAGGAGATGCCACTGGACGAGGAGACGGTGAGCGGTGCGGCATCGCGCTGCGGCATCGCCCTCGTCGTCATCGGCCGCACCGCGGGCGAGGACCGCGACAACAACCGTGGTCCCGGCAGCCTCCTGCTGACCGGGGTGGAGCATGACATGATCCGCAGGGTCTGCGGCGCGTTCCGCCGGGTCGCCGTGATCCTCAACGTCGGCAACATCGTCGACATGAAATGGGTGGAGGCGTTGGACGTGCCGGCGGTGCTGTATGCCTGGCAGGGCGGCATGGAGGGCGGAAACGGCGTTGCCGACGTGCTCACGGGCCGCGTCAATCCCAGCGGCCGCCTCAGCGACACCATCGCGCGCGACATCGACGATTACCCGTCATCGGCGACCTTCGGCGGCGAATCCGAGGCCGTCTACACCGAGGACATCTATGTCGGTTATCGCTATTTCGAGACATTCGCACGTGACCGGGTGCTCTACCCGTTCGGGTTCGGTCTTTCCTACACGACCTTCGTGCAGGAGCCGGTTGCGTTCGATGCCGCCGGTGACTGCGTCCGCCTGGCCGTCCAGGTGACGAACACCGGATCCGTCGCGGGAAGGGATGTCGTTCAGGTGTACGCCGCGGCGCCCCAGGGACTGCTCGGCAAGCCGGTCCGCAGCCTCGTCGCATTTGGCAAGACAGGCCTTGTGATGCCGGGAACCTCCCAAACACTCACGTTCGATCTGCCCAAGACCGAGCTGGCGTCCTACGATGATGGCGGTGCCACCGGCCACAAGGCGTGCTGGGTGCTGGAGGCCGGCGTGTACCATCTGTACGCCGGAGCGAACGTGCGTGACGCGGTGCCAGCCGGATCGTTCACACTGTCTGAAACGCTTGTGACCAAGGCCCTTTCCGAAGCGCTCGCACCGGTCAAGCCGTTCAACCGGCTCAAGCCGGTGGCGGCGGACGAGGGCTTCTCGATGGGAGAGGAGCCGGTTCCGCTTCGTACGGTCGACCTGGCGGCACGCATCCGCGCGGCGCTGCCGGCCGCCCTGCCGGTGACCGGCGATGCCGGCATCCGCCTGGGGAACGTGCTCGACGGGCACGCGACCCTGCAGTCGTTCATCGCCCAGCTTTCCGAGCGGGATCTGGCCTGCCTGGTGCGCGGCGAGGGCATGTGCTCGCCCAAGGTCACGCCCGGCACCGCGTCGGCATTCGGCGGTGTGACCGATTCGCTGGCCCGGTATGGCATCCCCGCCGGCTGCTGTGCGGACGGACCATCCGGCATCCGCATGGACAGTGGTTCTGAGGCATTCAGTCTGCCCAACGGAACGGCATTGGCCTGCTCGTTCAATCTCGAGCTGGTCGAGCGGCTGTTCGTCTTCATGGGCCGCGAGCTGCGGCGCAACCGCGTGGACACGCTGCTCGGGCCGGGCATGAACCTGCACCGGAATCCGCTCAACGGGCGCAACTTCGAATATTTCTCCGAAGACCCGCTGCTGACAGGACGCATGGCCGCAGCACAGCTGCGCGGCATGCACCGCTATGGCGTGACCGGCACCATCAAGCACTTCGCGGCCAACAACCAGGAATTCCACCGTCACGACGTCGACTCGGTCGTTTCGGAGCGCGCCCTGCGCGAGCTGTATCTCAAGGGCTTCGAGCTTGCGGTGGCCGAAGGCGGCGCCTTCCTCGTGATGTCCGCCTACAATCCCATCAACGGCATCTGGACCGCCAGCAACCATGATCTGCTCACAACCGTGCTGCGCGGCGAATGGGGCTTCGACGGCATGGTGATGACCGACTGGTGGGCAAGGCTCAATGTGGACGGGCAGCCGGCCGACCGGCAGAACACGGCGGCCATGGTGCGGGCGCAGAACGATGTCTACATGGTGGTGTCCGATGCGGCCGGAAACAGCGCGGGCGACAACACGGAACAGGCGCTCGGCGACGGCCGGTTGACGCTGGGCGAGCTGCAGCGGTCGGCCGCCAACATCCTCGGCACCTTGCTGCGGCTGCCGGCGCTGACCCATCTGCTGGGCCGCACGTCCGAGGCCGAACGTGAGGAATGGCGGCGCTGCGAGACCGACGGCACCGGCAACGCGCCGCATGACCTTGTCTACCGCGAGGTCGGGGAGGAAACCGAACTCGACGTATCCGGCATCGACACCCGCAAGGGCGCGGTCAACCTCATCGGATTGTCCTTCCAGCAGCGGGGGCAGTACGAACTGTCCCTCACACTGCGCACCGATGCGCCCGAGCTGGCGCAGGTGCCGCTGACCATCCATGTCGACGGCAAGCTGGCCCGCACGATCACGCTCAACGGCATGCAGAAGGCGTGGGTGACCGAAACGCTCGAGCTTGGATCTCCCGTGACCTCATCATCCTTCCTGAAGCTGCATTTCGGCAATGGCGGCATGCAGATCGGTTCCCTGCGGCTGACACGCAGGCAGGTCTACCGGTGGCTGTAGCATCCCATGACTGGCTCCGGGATGACGCGCCGTGCAGGCGACGCGTCACAATCCTGCGCCAGGCGACGGGTGATTGGTTCTGAACCAAATGCAATATGCCTGTCCATCACTTGCATGGAAAGCGGAATTGCCTTGACAAAACCGCACCTGATCTGTATACTTCCCTTCAAGAATCGATGCTGGCGATGGGGCCTGGGGATCGGCTGACACCGGATACCCAG
The DNA here is from genome assembly GCA_023440865.1 of Bacillota bacterium. Classification (GTDB taxonomy): domain Bacteria; phylum Bacillota; class Clostridia; order DSM-8532; family DSM-8532; genus JAEWSN01. The sequence goes on from JAEXRM010000128.1 coordinate 29,081, forward strand.
GCCCTTTATGCAGGAATGCGTGACGCACTCGTCATGAAACGCAAGAAATCCGTCATCGCCATGCAGAAAATGAAGGAGGACCCCATGAAGAGAACCCGCAAGCTCGCAGCCCTCATGCTCGTCCTGGTCATGCTGCTCTCGCTGGCAGCCTGCGGCGGCACCGCCACGCCGGCACCGTCCGCCTCCGCTACCCCGTCAGCCGCGTCGGAAAGCGCATCGGCATCCGCCGAGTCCTCGTCCGCCGCAACGGCGGAGGGCCCTGTCCTGAATGTCCACTTCGATGTCGAGGTGGCCTCGATGGATCCCCAGATCGCCACCGACGGCACGTCGTTCGAGTGTATCGCAGCCATCACCGAAGGCCTGTATTCCATCGACGCGGCAGGCGCGCCCGTCCCGGCCATGGCGGCATCCGTCGCCAAGAGCGAGGATGGGCTGACCCTGACCTACACGCTGCGTGATGCGAAGTGGTCGAACGGCACGGCCGTCACCGCGAACGATTTCGTGTTTGCATGGCGCCGTCTGGTCGACCCCGCGGTTGCCAGCGAGTATGCCTTCATCGCGGAAATCGCAGGCCTGAAGAATGCGGCGGCGGTCATGAAGGGTGAAATGAAGCCCGACCAGCTCGGCGTTGCCGCCAAGGACGACAAGACACTGGAGGTCACCCTCGACGTGCCGGTGCCGTATTTCGAGTCCCTGATGGCGTTCCCGTCCTTCCTGCCGGTCAACGAGGCGTTCTTCACGGCCGCCGGCGACAAGTTCGGCACCTCGCCCGACACCATCCTCGCCAATGGCCCGTTCGTGATCACCGCCTATGAACCGGCCGCCACCACCATCACCCTGACGAAGAACGCCTCCTACTGGGATGCGGCCAAGGTCGCCCTCGGCGGCATCCAGTACCAGGTCATCAAGGACTCCCAGCAGGCCATGCTCTCCTACCAGAACGGCGACCTTGATCTCGCGGCGCTGTCCGGCGAGCAGGTCGAGCAGTTCCAGGCCGATCCGGAGTTCCACAACATCATGGCCGGCTACCTGTGGTACCTGTCCCCGAACCAGAAGATCAAGGGCCTCGAAAACGTGAACCTGCGCAAGGCGCTGGCCCTGTCGTACGACAAGGCCGCCATCGCCAAGAACATCCTCAAGGACGGTTCCATCGTGGCCGACTTCGCCGTACCCACACTGCTCGCCACCGGTCCCGACGGCAAGGACTTCCGTGAAACCACCGGCACCTACCTCGCCACCGACAAGGCAAAGGCCCAGGAATACTGGAAGACGGCGCAGTCCGAGCTCGGCGTCACCGAGCTCAAGTATGTGATGATCGTCGAGGACACCGAGTCCGCGATGAATGTCGCCCAGTTCATCCAGTCCGAGATCCAGACCAATCTGGCCGGCATCACCATCGAAATCCAGACCATGCCCAAGAAGAACCGCGTCGAGCGCATGCAGTCCGGCGACTTCGAGCTCGGCCTGACCCGCTGGGGCCCCGACTACGCCGATCCGATGACCTACCTCGACATGTGGATCACGGGCAGCCCCAACAACTACGGCTTCTGGTCGAATGCCGAATACGACGGCATCATCGCCGACGCCAAGAAGGGCAAGCTCGCCCTCGATCCCGCCGCGCGCTGGGAGGCCCTGAAGAAGGCCGAAGGCATCGTGATGGACAACGCCGTGATCCTGCCCGTCTACCAGAAGGGCGACGCGGTCATGATCAAGAGCGGCGTCGAAGGCGTGGAGTTCCACTCTGTCGGCATCAACCGCATCTACAAGAACGCAATGAAGAAATGAGTGCCGGAAGCCGGTCGGCTGCATGTCGCCCACCACGGTGCAACACCGTGACCGGGCGGCATGCAACCGGTTCCGCTCCGCATCCGGAATGTGGAAACCCGCAGGTTCTCTGTGCAATCGCATCGGGAACCTGCGGATTTTCCGTTCCTTCCGGAGGCGCCGGCGGACCGCCCCCGGCTTGCCGACAGGGAGTGTGAGCCCGTGAAAAAATACATCCTCAAGCGCGTTGTCATATCCCTGATGACGGTGCTGGCCATTTTGCTCGTGCTGTTCCTGATGCTCGAGCTGATGCCGGGATCGCCGTTCAACGACGAGAAGCTGACAGAAGCGCAAAAAATCGTGATCAACCAGAAATATGGGTTGGACCAGCCCGTGCTCGTGCGCTTCGGCAAGTACATCGGCTCGATGCTGACCGGTGATTTCGGCGTGTCGTACACCATCTCGAAGAACACACCCATCACCAGCCTGCTTGAGCAGCGGCTGCCGATCTCGCTCCGCCTTGGCGGACAGGCGATCCTCATCGGCACGATCATCGGATTGCTGCTGGGCATCCTGGCGGCACTGAAGCACAATACGATCTATGACACGCTCACCACGGTGATATCCGTCATCGGCGTGAGCCTGCCGTCGTATGTGTTCGCCATGGCGCTGATCTACGCCCTGGGATTCCAGCTCAAGTGGTTCCCGCTGCTGTACCAGGCGAAGGCGCCCTTCCATTCCTCGGTGATGCCCACCATCTCCCTGTGCATGTTCACCATCGCGACGGTGGCACGCTTCACGCGCACGGAGATGCTCGAGGTGCTGGGGTCCGACTACATGCTGCTGGCGGAGAGCAAGGGCATCAGCGGATTCCGGCTGATCACGCGTCATGGGCTGCGCAATGCGCTCATTCCGGTCATCACGGTGCTCGCGCCGCTGGTGGTGGGTCTGATGACCGGCAGCCTCGTCATCGAGAAGCTGTTCTCGATTCCGGGCATCGGCAGCCTGCTGATCACGGCCATCCAGTCGAACGACTACAACGTCGTCGTCGCGCTGTCCTTCATCTACAGCGTCATGTACATCGGCATCATGCTGGTGGTCGACATCCTGTACGGCGTGATCGACCCGCGCATCCGGCTGGCGAAGGAGGGGGCCCATGAGTAACATCGATTTCGAGTTCCAACCGGATGACTTCCTGCCTGTCGGCTCCGACCGTCTGACCGCGGCGGACGAGGTCTACCAGAGCCAGTCCTACTGGAAGGACATCCGTTCCCGGTTTTCCCGCAACAAGGGCGCAGTGGCCGGCATGATCGGCATCGTGCTGGTGGTGCTGCTGGCCGTGTTCGGCCCGATGGTGTCCGGACGCACGTATGACGGGCAGATCATCTCGCACCAGAACCTGGCGCCCCGTGTACAGGGACTGGAGCGTGTCGGGGTGTTCGACGGCTCCGAAAGCATGCGCACCTCCACCGGTACGGTCCGGCAGAACAAGTACCTGTCGGACGACCCGGCACAGCCTACCGGCCTGGAGAAGGTCTATTACTGGTTCGGCACCGATGTGCTGGGCCGTGACATCTTCACCCGCACCTGGACCGGCACGCGCATCTCCCTGTACATCGCTTTGATCGCCGTCATCGTGGACATGTGCTTCGGCATGGTCTACGGACTGATCTCCGGCTACTTCGGCGGGCGCGTGGACATGGCCATGCAGCGTTTTTCCGAGATCCTCAACGGCATCCCGACCCTGGTCATCGTGACGCTGCTCATCCTGGTCATCCAGCCGGGGTTGGCGACCATCACGATCGCCATCGCGATCACGGGCTGGATCGGCATGAGCCGCGTGGCCCGCGCGCAGGTGCTCAAGCTCAAGGAGCAGGAGTTCATCCTCGCCTCGAAGACACTCGGGGCGAAGGACCTGTTCATCATCTTCAAGGAGATCCTGCCGAACATCTTCGGCCAGCTCATCGTCATGTCGATGTTCTCGATTCCGAACGCCATCTTCACGGAGGCCTTCCTCGCCTTCATCGGCCTGGGCGTGCCGCAGCCGCTGGCCTCGCTCGGATCCCTCATCAGCGACTCCTTCAAGTCGATGACGACGCACCCGTACATGATCGTGTTCCCGACCATCGTACTGGGCATCGTCATGCTCAGCTTCAACATGATGGCAGACGGCCTGCGTGACGCATTCGATCCGAAAATGAAGGAAATGTAGGGGGAGGGCACAATGGATACGACTGCAACGAACACGCACCGCACCGTCCCCGTGTCCGATCCTGCCAAGGAACGCCCGGTGGTGCTTTCCATCCGGGACCTGTCGATCTCCTTCCAGACCTCTGCCGGCGTGGTGCATGTCATCCGCGGCATGAACCTGGACCTGCACAAGGG
>JAEXRM010000180.1 GCA_023440865.1 Bacillota bacterium
TGTGCGCAGGCTGCCGTCCTGGTCGTTGATGCCGGTGAGGTTCTGCACGTGATGCCCCACCTCATGCGCGATGACATAGGCCATGGCGAAGTCGCCCGATGCGCCGTACTTGCTCTTGAGTTCCGAAAAAAAGGAAAGGTCTATATAGACCTTTCCGTCAGAGGGTGCATAGAATGGGCCCGTCGAGGCATCCGCTGTACCGAACCCGGTTTCCACGGCGCCCGTGTACAGCACCAGATTCGGATAGGCGTATTCGATGCCTTCCCTGCCCAGCAGGTCAGTCCAGACCGTCTCCGTTTCCGCAAGGACGACGGAAGAGAAATCCGCCAGCTCATTTTCCTCTTCCGTCGGTACATAATCGGATGCGACCGTCTCCTGACTGGTTGGCGCAAGGTTCAGCACCGACGAAGGATCGCCTCCGAGCAACATGATCACAAGCGCCAGCACCAGAACGCCGGCACCTCCGCCGATTGCACCCCTGCCCGAGATGCGGATGCCCCGCCGATCTTCCACGTGGGTGCTGCGCGCCCTGTTCTGCCATTTCATGTCATGCCCTTTCCCCGACAACACCGGCCGGCAACGCGGACAGAAATGCCCGCGCGTCGGCATCGTCGCCGATCACCGCCCCGTAATGGGTTGGCACGGCCACCTTCGGATGCAGGCGCCGTACCGCTTCGACGGCTTCGGCAGCCGTCATCGTATAGGTGCCGCCCACGGGCAGCCACGCCACATCACAGGCGATATCCGCCATCTCGGGGATGAGGTCGGTATCACCGGCGACATAGTGCCGGTTGCCGTTGAACGTGAGCAGATACCCGACCCAGCCCCGACCCTTTTCGTGGAAGTGTTTGCCGATGTTATAGGCGGGAACCGTCTGAAACGCGATGCCGCAGGCTTCCCCCGACGTTCCCGCTTCCACGGGCATCACGTTGTGCCAGCCGAGCTCCGCCGCGAGGAAGACGCAGTCGGGCGGCAAGACAAGCAGCGTATCCGCCTTGCGGACCTTGCGGATGTCCTCGGGCGAGAAGTGGTCATGGTGACTGTGCGTGATGAAAATGACGTCGGCATCGCGTGGTTCGCCCCGAATCTGGAACGGGTCGACATAGGCCGTCACCGTCCCCTGCATCCGGATGCAGGCATGACCCAGACGCCGGATTCCATCAAGATATCCGCCCATGGCTGTCACCTCCGTCACACCGTTTTCTCCCTTCATCATACAAAACCGGAAAGCCCCTGTCCACCGTCCGAAAGCGCCGGCCCGCCGTCCTGGGAGCATCCGCCCGCCATCGGGAAAGCCCTGTCCACCCGATGGGCCTGCCGCCGCGACATCCGGGCACCGATACGGCCTGGCGTACGCACGGCGGCGCATGCATCCCATGCGCCGTTCCATGCGCGCCGGCGCTCATCGGTAGACGAACGCGGCAGGGAATGATACGCTTGATTGGCAGTATGTACCGCAGCATCCGTACAACAGAATCCGGTTATGCACCACTCGGTCGAATCTGTCAGGATGCCGCCATAGAAGGAGGGTCCATGTCATTCACATGCTTTGTCATTTCACCTATCGGCCAGCCGAACTCCGATGTCCGCAAGCGGGCGGACGCGCTGTTCAAGTACATTATCCAGCCGGCCATGGCCGTTTTCGACTTCAAGACGCAGCGGGCTGACCACAAGTATGATGTGACCAGCATCGTGGAATCGATGATCGACGACCTTCAGCAGTCCGACCTGTGCATCATCAACCTGACAGACCTCAATCCGAACGTCATGTACGAGATGGGGCGCAGGCATGAGACCGGCAAACCCTTCATCCTGCTGATCGAGGAGGCACAGCTGGGCACGTTGCCGTTCGACACCGCCACCCTCAAGACCATCACCTACAACACGACCGATATCGATGCGGTCTACACGGCCATCGAGGAAATCCAAAAACATGTGCGCCACCTGATTTCCGAGGGCTTCGAGAGCAATGCGAAGGCATCCCTCTCGAGCATCGCGGACACGCTCAACCGCATCGAGCGCAAGATGTCCGTGCTGCAGCAGACGGTCCCCGCCACCGGCGTACCCGTCGCGTCGGCGCTTCCCGTCACGTCGGCCGCAACCAGTGCGGGCAATCCCGAGGAACGCTTCCGGTATGCAGCCCGAAGAAACGACATCCGATCAATGGAAGCGCTTCTGCCCATCCTGGAAGGATCCTGCGAGTATGTCCGCTTCCATGACATGTATGTGTCCATCACCTGCTCAAAGGGTTCGCAGCCGGCAGCCAAGCTGGTTCGCGACAATATCGAGCGATTCCTCGAGGTGGCGCCGACGGTCCGCATGAAGGAGGAATACCTCGCCTGCTACATCAGTTTTTGCGCCCGCAACGACCTTGAAAACCGGGAGATGGACTTCCTGATGCCGCACCTGAAGTATGTGCTTGATCAGGCGGAAACATCCGAGGAGGAGGCAGCCGTCTACAACCAGATGGGGCGTCTGACCTTCGGCGCCTATCTGAACAACCGTGAAGACGAGACGGCGCTGCGCAATGCCTTCACCTTCCAGGTCAGGGCAGCCGAGCTGATGCCCGAAATGCCTTCCTACACATACAATGTCGCCATGCTGATGCAGCACTCGGGCGATCTGGAGAACGCGGAGAAGTGGATCGAACGGTGTGTCGCCAGTTCCCCCGAAGGGGGCGGAGACGACGATCATCTCGCACTCGCCTGCCGCATCTTCGCCCAGACGCAGAACCCCCTGCTGAAGGATGTCTCCGCGCGGCTTCAGGCGGTGAATCCCTACAAGTGGGACGAGCTGTTCGGCTGAGGCGTACCAATCGGGTGGCCGGCGAACGCCCTGTCGCGCGTTGCACACGGCATGATGCATGCCATCAGCAAGGGACGGCATCCGGATCATGGAATCCGGATGCCGTCCCTTCCTCGCCTATGCAGCTGATGCGGCTTACAGCGCCGCCTTGAACTGATCGACAGTCATCATGCCCTTGGAGACCATGAGGAAGCGGTCGTTGTATTCATCGACCACGTGGGTCGCCATATTGATCATGCGATTGACAAGCCCTTCTCCGATGAGGCTCTCCCGATAACTGTTCGTGGTGCGGAACAGGATGCTGCCATTGTCGATATTGTAGTCGAAGCAGCCATCCGCCAGCTCGTAATTGGCCATGCAGACCACCACGGCTCCATCGGTGCGGCGATCCTCCGGCATCTTGAAATCCATCGGCGAGTACAGCACGATGCGCTGGCGCTTGGGATCGACGAAGATGCGCAGCGGCATCGACAGATCGTCTCCCGTGACAGAGAGGTTCACTTCCATTTCCGTCTCGTCGGTCTTGTAGTGCCAACCCATCGCATCCAGCGTCTTGCACAGGGTGCCAAAGGCCGCCTTCGCCTCGTTGCGTTCGCTCTCGGTCAGCTCGATCTTGTCAGCCATGTCGTGTTCCTTTCCCCATTCCTTCCTGGAATGGCATGAAAATGACGCTTATGCCTGCGTCAGAAACCAAGCCGTCTCTGTCGCGGTGCGTTCAAGGCGGCGAACTCCCGTTCCGCTGACGCTTCGAGAAAATCCCCGCGTGTCAGTGTCAGGGGGGCGGATCCGGCAAGCCGGGCCCTCAGCACCGCCTTTCCCCAGGTCCGTTCGAACAGGTTGCGGACAAAGCGTGCATTGCTGAATGTACGGGCGGCCAACAGGCTGTCGGGCAACGCGGCGAACCATTCCGCCACCGCCTCCTCAAAGCCCTCCCCGACGGCATGCCGGCCGCGGTGCATGCTGCGGAAGATCTCCAGCAGCGCCGCGCGGTCGTAATTCGGGAACTCGACCAGATACGGCATGCGCCCCGCCAGACCGCTGTTGCCGGCCATAAGTGTTTCCATTTCGTCGGGATACCCCGCCATGATGACCACCAGATCGGTACGATGGTTTTCCATCTCCGCAATGAGCGTATCCAGCGCCTCGCGGCCATAATCGCGCGTATCGTCCTCTCCCCGGTACAGGGAATACGCCTCGTCGATGAAAAGGACCGATCCGTATGCATCCCGGACGATGCCGGCCGTTTTCGGCGCGGTCTCCCCGATGTACCGGCCACAAAAGTCGCGGCCCGCATGCTCGAAGAACAGGCCGTTCCGCAACACGCCCCGCTCGGCGAGCAAACGGCCAAGCAGCCGCGCGACCGTGGTCTTGCCTGTTCCGGGATTGCCGACAAACCGCATGTGCAGACACGGTCTGGCCATCTCCGGGTGCTCCGCGCCATAGGCGATTTGGGCGAGGATCTCCCGGATGCGCGCCTTGACCGTTTCGAGTCCGATCATGGCGTCCAGCCGCTCCATCGCATCTCCCTCGTCCAAGCCGTCGTCCCCGATGAATCCCGCAAGATCGGCCGAATCGATCCGAATCAGCGCGCCGGGACACGGAACGGGCACTTCGATACCGGCATGCGTGCGGTTCCTGTAGAAGTGGAACAGCATTTCACGGACCACCTTGGCGACCGTGTTCATGCCGTCGAAACGGCCGTCGCTCTTCTCCAGCGCCATGCGCCGCTCAAAAGCCCGAGATGCGTCCTCGGAGAACGCAAAGCCGGCTTTTTCCGCACAGGCGGACGCATAGGCCAGCAAATCCCCGGGTGAAAGGGGTGGAAAGGATATGGCGCGCACCATGTGCTGATCGGCAATCAACGCCTCGATTGCGGCCACCGTGTCCTGGTCGACGAAGGGAACGCGGAACACCAGCAGGTGACGGTCTCCCAGGCGTGCCAGGCGACGCAGGAACCGGCGGAACTCCGGCCCGCCCAGGCGGTCCATCCACTCTTCGAGATCAAGGCAGACCAGCTTGCGTCCACCACCCTTGCCCCCCAGCAGATCGGCGGTCTGGTCAAGAACACGGGCCGGATCGTTGCCGGGCGGATCAAGCCGAATCTCCAGCGGCTCATCCGTTCCGTCCGCCTGGAACAGGGACAGCTCCGACAGATGCCGCTGCAGCAGCTTGAGCGCAGTGGTCAGGCCGCATCCGCCACCGATGGAGAACAGACAGCGTTGATGGGCCACCAGCGACTGTGCGCTGTCTCTGACAAGTGCGGGCGCGACTTCAGCAAGCGCCAGGGCATACTGCTTGAACTCCGCCGCTCCGAGCAACGCGGCGATGGATTCCGCTGCGGCAGGCTCATCCTTTCGATCCGTCGAAGCGGCTGTCGTGACGTGCTTTGGGGACTTTTCCGCATCGACCCGTGTCACCCGCCGATCCGTGCCGGACGCATCGCCTGCGGGATCGACATCTGCGGCGTCGATCCCGCGGGAGGAACACGCCGTGTCATTGGCCGCACAGCGCGCGTTGCGGGCCGACGGCTTGCCGGCAGGCTTCACGTCAGCCGGTTCCGCCGCCTCGGGCTCAGACGGCGCCGACCCGGCTTCGACCGGCTCGATATCGATGAGCGGTTCGGGTGCCGCCTTGCCATACTGCCTTCCCAGGAACCTTGCATACGAATCAAGGAGCTGAATCTTGCCGGAAGGCGGATTGGATACGATGATCCGCAATTCGGTCAGACTGGCGTGCTCCACGTTGCTGCCTCCAGGCATTTCCTGCGCGATCCAATCGGTCACGGCATCGATCGGCAGGCGGGCATCCCCGCGGCGCGTCAGAACCCATTCGCGTGGAAAGGCAACCTTGATGCGGTACTTCCCCATTGTCTCCTCCGATGTGCATTTGACAAGGCTTTCACCCTGTGCAATCATGTTGGAAGATGTTTCTTGACCCGTGAAGTCAACATACAATATCGTACGCCGCGGGTCATTGTCTGTCAAACCGGAAACCATGCGCAACGGCATGCCGGCGCGGTATGCTGCCGCATGGGGGAAAGGATCGCCATGGCCTCATCGTGTCCTGACGGATGCATCATCCCCGTTCCATCGAACGAACAGCTGGAAAGGCTGGCCGGCCGTGCCACGGTTCTGTCTTATTATGATATTCTTCAAAACGACGCCGGCGGGCTGATGTTCATCCTCAAGCCAACCATTCCCGGCAAACCGGATGGCGCCGTCCTGCTCCATGACGACAGTCCGCACGCGCTGCTTGTGAAGAACCGGCTGTTTGCAGTCATCTGCGACTTCCTGCACCCCACGGTGCGCGAAGCGATTCCGGCGACACCGGAAATCCTTGTCATCGAAGGCGCCCAGGGCGACCGGATCCACACCGAATACATGGTGCCGGTCTGCCGGCATGAGGGCATCGGGCTGCTGTGCGCCAGCCGCATCGAGGCATCGAACCGCGAAAAGAAGTAAGGTGCGCGATCACGCAACCGATATCCCCCGGAGGTGGATGACATGGCACTTGATCTCTCCCTGACATGGACCATCGGTCTGATCGTTTCCGCAGCCTTCCTGCTTTTCATGCTGCCCCTGTGGCCAGGCGCCAGACCCAGCGGTTCCGCCGGAGGGCACCGTTCCCGCCGCCTGATGCCGTTCGACCGGCTTGCGACCGGAACCGCCCTTGCCCTGCTGGTCCTGTATCTGACCTTCGATCTGGCCAACGGGCGCCCCGTCATCGACGCGCTGCTGCTGTCAGGATTTCATACGATCCGTGTTTTTCTCGCCAATGAGGAGGTTGCCCTTTCACGCGACGCCGCCATCCTCGCGCTGCCCGGGGCGGCGCGGTGGATCGGTTTCTATGCGGGTTTGCTGCACCTGCTGGCACCGGTCCTGCTGCTTGGCGTCGTCCTGTCACGCCTGGCCGGCCTGATGTCAGGCTTGCGTCTGCGCCTCTCCGGCCGCCGCCACCTGTATGTGTTCGACCACATCGACGAGCGGACGCTCCGGCTCGGAGAGGATCTCAAGGCCGAAGGCAGGCGGGAGAAACGGCGCCAGCGGATTGTCTACTGCAACCGGGCGTCCTGGGACGCGGACGGCCACTCGGAGCTGCGGGAGCGCCTGGGCGCCATCGATGCCATCCTGCTGTCGGCCGCCATCGACACCGTCCGTCTTCCACGGCTGCGGGGCGGAGCGCAAGCGCACCTGTTCATCATGGGGGCGGACGAATCTGCGAACCTCCATCTGGGCCTTGCATTGGCGGATCGGTATCAAGCCGTGGCGGGCATCACCGTCCACGCCGAACATGCGCAGCCCGAAGGCGAGGCGCTCTGCGACGCGGCGAACATCCGTGCCTTGTCGGCGTCGGGCAGGGGCGTGCTGCGCCGCATCGACCTGTATCGCTCCGTCATCCGCCAGCTGTTCGAGTCCCACCCCCCCTGCCTTGCCGCTGAGGGAACCCGCCTGAAGGCGCTTGTGATCGGTGCGGGCCGGCTTGGTCTCGAGGCTGTCCGCTCCCTTTCCTGGTGCGGACAGGGGGAGAACAGAAGGCCGGAAATCGTTGTCTTTGACCGCGATCCGCTCGTTCCCGCCCGTGCCGTGCGCCTGTTCCCCGAGCTGGTCGGTGTCGGCGAAGGGGATGCGGCGGCATCCGTGACGATCCGTTTCGTCGAAGGCGACGTCGAGACGGATGCACTCGACCGCCTGATCGGTGAGAACACCGATGCGCAGCTGGTCGTGGTCGCCCTCGGCGACGATGCGGCGAACCTGCGGACGGCGCAGGCCATCCG
>JAEXRM010000196.1 GCA_023440865.1 Bacillota bacterium
GGCTGCCTTCTTCGCGGCCGGCTTTTCCGCGGTCGTCTTGGCTGCCTTCTTCGCGATGGCCGCCCTGGCCTGCTTTTCCGCGGCCGGATCCGTCTTGGCTTGCGTGTCTGTCGTGTCCGCGATCACATCCGGTGCCTCAAGGCCTTCCTCCAGCGCGGATTTTCGCCGGCTCCGCCTGGTGCTCTCGGCGCCTTCCTTCCGTTCCCCCGCCTCCACATGGTCGCAGTTGGGATTCGCGCATTTGTAGTCGGTCACGCCGGCCTTGGTCTTGCCGGTCATGAAACTGCCGCATTTGGGGCAGTCCTTGCCAGCCGGCAGATCCCAGCTCATGAACGTGCAGGCCGGATATTTTTCGCAGCCGACATACTTGCGGTTGCGCTTGGTTTTGCGATGCACCACACGCGCGCCGCACAATGGGCATTTCACGCCCGAATCCTCGACAAAGGGCTTCGTGTTCTTGCATTCCGGGAAGCCGGGGCAGGCGAGGAACTTGCCGAACCGCCCCATGCGGATGACCATCTTGCGACCGCACTTGTCGCAGACCTCGTCCGATTCCTCGACAGGCAGCGCGACCTTCACGATGGTCTTCTCGGCTGTCCGGATCGTTTCCTTGAAGGGCGCATAGAATTCCTGCATGAGCGTGCGCCAGGGAGTACCGCCCTCCTCGACGCCGTCAAGGCGCTGTTCCATGTCGGCGGTGAAATTCACGTTCACGATGTCCGGAAAGTTGTCGATCATCATGCGGTTGACGATCTTGCCCAGCTCGGTCGGAATCAGCGTTTTGCGGTCGCGTTCGACATAGCCGCGGTTGAGGATCGTGCCGATGGTCGGCGCATAAGTGGAGGGGCGCCCGATACCCTTCTCTTCCATCGCCTTGACAAGCGTCGCCTCGGTGTAACGCGGCGGCGGCTGGGTGAAGTGCTGTTCGGGCAATGGCTTGGCGCAGCGCAGGGGTTCGCCGTCCGACAACGCGGGCATGGACTGGTCCTTCTCCTCCTGCTCGTCGTCCGTGCCTTCGATATATAGTGCCATGAAGCCCTTGAACACCAGCTTCGAGCCGGATGCGCGGAAATTCAGCACCTCCGTCTGCGCCACGGCATCGATTTCGATGGAAAGGGTGTCATACACGGCCTGTTCCATCTGCGATGCGAGGAAACGTTCCCAGATGAGTCCATACAGTTTCATCTGCTCCGCGGTGAGGCTGTCCTCGAGGCTTTGGGGCGTGCGGTCGACATAGGACGGGCGGATGGCTTCATGCGCGTCCTGTGCGGCGGATTTCGTCTTGAAGCGGCGCGGTTCCTTCGGCAGGTATGCCTCTCCCCAGGTGTCGCCAATGTAGCGGCGCGCCTCGGCAAGGGCGTCATCGGATATGCGCACCGAGTCGGTACGCATGTAGGTGATCAGACCCACGGCTCCCTCGCCGGCGATTTCCACGCCTTCATACAGCTGCTGGGCGACCATCATGGTGCGCTGTGTCGAAAACCCGAACTTGCGCGACGCGTCCTGCTGCAGGGTGCTGGTGATGAACGGCGGTGCCGGCGAACGCTTTTTCGACCCCTTCTTGACCTTGCCTACCTTGAATGTGGCGTCCTTCATGGCATCAAGGATGCCGCGGACCTCCTCCTCGTGGTGCAGGTCGAGCTTCTTGCCGTCGCGTCCGTGGAAACGGGCGATGAAACGCTCCTTCGTCTCCTTCTCGAGCAGGACATCCAGGCTCCAGTATTCCTCGGGAACGAACTTCTCGATCTCCTCCTCGCGGTCGCACAGGATGCGCGTCGCCACGGATTGCACGCGGCCCGCGCTCAGGCCCTTGCGGATTTTCTTCCACAGGATGGGGCTCAGTTCGTACCCGACGATGCGGTCGAGCACACGGCGCGCCTGCTGCGCGTCGACGAGGTTCATGTCGATGGTCCGGGGATGCTCGACCGCCTGTGTGACCGCAGTTTTCGTGATCTCATTGAAGGTGACGCGGGTTGCGGTGTCGGGCTGAATGCCGAGCAGCTTCGCAAGATGCCAGGAGATCGCCTCGCCCTCGCGGTCGGGGTCGGTTGCGAGATAGACGCGCTCCGCCGTGCGGGCATCCTCCTTCAGACCCTTGATCAGCTCGTTCTTGCCCTGGATGGTGATGTACATCGGCTCGAAGTTGCGGCTGACATCCACGCCAAGATGGCTTTGCGGCAAATCCCTCACATGGCCCATCGATGCGGCGATCTTCCAGTCGTTTCCGAGATATTTCTTGATGGTCTTCGCCTTGGCGGGCGACTCCACGATGAGCAGATAACGGGACATACGGCAAGCCTCCGTGCGGTTGTGTCCTCCTGGCTTCCAATCTTTGGATTCCAAAGAAGATCCATGTTATCGTACCACCCGCCATCCCGTTTGTAAACAACGTCACGTGTTCAGCCGGAGACCATGCGCAACGATCCTGCCGGAGCCGGCACCAGCAATCCGGCCGCCTGGCCGGCACGACCCGGCGCAAGCCAGATGCGCCGCGCGGGGGCATCGAGGATCAGCGGCATGCGGTCATGGACGGGCGCGACATCGGGATTCGCGGGCACCGTCAGGATCGTGAAGGCGGTCAGCGTTGTCAGCGGGCTCGGACGGAACGTCCAGTACAAGCCCGCCATAGCCAGCAGGTGCCCCTCCGTCGAAAGGAAGCGATGCCGGATGCGTTGTGTACGGCGTTTGGGCGACATGACGGTCTCGTGAGCCTCGTATGGTGGCAGAAAACCGTCCAGGGTCATTTGCATCGGCTCCGGTCCGTTCGCTTCGCCCGTGTTCCCGTCGGGAGGATCGGACCATTCATAAAAACCGCGAGCGGGTACGAGGCAGCGGTGCGCCTGGAACGGCAGGCGGAACATCGGCTTCTCGAGAACGGTTTCAGATCGCGCATTGATGATGCGCCCCTTGTCCTGGGGACCCGGGAACCCCCATTCGAGGAGCTGCATCGCGCCGATGGCCGCCAGGTCTTCCCACCCGGCCGGCACGCCGCCAGCCGACTCGGCGGCACGCGGCACAATCACCGGCACCGTGTCTCCCGGCAGCAGGTCGGTTGTGCCGTCGCCGTTGGGGCGGGGCTTGAGCAGCTCCTCCCCGATGCGCTCCACCAGGGCGGCGAAATCATCCATTTCGGCTTCCGAGACATAAAAACGGCCGCACATGCTGTTCCATCCCCCCTTTGCCCACGCAAGCGCCGCGGATGACCGAGCACACATCCCTTGCCTGCCATGCCGAACACGCTGTTCTTTGCCGAGCAAGCGTCATTGCCGCTGCAGCAGCTGGATCAGCAGATACGCACCGGCGGCCAGCAGGGCGACAAGCAGGATGACGAACGTCACCTTCCAGGGAGAGACCGGATACTGCCCCTGCACCGTGCCGTCCTGCCCGTTGACGACGAAGCGGTACGGCTTGTTGCGGAACCGGAACGACGACAGCCAGATGGGCGCAAGCAGGTGCTTGAACCGCACATCGTGGAAGCGGGCATCCACCTGCACGTTGCGCACCTCGTCCGCCACGATGGAACCGCGCACATCCTGCCTCAGGGCGGCACGCATGGTTTCGCACGCCATGTCGAAGCCTTCGGACACATCGACCGTATAGCGCTCCGCCTGGAAACCGAGCAGGTATTCCGGGCGATAGGGCACCAGTCCGGCGAAGGAGAAATCAAGCTTCTCCATCTGGCGACGGCTGTCGTTGCGCGAACCATTGACCGGCACATCGTCAAAAAAACGGCTTCCGTGACCGAACACGGGGCGCCAGCTGGTTTTTTGCACCTGCACGTGCTCCGTGCGCGTTTTTCCGTCCGAACCGGTCACGGTGCGCGTCTCTGTCACATAATAATGGGTGCCCGCCTCGGCGGACCAGTCGTACTCGGTCTGGGCGTCATAGGTCCAGTACGGCACATAGACGCCCTGGATGCGATCCGCGCGGGCGGCCTTCTTCGCGGCGTCAGGCGCGAACCACTTCTTGCGGATCCAGGTGCCGAACCGGTCCTTCGCATCCTTTCTCGTGA
The DNA here is from genome assembly GCA_023440865.1 of Bacillota bacterium. Classification (GTDB taxonomy): domain Bacteria; phylum Bacillota; class Clostridia; order DSM-8532; family DSM-8532; genus JAEWSN01. Next base: position 4,013 of record JAEXRM010000196.1, read on the forward strand.
TCGCGAAAGGAATCAGCGATTCCGGCCGGATGGTGCGGGACGCCTCGTCGCGCACCAGCTGCCTGCTGCCGCAGAAGGGGCATTCCGCCGTGCCGCTGTCCGCGGGCACCACGGTCTTCGTGCCGCATCCGGAGCAGGCGATGGTGACGGTGGGACTCTCCCAGTCCGTCGGGGCCATGCGTTCGGCTTCGGACAACGGGTACTCCATGATCACCGCGCCGCGGTCGACCGGTATGGGGGCGGTATTGCCGCAGGCCGGGCAGACAAGCTGCCGGGCGCCCGGATCGTATTCCAGCATGCTGCCGCATCCCGGGCAGGGAAAGGTGCCGGTCTGGGTTGCTTCGGACATGGGTGGACATCCTTTCAACGCTTGTCGCATCGGCTCCGGCATGCATGTCCCTGTCGGACTGCCGGCGCCGGATCAGACTTCATCACGGCTGCCTGGCCGGATCATCCTTTTGCCGTACCGCATTCGGGACAGAACTTCGCACCGGGTGCCATCGCCGCGCCGCATTTGGCACAGGCGGTCGGACCGGCGGGTTTCCCGCACGCGGGGCAGAACTTCGCGCCAGCCGGCACTTGCGCGCCACAGGACGCGCATGTCGTGCCAGGCTGCGCAGCCGGTTTCCCGCATTCGGGACAGAACTTCGCACCCGGTGCCATGCGCGCGCTGCAGAACGCACAGGGAGTCCCGGCCGCAACGGCGCCGCCCGCCTGCGCCTGGCCGGCCAAGCCGTTGTTCAGGTTCTGGCCGAGCTGACCCATCATCTGCCCCATCATCGAGGCCATGGCCATGCCGCTGCCCATCGACGCCATCGGGTTGCCCTCGTTTGCGGCGCCGGTCTTCATCGCGTCGATCATCCCCATGGTGGCCACCGTGTTCAGGCCGCCCATGAGGTTGACCTCCGCGCCTTTTCCGATGGCGTTGCGCAGGTTCTCCGGGAGCTCCATTTCCGTGATGACGAAGCTGGTGAGTTCCAGTCCGACCGCGGTGAATTTCGCGGCCAGCTTCTGCATGATGGTGTCTGAAAACTCAATGAGCTGCGTGTTCAGCTTCGTGTAGCCCATGCCGGATTCCATGATGCCGTCGCGCAGGTACTGCACGATGAACCCGCGCAGGTAGCCCAGCAGCATCTGTGTGGTGCAGACCTCACGCGTGCCGGCGTACTCCTCGAGGAACCGGGTTGGATCGGCGACCCGATAGGCGAACTGGCCGCGGCTCTGGATGAGGATGCGGCCGCCGAACTCCGGATCGTTGATGGCGAGCGGCGACGGGGTGCCCCACAGCTGGTCGGTGAACTGGCGGGTGGTGACATAGAACACGTCGGCCTTGAACGGGCTTTCAAATCCGAACTTCCAGCTTTTGAGCTTTGTCATGACAGGCATGTTCTGTGTCGAAAGCGTGTAGGTGCCCGGCGTGAACACGTCCGCGATCTGTCCCTCATTGACGAACACCGCCATTTGGGCGGGACGCACGACCAGCTGGGCGCCCATCATGATGTCCTTGCCGTTCATGGGAAAGCGCCAGAACATGTTCTCGTCGGAATCCTCGAAACAATCGATGACATCGATGAATTGTCCCTTGATGAAGTCCAGGATACCCATATGCTTCCTCCCGTAAGTCCAATGACGCGGCTGCCCGCGGATCGGCCCGCTGTGTCGTCTGTTCCGCAGCATGTCCCGTTTCCTCGCGGATCGGCTTCATAGCTTCATCATAGCGAGTGATCATGTATACGTCAATTGTTCGGGAAAGTCGCGGGAAGCCTTCGCAGCCTGTTCTTGCGACGAGTCCGCCGATTGGCTGGCGCTCAAGAGCTCCAGTTGCGTGAACAGCAGATTCGAGAACGCATCCAGCCGTTCGCGCTGGGTGGTGAACAGATCTGTCAGCGAGGTTTTCAACTGGGTGACATACTCCTGGATGCCGGGCGTGTCAGCGGTTTCCCCGACAGTTGCCGCATCGGATGCGTCACTTGCGCCGGCGTCGCCAACGGCCGCGATGCTGTGTCTGCCGGACGTTTCGCGCCGCCTGCATGGCCTGCATCTGAAGACGCCAGTCCGTAACGTCCTGTGAACCGATTCTCATGGGGCTCCTTCCTTTCCGCCGCGCCTCCCTCCGTGGAATCCTCCGCATCCTGCCCTGGCTTCACTGTTGATATCGGACCCGGCGCAAGGCGCATTGTGGCAGGATCACGGCAATGACCACAGCCGGGGCAAAAGGAAACGGCACACATCGAACGGCTTTGTGGCAGGTTCATGGCAGAGCGGGCCCGCACCATGGATGGCCGGCGAGCGGCCGGCCTTTGTGTGGTAAGATGGGCATATGGACAAGCGTTTGATCTACCTGGCGGACGACGAGCTGAACATCCGGAACATCATCCGTTCCTTCCTGCTCAAGGAGGGCTACCAGGTGGAAGCCTTCCCGGATGGCAGCACCCTGCTCGCCGCATTCAGGGAAAAGCCGGCCGACATGGTCATCCTTGACGTGATGATGCCCGGTCTCGACGGCATGTCGCTGTGCCAGGCGCTGCGCAGGTCGAGCACGGTGCCCGTGATCATGGTATCCGCGCGCGATGCTGAGCGTGACCGTATTGCGGGGCTGACGGCCGGAAGCGACGACTACCTGTGCAAGCCGTTCAGCCCGCTTGAGCTTGTCGCCCGCGTCAACAGCCTGTTCCGCCGGCTCGCCCTCGACCGTGCCGGCACGGCGGACATCCTGGACCTGCAGGCGGAGGATGTCACAATCTCCCCATCCCGCCGCCAGGCGTTCGTCGGGGAACGGAGCGTCGGGCTGACGGGCATGGAATTCGACCTGCTGCGATATCTGGCAATCAACCGGAATCGTGCCGTCGGCCGCTCCGAACTGCTCGAAATTGTCTGGGGCTTCGAGCAGCCGGTGGAGACCCGCGCCACCGACGACATGATGAAGCGCGTGCGCAAGAAGCTCGAAGACGCGGGTTCCCGGCTTGAGATCCGCACCATCCGCGGGTACGGTTTCCTCGTCGGATCCGCCGGAGGACACGCATGAAGCAGGGCAGCACCATCCGTCGCCGCATCCTGGCAAACAGCCTGGCCGTCATCCTGCTGATCATCGGCATGACGGCTGTGCTGTTCAATCTGGCCGTCCGGTTCTGGCTCGAGGGCGACATCCTGCGCCAGCTGCAATGGTGGCGGAACGCGCGGGAGACACTGCCTCGCATCAGGGTGGCGAGGTGTTTTCCCCCCCGCCGCCGGACGACCGGCAGCCCGGCGATGAAAACCGCGATCTCCGCTTCTACTTCATGCTCGACCGATCGCTGCGCGATCCGCTCTCCCTCATCAACGCCGATTACCTGTTGCTCGACGCCGAGGGAACGCCCCTGCAGACGCCCGTCACAGGCCTGACGGAGCTGCAGCGGCTCCAACGGGGCGTCGTCCTCGACGCCGTGACGGCACATACGCCACTTGCGGACGAAGGCAGGCTGATCATCCACGAGAACGGAAGCCGCCTGCTTGCGATCTACCGCCATGTCTCCGACCAGACCCTGCACGGACTGGGATGGATCGTCACCTTTACCGACACCGCCAAGCTCATGTCACTGCAATGGGCTGTCAACGCCCTCCTGCTGCTCGTGCTGCTTGCGGCCTCCGCCGCGGCGGTGCTGTTCTCCGCGCGTGCGGCGCGAAAGATCTCCTCGCCTTTCAGCCGCATGAACGAGCATCTGGGGCAACTCGCAAAGCGCACATATGGCTCGCGGCTGCATCTGCCGGTCGACGGCGAACTGCAGGAGCTGGTGGACCGCATCAACCAGCTCAGCGAGAAGCTCGAACAGGACGATGCCGTGCAGCGGACCTTCCTGCAGAACGCATCGCATGAGTTCCGCACCCCGCTGATGTCCATACGCGGTCATGCGGAGGGCATCCGGCACGGCATTGTGGAAACGGAGGAAGGCGTCGCCGTGATCCTCGAGGAAACCGCACGCATGACGCTGCTGGTCAACGACCTGCTGTATCTGTCCAGACTTGAGGCGATCGATCAGGTGGAGACATTCGAGCCGGTGGAACTCGGAGCCCTCTTCGCGGAGTGCCGGATCCGCATGGAGATTCTGGCGCGGGAACGCGGCCTGTCTCTGGTCTGCGTACAGCCGGAGGAGCCTGTCACGGTCAAGGGGATCCCCTCCCAGCTGACGCGCGCGCTGGGCAACCTGGTGGACAACGCGCTGCGCCATGCCGCATCCTCGGTCACGGTGCGCCTCGCGTCCGACACGGGCGAATACCGCATCCTCGTGGAGGATGATGGCCCCGGCATAGCCGACGAGGACCTGCCCCATCTGTTCGAGCGGTTCTACAAGGGAAGAAACGGACATTTCGGCCTGGGACTATCGATCGTGAGGCAGGTTGCGGAACGGCACGGCGGAAGCATCGGCGCACGCAACACCGGTCACGGCGCCCAATTTGCGCTCAGGCTGCCGCGCGATGCGGCGTGATGCCTTCGGCATGCCGGAGCTGGGTGGCCCGATGCCCGGGCATGGATGTCACACACAATCCATGAGTCACCCGTGAGCAACTCCATGCGCCGTCTCAGCGCTGGCTCAGCAGGATGTGCCAGCGGCCGTCCGGGAGTCGGCCGATATGGAGAATGCGCGATGTCGCCGAAATGGTGTGCGGTTCCCGCGGCGGCGCGGTCACCTCGACAACCGTCTCTCCGTCCAGCAGACGGAGAAGGGACTCCCCGGTCAACGACCAGAGAGTCCCCGGAAAAGCGTGGATGCGGGGGGTGTCCATCAGACCTCCATGATCTCCGCGACCTTCTCGTCGAGGATCTTTTCGATGAGCGCGACATAACTGTCAGTCACGTTCTGGACGTTCTTTTCGGCTTCCTTGAGATCGTCCTCTGTCAATTCCTTCGCCTTTTCCTGCTTTTTCAGATGCTCGATGGCATCGCGGCGGATCTGGCGGAGTGCGACCTTGTCGCGCTCTCCGAGCTTCTTGACTTCCTTCACCAGGTCATGGCGGCGTTCCTCGGTCAGCGGCGGGAATACGAGCCGGACAACCTTGCCGTCATTGTTCGGGTTCAGGCCCAGGTCTGACATCTGGATGGCCTTGACGATATCGGTGAGAGTCTTGCTCTCCCAGGGCTGGATGACGATCTGCCGCGCTTCCGGCACGCTGATGTTGGCGACGGACTGCAGCGGGGTGAGCGCGCCATAATACATCACCTGGATCTTGTCGAGCAGGTGCGGATTGGCGCGACCGGCACGGATGCCCGCCAGCTCCTCACGCAGGTTGTGGATCGTCTTGTCCATGCGTTCGCGCAATTCGGTCTGATAGTCTGCCATCTGCTTCATACCTCCCTGGCAATGAATGTTCCCACATTTTCTCCGGTCAACGCACGCAGTATGTTCTCCGGTTCCTTGATGCTGAAGACGAGGATCGGGATGTTGTTGTCCATGCACAGGGATGTGGCTGTCGAATCCATGACGCCAAGCTGACGGGACAGCACCTCCTGGTAGCTGATGCGCTCGAAGCGCTCCGCATGCGGATTGGTCTTTGGATCGCTGTCATAGACGGCGTCCACGTTCTTCGCCAGCAGGATGACGTCAGCCTCGATCTCCGCTGCGCGCAGCACGGCGGCCGTGTCGGTCGAGAAGAACGGATTGCCGGTGCCGCAGGCAAAAATCACGACCAGGTTCTTTTCCAGATGGTGCACGGCGCGGCGCCGGATGTAGGGCTCGGCGATGCGGGGCATGTCGAGTGCGGTCTGCACGCGGGTCGGAACGCCCTTTGCCTCGAGTGCGTCCTGCAGGGCAAGCGAGTTCATGACCGTCGCAAGCATGCCCATGTGATCGGCGGTCGTACGGTCCATGCTCTTGCTGCTGCGGCCGCGCCAGAAATTGCCGCCGCCGACGACGATGCCCACCTGGATTCCCATCTCCCAGATCTGACGGATGCGGTCGCAGATGTCGGACACCATCGTTTCGTCGATACCGGTTCCCTTGCCGGCGGCAAGCGCCTCGCCGCTGATCTTGAGCATGATCCTGCGATAGGTGGAATTCATGGATGCCTCCTGTGGACGGATGTCAAGCGCTTGCGGAACGGTTCCGCACACCTGCGGGACCGCACGCCTGCGCCTGCAACGTGAAAGGGGGACGCTTCCCGGGCCCATCCCGAGGTGCATGCCTGATGCGGATCCCCAAAAAAAGGGTGTCTCTTGCGAAACACCCTTTTCTCGTTTCTTCTGTCGAAGCCGGTTGCTCGATACGCTTTCAATAAGTGCAGACAATTTCTTGCCGGCGCTTTAGCCCAGCTGCTTGGCAACTTCCTCGGCGAAGTTCTCTTCCTTCTTCGCCAGGCCCTCGCCGCGCTCGAAACGGACGAAGCGGCGGATGCTCATGTTCTCGCCGATGACGGCGATCTTCTCCTTGAGGACCTGCTCGACGGTCTTGTCGGGATCCTTGATGAAGCCCTGCTCGAGGAGGCAGACCTCGGCGTAGTACTTCTCGATGCGGCCGGCGACCATCTTCTCGGCGATGTTGGCGGGCTTGCCTTCCTTGATGGCCTGTTCCTTGAGGATTTCCTTTTCCTTCTCAATGACTTCGGCCGGCACTTCCTCGCGGCGGACATACAGCGGGCTGTGGGCCGCGATCTGCATGGCGACGTCGTGGCAGAAGTCCTTGAAGTCCTGGTTCTTTGCGGCGAAGTCGGTCTCGATGTTGACTTCGACGAGCACGCCGATGCGGCCGCCGCCATGGATGTACGCTTCGACAAGACCTTCGGTCGCGATGCGGCCGGCCTTCTTGGCAGCGGTGGCGAGACCCTTCTTGCGAAGCGCCTCAATGGCCTTTTCCATGTTGCCGTCGGTCTCGACGAGGGCCTTCTTGCAATCCATCATGCCTGCGCCGGTGGTTTCGCGCAGTTCCTTGACCATGCCTGCGGTGATTTCCATCGTTGTGTTTCCTCCTTGCCGGGCCGATGAGGCACCGGATGATGTTGGGCGGGAAGGATGTCTCCTTCCGGCACCTTATGCCTCGACCGTTTCCACTTCCGGCTTTGCGTCCGCATCGTCGACGGCGACAGTCTCCACGACGGTTGCCTGGGCGGCGGAGCCCATCTCGCCCTGGCGGGCTTCGATGACGGCATCGGCGATCTTGGCGGAAATGAGCTTGACGGCACGGATGGCGTCGTCGTTGCCGGGGATGACGTAATCGACCTCATCGGGATCGCAGTTCGTGTCAACGATGGCGACGACCGGAATGCCGAGCTTGCGGGCTTCGAGAATGGCGTTGTGCTCCTTCTTGGGGTCGACGATGAAGAGCACGAAGGGCTGCTTCTTCATTTCGGTGATGCCGCCGAGGTTCTTGTCGAGCTTCTCCATCTCGAGCTTGAGCTTGGAGACTTCCTTCTTCGGCAGCACTTCGAAGGTGCCGTCGGCTTCCATCTTGCGGATTTCATTCAGACGGTCGATGCCGCGGCGGATGGTCTTGAAGTTGGTGAGCATGCCACCGAGCCAGCGGTTGTTGACATAGTACTGGCCGCAGCGGAGCGCTTCCTCGCGGATGGCGTCCTGCGCCTGCTTCTTCGTGCCGACGAACAGCACGGAGCCGCCTTCCATGACCATGTCGCGCACGAAATAGTACGCTTCGTCGATCTTCTTGACGGTCTTCTGCAGGTCGATGATGTAGATGCCGTTGCGCTCGGTGAAGATGTACTCGGCCATCTTCGGGTTCCAGCGGCGGGTCTGGTGGCCGAAGTGGACACCGGCTTCGAGGAGCTGTTTCATGGAAATGACTGACATGGTGAGCCTCCTTGTTTTTTGCCTCCGCCGTCTTTCTCCCCGTGATACCCGAAAGCGCCTTCCGGGAACGGATCACGGGAATGGACGGCGTGCGTGATGTGAAAACCTGTAACAGTATAGCACAGGGTTTCCGTTTTGCCAACCGGATTCGTCAGGGCGCATGGCGGCGCGGCGCGATCGCCCGGTCAACGGACGTCCCCGACGCGGTGCGACACCGCTTCATGCCTCCCGGACAACATCGTGGTTGGGATAGCGCTTGACGAGGATGGCCGCCTTGGTGATGGCGGCGATGACATCGACCTCGAACTGCGCGCGCAGGTTGTTGATCTTGCTGTACACCTCGCCCTTGCGGGTGACGACATACTGCGGCGGCAGGTCGTTGAGCGCCTTCGCGGCGATGTCGATGCGGCAGCGCTCGCAGGAGCAGGTCTTCATGTCCCTGAGGATGTCGTCGATCATGTCGTTGACGATCTCTTCCATGTAGTTGTTCATCTGAAGCATCGCATTGCCCTCCCGGACATCGTGTTGGTTCTCCCTCGAGTATACCACAAGGATTGCATGGGAAACGCCATGCCGCCGCGCATGCGAGGCCACGTGCGGCACGGTGCGCGCGGGGCGGCCTCCTTCCGCGTCCGTATCGGCGGAACAGCCTTGGATACGCTGCATCAGGCGCAGCAAACCGTCATGGCGGATCAAGGTGGACGGACGGCACGCGCCCCCCCAGCATGATGCGCTCGAGCAGCCGTTTCAGCCTCACATACCATGGTTCCGCCCGGTGCATGGGCTCAAGCAGCAGACTCCGGATGCCGGCGGCGTTCGCGCCGATCACATCGGTGAACAGCTGGTCGCCGACCATGACCACCGCGTCCGGCGGCAGGTCCAGCAGGGAAAGCCCCTCCAGGAAACAGGCGCGGAACGGCTTGAAGGCGCGCGGCACGACCGGCAGGCCCAGTGGCCGGTTGAAACGCTCCTTGCGGTGCTCCGAGGCGTTCGAGACGATCGCCATGCGGATGCCGGCCGCCTGCATGCGGCTCACGAACCCGATGACCGCATCGTCCGCATCCGGGACATGGTTGGGCACCAGGGTGTTGTCGATGTCGAGTAGCAGTCCCCTGACGCCCTGCGCGGCGAACTCCTGCGGCGTGAGGGTGAAGAGGGACTGGACGAACCAGTCCGGACGAAGGCCCCTTCCCATGCTTCCTCCTTGGCTGCATCCGCGCCTGCCGCGCCTTTCGGACGGTTGCGGCACGGGTACGGCATCATTGTACCGGAACCGCGGGAATCAGGCAACGCCGTCCGGTTGCCGCGTGCCTCCCGTGCGAAACGCGAATGCCCGCACGCGCCGCCCCCGCGGACATCGAAAAGCATGACGGATGGCAATTGACGGAAGCGCTTCCTTGCGATAGGATGACGAAAAGATGAATCGCCCCGTCTGCCGGCAGGATGTCCTGCGTCGTCCGGCGCCATGACCGCGCCGACCGGAGGGAGATCCGCCGGAACCCAACACGAAGGAGGTTCCCGCATGAAACCGTCCGCGATTGTCGCCAAAACCCTCCCGTTCATGCTCATCCGGCTTGCGGCCTATCTGGTCTTCTTCCTCGGAGTCTGCCTGTATGCGGCCATCGTCATCGGCCTGGCCAACCTGCTCAAGCCCGACGGACTGGGCGCCGTGCTCTTTCTGGCCGTTTTCGGCGGCGGCGGCTGGGGGCTGTACCGTCTCGTGCGCGAATACATCAACTACATGATCAAGGCCGCCCATGTCGCCGTCATCGCGGAGCTTGCCGTCAACGGCGCGGTTCCGGACGGATTCGGCATGTATGCCTGGGGTGTCGAGCGCGTCAAGAAGCAGTTTGTCGCGGCCAACGTCCTCTTCGGCCTTGACCGCATCGTGTCCGGCGCGGTCCGCCAGGTGCAGCGCACCCTCGGCAACATCGCGTCGTTCCTTGCCTTCATTCCCGGCATCAAGGGCCTGACGGACCTGCTGAACCTGTTTGTCGACATCATCCTGAACTACGTCGACGAATGCATCCTGGCGATGATTTTCCTCAAGCGCGAGGAGAACGTCTGGAAGACTGCGGCCGATGGCATCGTGCTGTATGTGGAGAACTGGAAGACGGTGCTCAAGACCGGCGGAAAGCTCCTGATCTTCATCCTGGCCTTCATCGTCCTGGGTGTCGCACTCTTCTACGGCCTGTTCAGCGGCATCTTCGCAGGCGGCTCCGGTACGGGCACGTTCATCGCGCTCGCCGTCACGGTCGTCTTCGCCCTGACGCTCAAATGGGCCATCGTCGACGGCATTGTCATGGTCTACATGGTGTCGAACTACCTGCAGGCCGCATGGGGACAGCAGCCCTCCTATGACCTGTACGGCAAGGTCGAGGGAATGAGCCGCAAATTCGGGGAAATCCTCGGAAAGGCGCGCGAAGGCATGGCCTCCCCCGCCGCCGGTACCGGCACGCCGACCTGACGGGCCTCCCGTTTCCCGGACCGCATCACCCGTTCGATGTTGCGGATGCCGAACGGGCAGGTGTAGAATGGTGAAAATGAAGGAATGGCACGTCCATCCTGCGCGGATCCGGCAAGGCCGTTTTCCCGCATCGTGGGGCGGGCACAGGAAAAGGAGCATCATGATGGACATCCGGATCGAACGGACCGTTGCGCCAAAAATCAAGCCGTCGAGCGAGCATCTCGGCTTCGGCAACCTCTTCTCCGACCACATGTTCATTCTTGACTACACCGAAGGCAGGGGCTGGCACGATGCGCGCATCGTCCCCTACGGCGCATTGCCCTACGAACCCTCGATGATGACATTCCATTATGGGCAAAGCATTTTTGAAGGCCTGAAGGCCTACCGCACCCATGCCGGCGAAATCGTCATGTTCCGCCCCGACCAGAACATGAGGCGCCTGAACGAATCCTGCGACCGGCTCTGCATCCCGCGCATCGACGAAGCCTTTTGCCTCGAGGCCATGCGCCGGCTCGTCGAACTCGACCAGGACTGGGTGCCCGCCGCGGAGAACACCTCCCTGTACATCCGGCCGTTCATCATCGCGACCGATCCATACCTGGGGGTCCGTCCCTCCGACACCTACCAGTTCATCATCATCACCGGTCCTGTCGGCGCCTATTACAAGGAAGGTCTCAATCCGGTCAAGATCTGGGTTGAATCCGAGTATGTCCGCGCCGTCATCGGGGGTCTGGGCCAGGCCAAGGCCGCGGCCAACTATGCGGCCTCCCTCAAGGCCCAGGTGGTCGCCAAGAAAAACGGCTACACGCAGGTGCTCTGGCTCGACGGCATCGAGCGGAAGTACATCGAGGAAGTCGGCACCATGAACGTCTTCTTCGTCCTCGGCGACGAGGTCGTGACACCTATGCTCAACGGCAGCATCCTGCCGGGCATCACGCGCAAATCCTCGATCGAACTGCTTCGTTCCTGGGGATTGAAGGTTTCGGAGCGCCGCCTCTCCATCGCGGAGGTCTATGAAGCGGCGGAAAGGGGCGAGCTGCACGAGGCCTTCGGCACGGGCACGGCCGCCGTCATCTCGCCTATCGGCGAGCTTTGCTGGAACGGCAGGGTCGTCACGCTCAGCAACGGGAAAATCGGCCCCGTCTCCCAGCGCCTGTACGATGAGATGACAGGCATCCAGTATGCGGTCAAGGCGGATCCGTTCGGTTGGGTGTACAAGGTCTGCTAGGCGCCAGGGCAAGACGGCAACACACATCGGCATTGGGCGGACCGTTGCGGTCCGCCTTTCTTTTTGCTGGAATTGCGGCGGTTGCGGGCATGAAAAAACCGGCTTCTGGAAAGCCGGTTCGGGAAGAATGGCTGCGGATCAAGGATTTGAACCCTGACAAACTGATCCAGAGTCAGTCGTGCTACCATTACACAAATCCGCAACGCGAAGCTCAGTATAGCATGCCCGCAATTCAGTCGTCAAGCGGCTTCTTGTACTTTCTCACATACACGGGCAGGTGCCCGCGCATGAAAAAACCGGCCTCTGGCAGGCCGGTTCAGGATGAGTGGCTGCGGATTAAGGATTTGAACCCTAACAAACTGAGCCAGAGTCAGTCGTGCTACCGTTACACCAATCCGCAACGACGTACAAGTATCTTAACACGTTCCGCCTGGCTTTTCAAGTGGGTTTCACGGGTTTGCGCCGTGTCCGTGGCGCAGCACCGCTTTGTGCCGCGCGATCCGGCGGGTTCAATGAATCGCCGCCCGTGCGGCGTGATGCGTGCACGCCTCCCTTGTCTCCGCTTCGGCCGGTTTCAATCATGCGCGCCCTCAACAGGCCGGTGTGCGCCTGGCAGATGGCGACTGCCAGGGCATCGGCGGCATCATCCGGCTTGGGCAATGTCTCGAGGCCCAGCAGCACCTTGACCATCTGCTGCACCTGCGGCTTCTTGGCACCCCCATAGCCTGCGACCGCCAGCTTCACCTGCATGGGCGTATATTCGTAGGCCGGAATGCCGAGACGGGCCGCCGACAGCAGGATCACGCCGCGCGCATGCCCCACCTTGATGCCGGTTGTGACGTTCGCACCAAAGAACAGCTCCTCGACCGCCATGACCTCCGGCTTCCATGTGCGAAGCAGCTCGTCCAATACGGTGTGCAGCGCCAGCAGGCGCTCCGGGAAAGGGGTGTCCGCATCGGTTTTGATGACACCATAATCTATCACCCGGAACCGGTTGCCCGTGTAGTCGACGATGCCGTAGCCAGTCGTCGCGAAGCCCGGATCGATGCCCATGACAATCATGCCTTGCCTCCCCGGCTGGAAATGGATATGATGGATGCTGGCCGGACATGGCCACAATGCGTGTTCAATGCGGTTTGTGGGAATCACGTGATGCCATCGGGAAAACAGGTCGACATCCGTTGCATAATTATGCATTCGAGTGTATAATTATCGCAACACTCCCGACGACCGGACAAGCCGGCATCAAAGCCGACACCGTCGCCCACGTGCTTCGGTCCCCGGCCTGGCATGAAACATTCTAGCACAGATTGGAGAAAGCGTCATGGCAAAGGAAAAGGTTGTTCTCGCCTACTCGGGCGGCCTCGACACATCCATCATCATTCCGTGGTTGAAGGAAAACTACGACTACGAGGTCATCGCCATGGCGGCTGACGTCGGACAGGGTGAGGAACTCGCCCCCCTGAACGAGAAGGCCATCAGGACAGGCGCCAGCAAGATCTACATCGAGGATCTGAAGGAAGTCTTCATCACCGACTACATCTGGCCCACGCTCAAGGCAGGCGCGATGTACGAGGGCAAGTACCTGCTGGGCACTTCCTTCGCCCGCCCCATCATCGCCAAGCGCATGGTGGAGATCGCCCAGCGCGAAGGCGCCACCGCCATCGCCCACGGCGCCACCGGCAAGGGCAACGACCAGGTGCGCTTCGAGCTCACCGTCAAGGCACTCGCCCCGGAATTGAAGATCATCGCTCCGTGGCGCATCTGGGACATCAAGTCCCGTGACGACGCCATCGACTATGCCAATGCCCGGAATATCCCGATTCCGGTTTCCAAGAAGGACAACTACAGCCGCGACCGCAACCTCTGGCACCTCTCCCACGAGGGCTCCGAGCTTGAGAATCCGGGGCTGGAGCCGTTGTACGACCGTCTGCTGCAGCTGTCCGTCACGCCCGAGAAGGCGCCCGACAAGGCGACCTATGTGGAAATCGGCTTTGACAAGGGCGTTCCGGTCTCCATCAACGGCCAAAAGATGGGCCCCATCGAGCTGCTGACCTTCCTGAACAAGGTGGGCGGCGAGAACGGCATCGGCACCATCGACATCGTGGAAAACCGCCTCGTGGGCATGAAGTCACGCGGCGTGTACGAGACGCCCGGCGGCACCATCCTCTACGCCGCGCACCGTGACCTCGAGCTGCTGACGATCGACCGCGACACGCTGCACTACAAGGATCTGGTCTCCCAGCGCTTCGCCGAGCTCGTGTACTTCGGCCAGTGGTTCACTCCGCTGCGCGAAGCGCTTTCCGCCTTTGTCGACAGCACGCAGAAGACCGTCACGGGCACCGTCAAGGTCAAGCTCTACAAGGGCAACATCCTCTCCGCCGGCACGGAATCGCCATACTCCCTCTTCAGCGAGGAGCTCTGCACGTTCGGCGAGGATGCCGTCTACAACCAGAAGGACGCCGAGGGCTTCATCAATCTCTTCGGTTTGCCGCTCAAGGTCCAGGCCGGCATGAAGAGAAAGAACGGCCTGCCCCTCGATTGATCCGCCCGCTGCCGTTCACCGGGGCCGCATGTCCGCACAAACGGGCATGCGGCCCTTTCCGAAGAACAGCTCATGCGGATGAATCGCCGCGCCTCGTGCGACGCGGGGCCGGCCGGACAGCAGCAACGCATGCGATGTGCGGACACGCACGAGAAGGAAGGTACATACGTCATGGCCAACGAACCGATGAAACTCTGGGGCGGGCGCTTCTCCCGAAACACCGACGCGATGATGGACGACTTTCACTCCTCCATCCGTTTCGACAGCCGCATGTACCGCCAGGATATCCTCGGCAGCATCGCACATGCCGGCATGCTCGGCCGCCAGGGCATCATCCCGCCCGAGGACGCGCAACGCATCCGCGAAACCCTCGCCCAGATCCTTTCCGATATCGAAGCCGGCCAGGTTGCCTTTTCGATCGCAGCCGAGGACATCCACATGAACGTGGAAACAATCCTCATCGAACGCATCGGTGATGTCGGCAAACGGCTTCACACGGGGCGCAGCCGCAATGATCAGGTGGCGCTCGACATCCGGATGTACCTGCGCGACGAGATCGACCGTCTCGATGGTTTGTTGCGGGAACTGCTCGCCGTGCTGCTGGACACGGCGCAAGCCCATCTTGGCACCGTCATGCCCGGGTACACCCATTTGCAGCGTGCCCAACCCATCACGCTGGCCCACCACCTGATGGCGTACGTCCAGATGTTCGGCCGTGACCGCGAACGCCTCGCGGATTGCCGCAAGCGTCTGAATGTCATGCCGTTGGGCTCCGGTGCGCTGGCGGGTACGACCTATCCGCTCGACCGCGCATCGGTCGCTGCGGAGCTAGGCTTCGACGCCATCACCGAAAACAGCCTCGATGGCGTGTCCGATCGCGATTTCGCCATCGAACTGGCTGCCGCGCTGTCGATCGTCATGGTCCATCTCTCCCGTTTTTGCGAAGAGATCATTCTCTGGTCATCCGCCGAATTCGCCTTCGTTGAGCTCGATGACGCCTATTCCACCGGATCAAGCATCATGCCGCAAAAGAAGAATCCCGATGCGGCGGAGCTCATCCGTGGCAAGTCGGGGCGCGTCTTCGGCGATCTCACGGGCCTGCTGACGATCATGAAGGGCCTGCCGCTGGCTTACAACAAGGACATGCAGGAGGACAA
>JAEXRM010000201.1 GCA_023440865.1 Bacillota bacterium
CTGTCCTCCGTGCCGCCGACCGTGTAGGCGGGCGCAGTCCCCTTTGCCGCAATCACGGCGGTCGCCTTCGCCACCTTGACGGCGTTCTTGCGGATGAACTGCCCCGAGCCGAGGCGCACCCAGTCGCCAACCATGCCGGTGACCGTGTCGCGGGCCCCCTTGCCCAGGAGATAGCGTGTGCCGCCGGAGGTGGACATCGCGGCATACGTCGAGGTTTCCTCCTTCAGGACTTCGGCATAGAAGGGCGCGCCCGGCATCACGATGCCGATCTTGGCCGGTGCGGAACGCTTGTAGGTTTTCCCCTTGTAGGTCATGACGTACTGGGGTGCGCCGGCATCGACCACGCGGGCCTTCCCGGTCTGCGCGGGCATTTTCCAGGAAACCCTGTAGGTTGTCGGATAGGCGCCGGTTCCCGGCGACTTCGTGGCTGCGGGGGTCATGGCAAGCGTCTTGCCGCCGACCTTCACCGTCACCTTCGCCCCGATGGGCGCCGTGCACGAGAGCGTGTAGGTTTCTCCCGGCTGGCCGTACAGCGGGCTTTGCGGATATGCGGAAACGGCCGGTATTTCCACCTTCTTCATGGCCACGGGGGGTTCTGCCGTGGCGGCGGACGCCTTGTTGCGCCATATGGTGCGCACGATGTAGGTGCCCTCCTGGGAGAGCACGAAGGTGTTTTTGCCGCGGGAAAGCGGCACATAGAGCCCGAAGTATCCCTCCGGGGAGCGGGAGGTGACCTCCGTTCCATTGAGGTAAAGCGGCTTGTCGGGGTTCGAGGCGCCGTTGAGGTAATGGCCGGTGTAGTCGGTCGTCAGGCCTGCCGGGGGCCGTGAGACGACGAGTCCGCCCGAGCTTTGTCCGGACGCCAGCGAAGCGGCGTCGGCAGCACCTGACGGCACGCGGCCGCCGGCGGATCCCAGGGCTTCCAGCATGGCGCGGTATCCGCCGCCCGGGCTGGTCGTGAAGCCGTCCTCCGCCTCGCGCATGGCCTTGAGTGCGGCGGCGAGCGCGGGCCGGTCGCGGAAGGACTGGCGGCTGAAGAAGAGGGAACCGTCCCAGGCCGGATGCGTCCGGTTGAAGGCCTCCTGCTTCTCGAGCTCGCCGGTACCGTAGAAGGCGGAGGCCTTGTCGTCCGCGTCCATGCGGTAGGCCGCCTGGCCGAAGTAGAGGTCGACCCCGGTGCCCTTCACGGTGTTTGCCCACCAGTCGGCGATTTTCTGGTAGTCGGCGATCTTGTAGCCGAGGTTCCAGTAGATTTGCGGCGCGATGTAGTCCACCCAGCCCATCTGCACCCACTTGCGCGTGTCGGCGGCATGCTCGGCATAGCTGTTGGACCCGTTCGTGTCCAGGCCGAGCGGATCCTCCGCCTTGTTGCGCCAGATGGCGAACGGGCTGATGCCGAAGCGGACCGCCGGCGCGATGCGGCGCAGCCGCTCGCGCACCTCGCGCACGAAGATGTTCACGTTCTCGCGGCGCCAGTCGTCGACGCTGGTGAACAGCGCGCCGTAGGCGGCGAAGGCGGCGGAGTCGTCGAACGGGGAGCACCACGTGGCGGTGCCGGTGGCGCCTGCGACAAAGCCGCGGGGCAGCGCGGCCGTGGCACCGGTTTTGCTTGCGGTTCCGGCCTGGCCGCCGGACGTCGCCGCAGCGAAGCCCGATCCGGAGGGAAGCATGGCACCGCTGGCCTTGGTCGCGGAGCCGGAGGGATAGAAGTAGTCGTCGAAATGGATGCCGTCCACGCCGTACCGGGTCACGACCTCCGCGATGCTGTCCTGCAAATAGTCGCGCACCTGGGGCAGTCCGGGATTGAAATACAGGTTGCCGTCGCCGTGGCGGATCACCCAGTCGGGATGCAGGCGGGCGGGATGCGAAGCCGGCAGGCTTTCGAGGCCCGGCGCCGGATCGGCGTCGCGCTTTTTCGTGATGCGGTACGGATTGAGCCAGGCGTGCAGCTCCAGGCCACGCTTGTGGGCCTCCTCGATCCAGAAGGCGAGCGGGTCGAAGCCGTCGGACGGCGCTAGGCCGTCGGTTCCGGTCAGGTACTTCGACCAGGGGAAGTAATCGGAGGGGAACAGCGAGTCCGCGGCGGGGCGGACTTGCAGGAAGATGGCGTTGAACCGGTGGGCCCGGGCGAACTCGAGCGTCTCGAGGGCTTCGGCCCTCAGCGCGGCCGCGTCGGTGGTGGGTTTTCTCGGCCAGTCGATGTTGGCGACGCTCGCGACCCACAGGCCGCGCATTTCCGCAGCGGGGGAGGGCACGCCGGCAAGGCGGTTGGCGGCCGGGTCGATGGAGGCGTGGACCATTCCGGTGCCGCCCGAGCCGGCCGCTGTGCCGGTTCCCGTGCCGAGACCGGCATTGTCCGCCGGGATGGCGGCCAGCGGAAGGGCTTGGGCCAGGGCTGAGGCGTGGAGGAGGGTGGAGCGGGAGGCGGTTTGTGCGGCGGTGGCGGCAAACGGTTCCATCAGGATCGAAAGGGAGAGGGTGCAGGCTAGCAGCAGGGGCTTCAGGCGGAACATGGCAACTCCAATCCGGCGACGGAACGGGCGCGTATTGGCGGCGCGCGGCATTCCAGGGTGTGCATGCGCTGGTGTGGTCCAGGGGCGCCGGTTTGCGGCGCCGGAACGGCCGCCGCCTGGCTGGCGGGGTCGTTCAACTCCAGTATACAGGCCCCCGGCATATTCTGTCCGGATCTGCGGCATATCGTATCCGGACTGTAACGGGAGCGTAACACGGTGTGGGTGCGGGGATGCAAGCGGGACGCCCGAAGCGTTCCGGCCGCAGTTCCGGCTGTTTTTGTTGTATTTGGCGCCCATTGTTGCTAATATGGTGAGGAATACGGACCGGGCGGTTCCCGCTTGCGCGGACGGGCGAATCGCGCCGCCGGCCGGCCGGGGAAGACGTGAGGAAGATTTCATGGGATTCGGTATGGACATCGGCATCGATCTGGGGACCGCGACGGTCCTTGTCTATGTCAAGGGCAAGGGGATCGTGCTGCGCGAGCCTTCCGTCGTGGCCATCGACAAGAATACGGACCGCATCCTGGCCGTGGGTGAGGAGGCGCGCAAGATGCTCGGCCGCACGCCGGGCAACATCGTGGCCATCCGCCCGTTGCGCGAGGGTGTCATCTCCGACTACCATGTCACCGAGAAGATGCTCAAGCACTTCATCAACAAGGTCTGCGCCAAGGGCTTCTTCAAGCTGTTCAAGCCCCGGGTCATGATCTGCGTGCCCTCCGGCGTCACCGAGGTCGAGAAGCGTGCGGTCGAGGACGCCGCCATGCAGGCGGGCGCCCGCAAGACGTACCTGATCGAGGAACCCATTGCGGCGGCCATCGGCGCGGGCATCGACATCGCCAAGGCCTGCGGCTCCATGGTCGTCGACATCGGCGGCGGCACCACCGACATCGCCGTCATTTCGCTTGGCGGCACGGTCGTCAGCACCTCCATCAAGGTCGCCGGCGACAAGTTCGACGAGGCCATCGTGCGCTACATGCGCAAGAAACACAACATCATGATTGGCGAGCGCACCGCCGAGGACCTCAAGATCAGCATCGGCACGGTCTATCCCCGCACGCAGGAGGTGACCATGGAGATCCGTGGCCGCAACCTCGTCTCGGGTCTGCCCAAAACGCTGAAGGTATCCTCGTGGGAGCTGCTCGAGGCGCTGGAGGAACCGGTCTCCTCCATCGTCGAGGCCGTTCATTCCGTGCTGGAGCGTACGCCGCCCGAGCTCGCCTCCGACATTTCCGACCGCGGCATCGTCATGACCGGCGGCGGAAGCCTCGTATACGGGTTCGACAAGCTGCTGCGCGAGAAGACCGGCATCAATGTCATCATCGCCGATGATGCGGTTTCCTGCGTGGCGCTCGGCACAGGCAAGGCGCTTGAGAACCTCGACCTGCTCAAGGGCAACAGCCTGACCGACAGTGCCCGCTATACCACGACACAGATGGGCTGACCCCGCGCATGCCCGGCGTGGGCCTGGGCGCGACATGGGACCAACAACACAGGACGGCCTGGCGGCGGACAACCGGCAGGCCGTTTTTTTGCGCCCCGGGCTGCACTTGCCGTCAATCCGCGGTTAAGCCCGCCACCCGATCGGCCGATATACGCTGTGAACGACACAGCGGAAGGGGGCGCACGGCATGATTCGCGGACTCTACACCTCGGGCTGGGGCATGATGACGCTCCAGCAGAAGATGGACGTGGTGGCCAACAACATGGCCAATGTCTCCACCACGGGGTTCAAGAAGGACACGCTCTCGCTCGAGGCGTTCCCCGACGTGCTGGCCCACCGCATCTACGACCACGGCGATGATCCGACGACCCGCCAGCTGGGCACGATGACGCTGTTCAACAACCTCGGCGAGGTGAAGACCAACTTCTCGCAGGGGTACTTCGACGACACGGGCACCACGACCGATCTGGCCATCGATGCCGATGCCACGGCGTTCTTCACCGTCGCGGTGCCCCAGACCGACGGCTCGGTCAAGCAGGCCTATACGCGCGACGGCTCCTTCCAGCTGACGGCGGACGGCATCCTGGTGACGAAGAACGGCAACCCGGTGCTGGGCGAGAACGGGCTCATCCGGCTTTCCGGCTCGCAGTTCACGGTGCGCGCGGACGGTACGGTCGAAACCACGGAAGCGGTTGTGGACCGGCTGATGATCAGGAAGGTCGCCAACCCGGAAACGTTGCGCAAGACCGGATCGAACCTGCTCGAAGCCACCGCGGAAACGCAGGACGGCACCTTTGCAGGCCGGGTCGTGCAGGGGCGGCTTGAAATGTCGAATGTCGAATCCGTGCGCGAAATGGTCGACATGATCTCGGTTCTGCGCGCGTACGAGGCCAACCAGAAGATGATCCAGTACCAGGACGCCACCCTCGACAAGGCCT
Source organism: Bacillota bacterium (assembly GCA_023440865.1). Classification (GTDB taxonomy): domain Bacteria; phylum Bacillota; class Clostridia; order DSM-8532; family DSM-8532; genus JAEWSN01. The sequence continues at coordinate 4,893 of JAEXRM010000201.1, forward strand.
GCAACGAGATTGGCCGGTTGAGGTGATCCCGGTGACCTGCACGACCCGACCAGGGATGGGAATCCGGGACATGGATGTCCGCGGAAGGAAACGAATCAGATGATCCGAGCCATGTGGACGGCGGCATCCGGCATGAAGGCCATGCAATTCAGTGTGGACACCATCGCCAACAACCTCTCGAACGTCTCCACCTACGGTTTCAAGAAGGAGCGGCCCGAGTTCGAGGACCTGCTGTATGTGACCATGCAGAAGGCGGTCGCGCCGACCGAATCCGACACGGGCAAGCCCGTGAACCTGCAGGTGGGGCACGGCGTGCTGTCGCGTGCGACGGTCCGCGACTTCACGATGGGCAACCTCGAGCAGACCACCAACAAGCTCGACATGGCCATCGAGGGCGACGCCTTCTTCCAGATCCGGCTTCCGGACGGCACCGTGCGCTACACGCGCGATGGCGCCTTCAAGCTGTCGATCACCGCGGACGGCAACATGCTGACCACCTCGCGCGGCTATCCCGTGCTCGACCGCGACGGTGCGCCCATCGTGTTCACGCAGCAGCTGGCCGACATGAACTTCCAGGAATCCGGCGAGGTCACCTACAAGGATGACACCGGCCTGAACATCACGACAGGCCAGTACATCGGGCTGTTCAAGTTCCAGAACGTGCAGGGCCTCGAGGCTGTGGGCGGGAACCTGTACCAGCAGAACACGGCATCGGGCGAAGCCATTGCCGACACGGAGCTGGGCAAGCCAAGTTTCATCCGCAGCAATTATCTTGAGTCGTCGAATGTCGCGGTGGTGGAGGAGATGGTCAAGATGATCACCTCGCAGCGCGCCTACGAGCTCAATTCCAAGGCCATCACCACAGCCGACGACATGCTGCAGACAGCCAACGCGCTGCGCAGGTGAACCGGCGGACGACCCATAAGGCATCCGTTCAGCCGCCGCATGAGCATGCGGGCGCGGCGCAAGGGAAAGGGGGACAGGCATGGGCATCAACGGCATCGGATCCGAAGCGTGGCGCATGCTGGGGTCCGCTTCCCTTTCGGGAGCCCGTTCAGGTTCGGCGGCCGGCGAATCCGGTTCCCCGATGTCCGCCTTGTCGGGCGTCCTCGATGCGGGCAGCGCCGCCAAGGCGACGGAAGCCGCACTCGACGGCGCGGCGGATGCAAGCTTTGCCGGCGCGCTGCGCAAGGCGTACGACGAGGGGGACAAGAAACAGCTCAAGGAAGTTTGTGAGCAGTTTGAAAGCATCATGATGTCCATGATGTACAAGCAGATGAAATCCACCGTGCCCGAAAGCTCGTTCATCGAACGCAGCCAGGGCATGGACATTTTTGAGGACATGCTGGACGACGAGCTCATGAACCGGGCCTCGACACGCGGCCTGGGACTGGCCGATCTGATGTACAGGCAGCTGTCCCGGCAGATGGACCGCGTCGTTGTCGCCGGCGGAGCCGGGACGGCGGCAGAGGCGGAGGCTTCATCCGAGGCCGCGGATGCCGCGAATGCGGCCGGCACAGGGGGCATGGCCCCGTCATCGGATTGAGTCGTACCCTCGGGCATGGACGGATGCCTTGATTCACGATACCATGGACTCACGCGGGACTCCGAGGCGGCCCGTGTCGGGTCCTTTTTGATGCCCATGCGCTTGCCTGTGCCCATGTCCCGGTCGTTGCCCGCACGTCCGATCAAGCGCCTGACCCGATCCGCATTCACCCGGAGGTATGCATGCCCTTGCGCGCGCCGGTTCCGCCGGAGCCCCCCCGTCCAGGTTTATCCGCAGCCCTGCCGCTGTTGCTTGCGATTGCGGTCTCAGCCGCGCTGTGGGGCGCGGACGGCGCAAATGCCCGACGTCGCGCCGAAGACGGGCGGATGAGCGTCACGGATGCATCCGCCGCGATCTTGCCAGACGGAGCCGTCAATGGTGCCGCCGGCACCGGTTCGAAAGGCACCGCCGGCGCGTCCGGTACGGATGGCCCGTCCGCCTCCGCCGTCCCAGACCGGGCTTCCCTGCTGGCGGCGCTCGAGCCCGAAACGGCTTCCCTTGCCGATCCTTCCTCCCTCGTGCCCCCGCTGGCCGGCCGGAGGCCGGGTGCGGCCTACACCACAGCGTCGGGCGAATATGACGGTGCCCCGCAGCGGGTGCATGTCCTGAGTGTCGATCCGGCCGATCCGTCGATGGCTGTCCGCCCGGTGCTGTCCTTCGACCGGCTGTTCGGCTATGAGACGCTGTCCGTCATGGCGGAGCGCGCGGATGCGCTTGCAATGGTCAATGGCGGGTTTTCCTGGCTGGACGGCCGTCCGTCCGGCACGGTGCTGCTCGACGGGGTGTTCTGGCATGGCGCGGATGAACGGTTCCCCACGCTGCTGATCGGCGCTTCCGCCGCCTCGCTCGAGCAGGTGAGCACCGAGGTGCTGGTGCATGCCGGCGACACCGGGCTGGGTGCGGCAAACCTCAATCCCTGGCCGATGGCGCCGGGGATATCGGTCTACACGCCGGCCTATGGGCGCACGGACCGCGTGGATGCCGCACGTTATTCCGTCACCGTATCCGGCGGTGTCGTGATGCAGGCCGGACAGGTTTCCGGGCCTGTCGACATCCCGTCGGACGGGTTCGTGCTGGCGGCGGATGAGCCGGCTGCAACGCGGATCGGCCCGCTCTGCCCCCCCGGCACCCGCGTGCGGTGGGAGACGCGCTGCACGCCCGTGCTGCCGGCGGAGACCCTGCACGGCCTCGCCTGCGGCTCCTGGCTGGTGCGCGGCGGCGAACCCTGCGCGCCGGATGCCGATCCCTGGGTCGGCCCGCTGGCCGGACCCGCGCCACGCACGGCGGTCGGCATCGGGCCCGAAGGGCAGCTGGTGTTCGTCGTGGCGGAAGGGCGCATCGCAGGCGGGCCCTCCGGCCTGTCGGGCAAGGCGCTGGCGCGCCTGCTTGCGGACATGGGGATGGAATCGGCGGCGCTGCTGGACGGCGGCGCCTCGAGCGAGCTGATTGTCGGCGGTTCCATCCGCAGCCTGCTGTCCGCGGGTCGCGAGCGCGCCCTGCCGGACGGGTTCGCGCTGGTGGTGCGGCGCCGCTGAGGAACGAGCCGCCAGGGAATGCGCTGCATGCATCCGGCCGGATGTGGTATATAGAAAATGCGGTAGAGGCGGGGCGGCCTGGTGGCTGTCCCCGGAAGGAACACGGGAGGGAAGCATGGGCAGCAGGCACATCGTCATGGACATCGGCGGCAGCAAGATCCTCGGCGCGGTCATGGATGAGGAGAACCGCATCCTGTGCCGGGTCAAGAAGAAGACCAAGCCCGAGCTCGGCGTCGAGGCCGTGGACGCGCGCATCGCGGACGTGGTGGCCGAGCTCATGCAAAAATGCGGCCTCGACAAGTCCGAAGTCGCCGGAATCGGTGCCGGCGCCCCCGGTGTCATCGACTCGGACACAGGGGTCATCCTGTTCTCCCCGAACATTCCCTGGCGGAATCATCCGCTCGGCCCGAACATCGGGAAACGCACGGGATTGCCCTTCCTGGTCGGCAACGACGTGAACGTGGGCGTGCTGGGCGAATGGGAGTTCGGTGCGGCCAAGGGGTTCTCCCATGTGGTCGGCCTTTTTGCGGGCACGGGCATCGGCGGCGGCGTCATCATCGACAACCGCCTGTTCACCGGTGCGAAATGCTTCGGCACCGAGCTGGGGCACATGATCCTGAACACCGAGGGCCCCACCTGCGGCTGCGGGCAGCGTGGCTGCCTGGAGGCATATGCGGGCAAGCACGCCATCACGCGCGAAATCCGCGCGATGGTCAACCGCGGCGCGAAGTCCGACCTGCTCGAGAGCATGGATCCCGAGGATTCGACCGTCAAGTCCGGCGCCCTCGCCAAGGCGCTGAAGGCGGGGGATCCGGTCGCGCTGCAGGTGGTCGACCGCGTCGCCTATTATCTGGCGGCCGGCATCGGCAACCTGGTCAACATCTTCAACCCCGAGGTCTTCGTGCTCGGCGGCGGTGTCACCGAAGCCACGGAGTCGTTCCTGATGCCGCTGGTGGCAAAGTACCTGCCGCAGTTCGCGTGGCCCGCGATGCTCTCCCAGGTGCAACTGCGTGCGTCTGCGCTCAAGGATGACGCGATCCTCTACGGGGCGAAGGCACTCGTGATTGAGAGCGGCCGCGGTTGAACCCGCGGGCGCGTGTGTCGCCTGTCGACGCCCCCGGTGCCCGTGAATCGCATCGGCGCCCGTGTCGACCGACGGGCGCGTGATGCGCGCATCCCCTCTCTGGTGCACCATACCGCCGATGCGGTATAATGACGCAGGGTGTGCGGCGCAAGCGGCGCGACACGCCCCCGGAGACGAACCAACCCGGCCGTGGCCGGATCGAGGAAAGGAAGACCATCATGGCAAAAGGCAGAATGCCCATGGGCATGGGCGGCTTTGGCGGCGGCAACATGCAAAACCTTATGAAACAGGCGCAGAAGATGCAGCAGGACATGCTCAAGGCGCAGGAGGACCTCAAGAACAAAACGGTCGAGGCCACCGTCGGCGGCGGTGCCGTGACGGTTGTCGCCACCGGCGACAAGACCATTCAGGAAATCCGCATCTCCAAGGATGCGGTCGATCCGGACGACGTCGAGACCCTTCAGGACATGGTGCTCGCCGCCGTCAACGAAGCGCTCCGCCAGGCAGGCGAGCTGTCCGAGAGTGCCATGGGCGGCATCGCGGGCGGTCTGGGCGGCCTGGGCGGCCTGTTCTGAGGCCGGCGGATGGATCATTACGCACTGCCCATCGCGCGACTCATCGAGGAATTTGAGAAGCTGCCGGGCATCGGGCACAAGACGGCCCAGCGCCTGGCTTTCCATATCCTCAACCAGCCCGACCAGAAGGTGGAGGCGTTCGCACGCGCCCTTGTGGACGCGCGCCGCAAGACGGTGCGCTGCTCGGTCTGCGGCAACATCACGGACGCCGACCCCTGCCGCATCTGCACGGGCGAGAAGCGCGATCCCGGTGTCATCTGCGTGGTGGAGAACCCGCGCGACGTGGTCGCGATGGAACGCATGCGCGAGTTCCGCGGCATGTACCATGTGCTGGGCGGTGTCATCTCCCCGCTCGAGGGGCGCGGTCCGAACGACATCAACATCCGGTCCCTCATGACGCGGCTGCAGGACGGGCGGGTGAAGGAGGTCATCCTGGCGACCAATCCCAACGTGGAGGGGGAGGCGACGGCGGTGTACCTGTCCCGCCTCATCAAGCCGCTCGGGGTGAAGGCCACGCGCATCGCCTACGGCATTTCCGTGGGCGGCGACCTCGAGTACGCGGACGAGGTCACACTCGCCAAGAGCATCGAGGGTCGGCGCGAGATGTGATCCGGGCGAATATCGTACGCATGCGCATGTGCGGAAGGAAGAAATGGAATCCAGCAAGCGAGGTGTCAGCATGAAGGTCAGAAAGGCGATCATTCCTGCGGCAGGTCTGGGAACCCGGTTCCTGCCCGCCACGAAGGCCCAGCCCAAGGAGATGCTTCCCATCGTCGACAAGCCCACCATCCAGTACATCATCGAGGAGGCCATCGCCTCCGGCATCGAGCAGATCCTCATCATCACCGGCCGCGGCAAGCGCGCCATCGAGGATCACTTCGACCGCTCGTTCGAGCTTGAGGAGGAGCTGCGCCGCAAGGGCCAGGAGGAGCTCCTCACCCAGGTGCTCGACATCGCGAACCTGGTGGACATCCACTACATCCGCCAGAAGGAACCCCGCGGGCTCGGCCACGCGATCAACTGCGCCCGCGCCTTCATCGGCGACGAACCGTTCGCGGTGCTGCTCGGCGACGACATCGTCGACTCCGAGAAACCCTGCCTGCGCCAGATCATGGACATCTACGAGGAATACCACACCACGGTGCTCGGCGTGCAGCGCGTGCCGTGGGAGGACTGTGCCAAGTACGGCATCGTCGCCGGCAAGGAAGTGGACGACCACATCTTCAAGATCAAGGACATGGTCGAGAAGCCCGACCGCGATCAGGCGCCTTCCAACATCGCGATTCTGGGACGGTACATCATCCGGCCGAGCATCTTCAAATATCTTGAGAACGCGCAGCCCGGCAAGGGCGGGGAGATCCAGCTCACCGACGCGCTGCACCGCCAAATGGAAAACGAGGCGATGTACGCCTTCGAGT
>JAEXRM010000222.1 GCA_023440865.1 Bacillota bacterium
TGGCGCACCAGGCCGGACAGCACCAGCTGCTCCATCTGCCGCCAGGTCTTCATGTAGGCCTCATGGATGTATGGCCTGGCGTCCTTGTTGTGGTAGTCGGGGGCGCAGCCCTTCGGATGGAAATTCGGGAAGGGCCAGTGGACGAGGTACAGGTCGAGGTAGTCGAGCTTGAGGTCCTTCAGGCTCTGCGCGCACGACAGCAGGACGTCACCCTTGCCGTGCATGTCGTTCCAGACCTTCGAGACGACGAACAGCTCCTCGCGGTCGATGCCGCCGGCCATGGCCTCGGACAGCACCGGGCCGATGAGGTGTTCGTTGCCATAGACCGAAGCGCAGTCGATGAAGCGCCAGCCGTCGGCCAGCGCGGTTTTCACAGCAGCCGCAACGGTTTCGCCGTCATACTTGTCCGAGCCGAAGGTGCCAAGTCCGATGCCGGGCATGCGCGCGCCCGTGCGGAGCGTGACATACGGCACGGATGCCGGGTTGATGGCTGTGTTCCGATTCATGTCCATTCTCTCCTCCTGTGTCTGCCGGCGCATGCGCCGGCCCGGCGTCCGAACCGACTCAACCGGTCACGACGCCCTTTTTGAGAATGATGTTGGCATACAGGGCGCCCTCTCCGGTCGCCACGACGGCGTAGGCCCGCTTCGCCCGTTCATAGAAGGCGAACCGCTCCACGTTCTCGATGCCGTTTGCCTTGTCCTCATGGGCGCTGACGATGGCACGGTAGGTGTCCCAGATGGGTGTCTCCACCGTATCGCCCGGCACGACCTGCATGAGCGCGACCGGCTTTTCGGTGTACGGATCGAGCGGAAAGAGGGAGAGGATCGCCTCGAGCAGTTCGGGAACGCCGTGTCCGTCCGCGCGCACAAGACGCTGGGCAATGGAGGCGGCGGGAAAGTTGCCGTCCGCGATGACGATCTCATCGCCATGACCCATTTCCATGAGGATCTTCAACAATTCGGGACTGAGGATGGCCGGAATTCCCTTGAGCATGACGGGTCTCCTTTCGCAGGTGCCTGGTTGGTATTTGTGCGTATCGGGTGTGGCGCGCTCATATATGGGCTGTTCGGGCGGGCATGGGCTGGTTGGTGTGCATGGGCTGGTTGGTGTGCATGGGCTGGTTGGGCGGGCATGACCCGGTTCGGGGTGTGGCTGGGATGGTTGCGTGAAACGTTTCGCTTCGAGGCATGAAAAATCACCGCCCGGTGGGCGGCGCGATGGATTCGGTGACAATCAGTTCCGTCTTCATGCGGTACAGGGCGGGAAATCCCGCGTTGTCGCCCTGCATGCGCCGGATCAGCAAGCCGGCGGCCGTTTCGCTGATGGCGCGGATGGGTTGCACGACGATGGAGGGTGACGGGGTGAGGATGCGCGTCAGTGCCATGCTGTCGAACCCGATGAAGGAAAGCGTGCCGGGGATGGCGGTTTTCCGCTCGTTGAGCGCCATGACGGCACCCAGTGTCATTTCGTAGTTTGTCACGAACAGGGCGGACGGGGGCTGCGGCAGGTCGAGCAGCGCCAGCGTCTCGCGGTAGCCGCCCTCGGTGGTGTATCCGCCGCTGCGGATCAGCGCATGGTCCGGCGAGATGCCGTAATCCCCATGGACCCGCAGATAGCCGTTGAGGCGCTCCTCCGCGGTGTGAATGCCCTCCGGTCCGGTCAGGATGCCGATGCGGCGGTGCCCCTCGACGATGAGCCGTTCCACGGCGCCGTAGGAAGCATTGAGGGTGTCCACGAGGACCGTGTCGCAGGCCAGCCCTTGAACAGGACGGTCGATGAGCACGACCGGCACGCGCGCGGCCAACAGCCCGGACAGCTGGTCGGGACAGCCGCTGAGCGGCATCATCAGCAGGCCGTCGATTTGCCTGTCCGCAAGGAATTCAAGCTTGCGTCGTTCCAGTTCCGGCTGCTGCCGGTAATCGCAGATGATCGCACCGTATCCCTGTTCCTGCAACAGGTTCTCCACGCCGGACACGATGCTGGTGCAGAATACGTTCTCAAGATCGGGAATGAGGATGCCGACCGTCATCGTGCGGCTCGTCTTCAGTCCGCGCGCCATGGCATTTGCCTTGAAGCCGAGCGCCTGCACGGCCTGGTCGATGCGGGTGCGGTTTTCCTCGAGCACGTTGCCACCGTTGAGGTATTTCGAGATTGTCGCAATCGACAATCCCGTCATGCGGGCGACATCCTTGATGGTGGCGGCCATGCTTCGATTCCTCTCGTCTGCGGTTTGAAGCGAAACGTTTCGCTCCAAGGGTATTGTACGCCCGGACGCCATGGCCGTCAAGCGATGGACGCATGTATACATGCAATGCGGAAATCCGCTGACCGCAATCTTTTATGGACAAAAGTCCTCCATTCGGCATGGAGCAAGCCCCTTCTTGCAATTTGACGCGGAGTTGGTATAATCTTCGTGTGCCATAGCCTTTCGAACGCTTGTGCCGCAGGCATTTCGCGGCGATCGCCCCCCGTGGCGCCACACGAATGAGGAAAGGATGGGCCGCACCGCATGGCCACCAATGAACGCGCCGGAACCCTGCATGTCATCACCCGTGAAATCGGCATGCCAAAACGAGATCTGCCCATCCGCGAATGCACGCCCGGCATGTTGCTGGCGGAAACGATCTACAGCGAATCGGGGGCCGTCATGCTGCCCGAACGAACACTCCTGTGCGCCAGCCACCTCGAACGTCTCGCCGCGCAAGGCCACGCGCGTCTGCGCGTGCAGGTCCCCGCCGCGTGCCTTGCAGCTGTGGAAGCCCGTTGCGAGGCGTTGTACGCCGCCTGCCTGGAATCCGTGGGCGGACTGTTCGCGCCGGTCACCAGCGGCAAGTCGCTTCCGGCCGAGCAGGTGCTGCATGTGACGGACACCGTCCGGGAAAGCGCACTAGCGGGCAGCGATGTCTGCTTCCGCCCGGCTCCCTCCAGCCTGGCAAACGCCAACAGGCTCCAGACGCACAGCCTCAACACGGCCATGCTCGCCGCATTCCTGCACCAATGGATGGGACACGCCGACGATTCCCTCCCGCTCATCATCCAGGCGGCGTTGCTTCACGACATCGGCAAGACGCGGCTGCGCAGCAGCCTGCTTGAGCTGCCCGGCGAACTGTCTCCGAAGGAGATGAAGGAATGGCGGCGGCACCCCCGTCTGAGCTGGGAGATCGTTCATGCCTGCCGCGGCATGGACTCGCTTGTCGAAGCGATCGTCGCCACGCACCACGAGCTGCCGGACGGTTCCGGCTACCCCATGGGGCTGACCGCGGCGAACATACATCCGTTCGCCCGCATCGTCGCCGTGGCGGACCGCTTCGACAACCTGACGGCCGGAACCGCGCGCGAGCGCTCCGTATCGCCGTTCCACGCCTTCGAGGTGCTGGAGGGGGAGGCCCGTCATGGCTTCCATCCGCAGGAGGTTCACTGCCTGTTGACCCAGGTGCCGGCGCTGTATGTCGGCGACCGTTTCTTTCTCTCGAACGGGGATATCGGTGAAGTGCTGCACATCCATCCGCAAAGGAAAAGCCGGCCGCTGGTCAAGGCGTCCGGCCGGTATCTCGACCTTTCCACGGAACCGGGCATCTCGATCGAAGCCATGGTATGATGCGCACACGCCCGGTACAGCCGTTATCCGCCCCTCGCCGGGTATGTCACGCATCCGGCGGGCGGCGTCGGCGACGGGCGCACACCGCGGCCGTTGCCGCGGTGCCGGCAGGATGCGCCTGTCATCCGGTGATCGCGGCGGCCCCGGGTTCACCGGCCAGGCCAATGGCGTCCGCGACATCGCGCATGCCCTGAATGGTTTCGGCGATGATCTCTTCCAGCGGCATGCCGAGAAGTGCCGCCCCCTTTTCGATGACCTCGCGGTTGACGCCGGCGGCAAACCCTGACTGCTTCCATTTCTTGCGCACGGATTTCACCTCAAGGTCCAGCACGCTTCTGCTCGGCCGGAGCAGGGCGGTGGCCGCCACCAGGCCGGTCAGCTCATCGATGGTGTAGAGCACCCTTTCCATGGGGCTTTCCGGCGAAACCGGCACGCACAGCTCCCATCCATGGCTTTCAACCGCCCGGATCCACGGCTCGGGGTACCCTGCCGCGGCCAGGATCTCGCGTGCCTTGACGCAATGCTGGTCGGGGTATTTTTCATAGTCAATGTCGTGAAGCAGGCCGACGATCCCCCAGGCATCTTCCTCATCGGGTGCATGAACGCGTGCGAATCGCCGCATCACCCCTTCAACCGCCAAGGCGTGGCGTCGCAGGCTGTCATTCCCGTTCCAGTCACATAGCAGGTTCCATGCCGCCTCGCGGGCAGGCGGGCTGTTCCGGTTGCTCATGCGGCCCTCCGTCAGATGGCGCCGTTTTGGGTCCCGTGCGCCGTTTGCCTTCCATTCTACCGCCTGGACAGTCACAACGGCAATGCCGCAGGTGGCATGTCCCCCTGTGGTAGAATGGACATGAGGCCGACGAACGCAAACGGCCACCGGTGTGTAAGGAGGCGACATGGGCAAGCGGGCAAAACGCATCCTGCCAATCCTCGCGATCATGCTGCTGGCGTCAACCGCCGGCGTGCTGGCGCTCACCGGCGCATCCGGCTGGCTGCTGGCCCTTCCGGAGCGCATTGCGGGCTCGCTGTCCGCCCTTTCCGCCGCATCATCCGCGACACCTGCGGCCTCCACACGTGCGGAGCCACCGGCCGCCGTGACACCGAACGCTTCATCGTCCGGATCCCCCCGTGCGACAGCGGTCACATCACCGCTGCCGCCTTCCGTGTCGCAGACCGTCCCGGCGGGCACCTCGCCGTCATCGTCCCCATCGGCATCTCCCGCCGCATCCCCGGCCGCATCGTCTCCACCGGCATCTCCCGCCGCATCCCAGGCCGCAGCGTCTCCACCGGCGTCCCCGGCGCCATCCCCGGCCGCATCGTCTCCCCCGGCGTCCCCGGCGCCCTCCCCGGCCGCATCGTCTCCGCCGGCGTCCCCGGCGCCATCCCCGGCTGCACCGTCAAATACCCCCCCCCCCGAACCGCAAACGGCCGACACCACCACGGGACCATGGCTGACCCTGTCCGTCGAGCGCATGCAGCAGGGCGATGTTGTCGCGGTCTGGCTCGACAACATCCCGGAGAGCCTTGCAAACACGGACATCCGGTTCCGCGCCTCCTGGCTGGGAAAACCGGTTCCCGCACACCGGTGGGGCGACCGGCTCGTCGCGCTCATCCAGGCGACCATCTCCGTCAACCCGAACACCTATTCCGTCCGGGCGGTCACCATCGGCACCGATGCTTCCGGCACGGCATCCGACCCGGTCGAGATACCGGGCACCAGAAAACTCATCCGCATCGAGAAACGCGCCTTCGAGCAGCAGATCTTTTCGGTCAGCAAGGAGCTCGAGCAGACGCGTTCCGACGCAAACCTCGCCGCGGACGCGGAAAAGGTGGCGAAGGCCAAATCGGACCCGAGTGTTGTTCCCCTTTGGAAGGAAGTGTTCCAGATGCCCATCGAGGGCGGAATCGCCAAGGCATTCGGCAAGCAGCGCATCATCAATGGAAAACTCAACTACACGCATTCCGGCGTGGACATCTCCGCGACGGAGGGCACACCGATCCATGCGCCGGCTGCGGGCCGAGTCGTTTTTTCCGGCGCCCTCATCGTCTCGGGCAACACCGTCATTGTTGATCATGGCCTGGGCATGTTTTCCTCGCTGGTGCACATGTCACGCACGGATGCGACGGTGGGGCAGGAGGTCGCGGCTGGCGAGGTGGTCGGATATGTCGGTGCCACGGGCTTTGCAACAGGCCCCCATCTGCACTGGACGCTGACCGTCCACGGCAACAGCGTTGATCCGGAGTACCTCATGCGGACCGATCCGCTGCGGGCGATCCGGGCGGATGCGGCTGCGGAATGACACCGGGTGGCGCATGTTTTCAGTCGGTCCAGGACCCGTTCTCCAGCAGGCGTGCGAACCGTTCCGCCAGATTCGGGTCGAACTGGGTGCCGGCGCACCGGCGGATCTCGGCGATGGCCTCACCCGACGAGAGGGCCCTCCGATACGGCCGGTCGCATGTCATCGCGTCGTAACTGTCCGCCAGCATGATGATGCGCGCCACCAATGGAATCTCCTCGCCGCGCAGCCCCTTCGGATACCCCTGCCCGTCCCAGCGTTCATGATGGGCCAGCACGCAATCGGCCAGATCCTGCATGTCATGGGATGTGCTCAGGATGCGGTAGCCGATGTCCGGATGCCGGCGGATCTCCTCGAATTCCGCGTCGGACAGACGCCCGGGCTTGTTGAGGATGTCCTCGTCGATGGCGATCTTGCCGATGTCGTGCAGCAATCCGACCAGCTTGTAGCGGCCGGCTTCGATCGAGGAGAGGCCGATGCTGGCTCCCAGTTGCTGGCAGATGTCGCTGACCCGCTTGGAATGGAGCTCTTCGCGGGGATTCTTCTCATGCAGCGCGTTGATGATGGTGGTGATCGCATTGCCGCGCAACCCGGCGTTCTCGATGAGCTTGTGCTTGTACATGTAGTCCTCGGCGCTCTTGAGGACATGCGTCATGTCGTGCTCGGGCTGCAACTTGGTCTCCCATCCGTACGACAGGCTGACACGGACGGAATTGACATGCTCGAACTCGTGGGCGCGCCGGATGCGGCCGACAATCTCCTCGGCCTCAACGGATGAGGTCTTTGGCAGCAGAATGACAAACTCGTCCCCGCCCCAGCGCGCCACGATGTCATCGCGCCTGCAGGCGGATTGGATGGCCCGGGCGGCCTTGCAGAGCAGCTCGTCGCCCTTGGCGTGCCCGAAAGCGTCATTGACCAGCTTCAAGCCGTTCATGTCGCCCATGACGATCGAAAGGGGCAGGTTGCGCGGCACGTCGAGACGCTTGAGCTCCTCCTCGAAGAAACGGCGGTTGTAGAGCCCCGTCAGGCTGTCATGATAGGAGATGTTGCGGTTCTCGCGGATCTCCTCCTCGAGCAGCGCATTGAGTTCAAGAAGACTGCGGGTGCGTTCGCGCACCCGTTCCTCCAGCACGTGGTTCATGCGGGAGAGCGACTCGTTGGCCGACGCCAGCCGGGCATTGGCATCTTCGAGCCGGGCATTGGCCAGCTCGGCGGCTTCCTCGGCGCGCTGCCGTTCCTCGATCTCCTCCTCGAGCATCGCATTCATGTCCTGCAGCTCGCCATTGAGATCCTCAAGCTCGGCATTCATGCTTTGCAACGAGGCATTCAGCTCCTCGAGCTCGGCGCTTTTCTCCTCAAGCTCCGCCTGGCTGCCCGCCAACTGGCGGGTCCGCTCGGCAATATGGGCCTCCAGCTCGCGGTTTGCGGCAAACAGGGCGGCGGCGCGCATCGACTTGCTGCCCATTGCCCGGATCATCTGCTCACGGCGGACGGCATTGCCGGTGAGGCGTTCGGACAGGAGGCCCAACAGGCTTCGGATTGACGGAAAGCGCTTGTCGGCACCGGCATCTGTCTGCGGCAGGCAGACGCGCCACAGGGCAAGCGCCTGTCCTTCGACATGCAGCGGGAAGGTGCGGATGTCCCCGCTGGCCTCTCCGGAGGGCTCGGTCACCGGGGAACCATCCTGACGGACGATCTGCAGTGACACCCCTGTTGCGGCGGCAAAGACATCCTGCAGCAGCTGGGTGTCCTCCATGTTCATCAGGTCGCGGATCGCACGATGCCTGCCATCCTGGGCCGGAATCGGTGCCTTGAGCGTGTGCATCCTGGTTACCTCATCTTCCGTTCGTGTTGTCGGCATCTCACGATGAACGGGATGCGGAAGAGCCGATGCGGCTGTTCCGTCAATGATCAGGGTTGTTGGAAAGCGGCGGGCAGGTTGCTCATTCCACAGGATGCGTTCACCATTCGACAATAACCGCCGATACACCGTCATTATTATATCCGGGGTTCGAGCGCAAGACAACCGGAAAACCCCGCAAAGCGACAAAGTCCGACCGCTTCCGGCGTTTGGCATGCGGACGGATGACCCGCGTGAATACGCCTCCGGAAAGGCTTGCGCCCGCTCCCTCCGCCGCAAGGGCGCATCAGTTCTGTTCCCACAGGGCATGATTCGGGTATAATACCATTGGACCCGAACGGAAAGCGCCCCAACAGGAGCAACAAATGGCCATCCGCCTCAGCGACATTCCGACCGGAACGAAGGCAGACATCGAAACGCGCTCGACGGTCGATGTGCAGCACAACCGCGTCTTTTCCACGCTCATCGACAGCACCGATGCCGAGCGCGGCGAAATCCGCATGCTCGCTCCCATCGACATGCTCACCGGTTACCGCATCCGTCCCGGTGAAGCGTTCCGCCTGTACTTCCGCGTCCAGGACATGCTGTTGCAGGTCTGGCTCGAGGCGATCGGCTACGAACGCAGCAACCGCACCATCATTCTGGTCGCGAAGCTGGGCCAGAGTGGCGAGATCACGACCGCAAACCGGCGGAACGACTTCCGGGTCAGGACCGTGCTGCCGGCGGATGTCTGGAAGCTTGAGAATCCGCCCGAGGCGGGCACGGCGCCTTCCATCCCGGAGGCCAAGCCCGCGAAATGTCTCACGACCGATATCAGCGCCGGCGGGGTCGGCCTGTATCTGACTGAACCCGTCCAGGTGGGTGATGCCATTACCTGTCGCGTGAAGGTCGAAAAGGGTGACATCCAGGGAGAGCTCCTGTTCTCAGGCCTGGTGATGCGGGCCCAGGAGCGTGACAAGACGGAGCTCTACCGCCATGCTGCCGGCATCCGCATCACAAACATCTCGCCCGCCCACAGCAACCTGCTGCTGCAATTCTCGCTCGCCTGCCAGCGTGAGGCGCTGCGCATGCGCTCGGACAGGAAATGAACGTCCATACGCCATTCGATGGTTCCCTCCGTGTGACACGGGTATGTAAGGAACAGTGGCATCGTGACAGGGGCAACCAGCCCGGAACGGAAAGGAAGGACAGCACATGATGAACCTGACCAAAAAGGAGCTCGAATGCATCGGCTTTGGCTTCGGCGCCGCCGTGGTACTCGGCATGGCAGCATGGGGCGCCTTCGAACTGGGCAAGAAGATCGTGCACGAAGCAAAACGGAACCGTTGGTTCGAACGGATCGGACATGGTTGCTGCGAACACGGCGAGGACGAGGATGACCTGGTGGAGAAGGCTGTCAACGCCATGGACGAGGTGGTTGCGTCCGAGTTCGACCGCAACGCGGCCGACGAAGCGCTCCATGCATGACACCCGCCCGGCGTAGGATCGCAGGACTGACCCGGTTCGCCCATGCAAGCAAGGAGATCACCATGTTGGCGCGAGGAGCGCCAGCGTGGTGATCTCTTGTCTGCCGCAATCCTCTTTCGTGGGGATCCCTTCCGCATGAGCCCCCCCCGTATGTGTCAACTGTTGTAGTACAAGTTCTCGGTCGGATACTCCGGATCGCTGGTGACATCGATGCCCAGACGCCGGAACGTCTGTTCGTCGCTGCTGCCAAGGATCGTTGTCGCATGGGCCTGGCTGCCCCTGAGCTGCTCAAGCTGCGCCATCGCCGCGGCCGCCATGGGGTTCGTCGCCGCACAGATGCCCAGCGCGATGAGGATCTCCTCGCAGTTGAGCGCCGTCACCTTGCTGTGGAACGTATCGCGCTTGAGGCGGATGATGGGTTCGAGAATGACGGGAGAGATCAGGTGCAGGTCGTCGCTGATGCCCGCCAGATGCTTGATCGCGTTGATGACCGCCGCCGCCGCCGCGTCCATCGTCGGAGATCCCTTGCCGGTGATGACCGTGCCGTCGTCGAGTTCCATCGCCATGACGGGACAGACATCCGTACGATCCTGCTGTTCCCGGATGCGGGCGGCATACTCCCGTGCGGCGGTCAAGCCGCGCCGGTCGCTTTCCTTGAGGCCGAGGTCGTCCAGGATGAGCTTGGCGCGCTGGAAGGTTTCGTAATCGGTCAAGCCCTTCTTGTAATCACAACCGGTCTTGAAGTACCGGCGAACGATTTCCTGCAGGGATGCCTCCCGGATCACGGCATCGTCGACGATGCCGAAGCCGGCGCGGTTGACGCCCATGTCGGTCGGCGACTGGTACACGCTCGCCTCGCCGGTGATTTTCTCGATGATGCGCCGCAGCAGCGGGAAGGACTCGATGTCGCGGTTGTAGTTGACGGTCACTTCCCCATAGCGCTCGAGGTGGAAGGAGTCGATCATGTTGACATCCTTGAGGTCCACGGTCGCGGCCTCGTAGGCGATGTTGACCGGATGCTTCAGCGGCAGGTTCCAGATCGGGAAGGTCTCGTACTTGGAATAGCCGGCGGCGCGGCCGCGGACATGCTCATGGTACAGCTGGCTGAGGCATGTGGCGAGCTTGCCGCTGCCCGGGCCGGGTCCCGTGACCATGACGATGGGCTTGTAGGTCTCGATGTACGGATTCTTGCCGTAGCCTTCCTCGCTGACGATGGTGTCCACGTCGAACGGATACCCCTGGGTGGGCTGATGGGTGTACACCTTGATGCCGCGGCGCTCGAGCTTGTGCATGAAGGCCGTAGCCGAGGGCTGGCCCTCATAACGGGTGATGACGACGCTGTTGATGTCCAGCCCGTTGCCCCGGAGATCGTCGATGATGCGCATCACATCGCGGTCATAGGTGATGCCGAAATCGCCACGCACCTTGTTGCGCTCGATGTCGCCCGCAAACACGCAGATGATGACCTCGAGCTTGTCCCGGAGATGCTGCATGACCTTGATCTTCACGTTCTCGTCGAAGCCGGGGAGCACGCGCCGGGCATGCATGTCGAACATGAGCTTCCCGCCGAATTCCAGATACAGCTTGTCGTAGCTTGCGACCCGCTGCAGGATGTACTTCGATTGCTCCTCCATGTACTTCTGATTGTCAAAACCCGCTTTCATGCCGCCTCCGTCACCTGCCGCCCGTTACGTCCGACCCGCGGCGCGGACGGACCGCCATGACTGGCGCTGCCCCACTGCAGCCGAACCTGACATCAAAACAACTTTCCCATTCTACCACAAGTCCGATCCGGTGGCATGACGCACGGAGAAATTTTCAGACGGGCCATCAACCACGGGCGCGTCGCCGGCCGACGGGCGCGTCTGCCCGATGCTGACGGACATCTGTGCCGGTCCGCGCGACGGATGCACCCTTGTGCGGTGCATCCGCGCCGGAGAGTGCCACGCCGTCGCCGAGCCGTCCGCGGATGCGCTCCATGGCGTTCGTGATCGCATGCGCTTCCCGGGCCAGCCGACTTGTCGTCGTCTGCACGCCCTCGACCTGGGATCGGACAATGGCCGCATCGGACCGATACCGGTCCCCAATGGCGGCCATGTTGTCATAATCAGGCATCACCCGGTTCTCGACAAACTCCGCGATTTGCCCGGAAGCCGCACGCAGTGCCCCGACCGCATCCACGACACGGCGCGTGATGTCCTGGATCTCCGTCGCGGTGCTGCGCGACACCTCCGCCAGGTTGCGGATTTCATCCGCAACCACGGAGAATCCCTTCCCGGCCTCGCCGGCCCGCGCGGACTCGACCGCCGCATTCACGGCCAGCAGCCCTGTCTGCAGGGTGATTTTCAGGATCGTGCGGCTGAGCACTTCCACATGCGATACGTCCGCCGCCTGATCCATGGCTTGCTTCAGAGGCTGCAGGGTCTTCTGTTCGAGTTCGCGCACCTCACCCCGTGCGCGGTCCGCATCGGCGGAAATCGTCATGGCCCGGCTGGCAATGTCTCCCGCCATTCCGGTCACGTCCGTCATGCGCTGACGGATGTCCCCAATGCTGTCATTCAGCCGTTCATATGCCGACGCCGCTTCCTGCTGGCCATCGCGGACCTGGAGCAGCATGCGTCCGATGTTGCCGCGGACCTCGTCCATCTTGCCGCGGATTTCCGTGAACTCCCGGCTGTTCGCGCCCCGCGGCGTCCGTATGCCGCCCGCTCCGCTCTCCCCATGCGCTCCCGAAAAGCGCAGATCACCGGCCGCCATGCGGGAAAGCTCGTCCACGATCATGCGCACAGGCTTCGTGATGAGCATCCGGGAAAACACCATGAACGCAGCCAGCGCGACCAGCATCAGCGCCAGCGAGGTGCCGAGCGCGCGGACGAGGTTCGCACGCCTGAGTGCCTCGTAATTCGCCAGTGAGATGCCCACATCCACAACCCGGATGGTGCCGCCCTCATACGCCAGCGCAACCGGGATCATGACATCGAGGTATGTCGAGCCGTCCACCTCGTCCACCCAGATGGCCGGCTCGGGAGCCGTTCCGCCGACAGCGGTCATGGTGTCCCCGTCGTCCGAAAAGCTGCGCCCGATGTCTTCATGCTTGCTGTCGGCAATATCGGTGCCCGTATCGTCAAGGATGCAGACGTAGGCGATGCCCTTCTGGCCGCCGTACTCATCCAGAACCGCCTGAACCCCCTCCAGTGACCGGTTCTCGCTCAGGCGGGCCTCCACTGCGATCCGCACCCCGTTGGCAATGACGGTGCCGTCTTCCGACATCTGCCTGCGCAGGCTGTCGGAGGATGTGCGGATGGAAGTCGCGGTCAGCACGGACACCGTGACGAACAGGATGACGAGTATCATGAGGGTGACACGAAACCGCAGACTGGTTCTCTTCGCGCGTTCAGTGCGCATCCGGCGCTCCCCGGCATCATGCCGATGCCTGCCGACCCCGGTGGTCAGCCGCATTGCCTGGCGCCGCATGAAGGCGCCTCCCGACGGCTGCTTGCCACAGGTCGTTCAGCCGGTGATTTACCACCATTTTCCCTCCGGAACCGAAAAAGGCCATATACGGCCTTTCTCATGCAACAGGCGGTGTGCCGTGCTCCCTACAGTCGCACGGCCACACCGCCTGTTGCACATCCTCCCGATTCACGGGGCGGTGTGCCGTGCTCCCTACAGTCGCACGGCCACACCGCCTTGATCGGCGGATTTTTCCTCCGCCTCCGCGATGCGGATGGTTTCCATCGTGCTCCCGGGTGTCGCGGTTTCGATCATCGTGTTGTTGCGCAGCGCATCAACGAAGTAGCGCAGCTCGCGGTAGTACCCCTGATCCTTTGACAGCTCGGGCTGGAACTTCGCACCATCGAACGGATACACCGTCAGACCGTCGGAAGCGAGCACGACGGCGCCCTTCTCGAAGTTCACGCGGAAGATCATCTGGAAGCCGAAATCACCGTTGATCGCCCAGTCGTCCTGCGCATTGACGACCTTGCCGTCCGGATACCGGTAATTGGTGGACACGATGTCGTATCCGCTTCCCGGAAACACGACGCGACCCAGCGTGGAGACGGAGTCCGGCGTGCCGAACAGCCAGTTGATGGTGTCGACGTCATGGATGTGCTGGTCGAGCAGGGCGCCGCCCGAGCGGGCTTTCTGGAGCAGCCAGTTGTTGTGCGACCAGGTGGGTGTCACACCGCCACGGAAGAAGTACGCGCCGACCACCTCGCCGAACCGGCGGTCGTCCACGCATGCCTTGAGGTATTCGTATTCCGGCCAGAAACGCAGGCACTGGCCGATCATGAGCTTTTTTCCGTTGCGCTTCGCGGCTTCGATCATCTGTGCGCATTCAGTTGCGGAACGGGCCATCGGCTTTTCGCAGAGCACGTGCAGGCCCTTGTCCAGCGCCTTGACGGTCGCCTCGCAGTGCAGGTCCGTCGGCAGGGCGATGTCGACATAGTCGAGATCTTCCTTCTCGATCATTTCCATATAGTCGGTGTAGAGGTTGAACATCGTCGGATCGATGAGCTTGCCGCCCGTTTCGATGTTGCCGCTGGGTCCCTTGCCCTTGAAGCGCTCCGGATCGATGTCGCACATGGCGACGAGCTTCACCGGGAAGCCCTCCTCCATCAGCCGCATGTAGTTGTCATAATGTCCACGTCCCATGAAGCCGACGCCAATCAGTCCCACCTTGATCATATCCTCAACCGCCTTTCATCCCTGCCAATGCTGGCCCATTTTCTCGCGATCCGTTCCGCCCCGCCTTCAATCCGGCCCAGGGCAGCACATGCAACCCGTCAATCCCGCCGGTGCTCAGATTCTTCCGAGAATCGCATCCATGGCGCGGGAAGCCTGGTATGCCGTCAGTTCGGGGAATCGCCCGTACGGGAAGACCTCCGCGGTGACCCAGCCTTCATAGCCGATATCGCGGAGCGCCTGGGTGACCGCCGGGAAGTCGACATCCCCGGTCAGCAAATCCACAAACCCGTCGAGTGTGCCGACGGAGCGGCGGAAATCCTTGACATGAACGCGCTTGATGCGTTCGCGGAGAATGCGGATCCAGTGGTCGGGGTAGCCCGTTGTCAACACATTGCCGGCGTCGAAGTACGATCCGACCCACGGAGAGCCGATGCTGTCGATGAAGCCCTTCATTTCCAACGGGGAGGTGAGGAACTTGTTCCACACGTTCTCCACGCCGATGCAGACCTTGCGTTCCGCCGCGTAGGGCGCCAGCTCCGCGATCGCCTCGGACGCGCGGCCGTAGGCCACATCGTACGGAATGACCTCGCAGTTGGGAATGAAATCCACGCCGACCGCGCCGGGCACCACAAGAATGGCGTCCACGCCGAGAGTTGCGGCGGCGTCCAGCTGTTTCCTCACAATGTCCTTTGCCTTGGCGCGGACGGAAGCGGCCGATGCCGTCAGCGAGTACGACCAGTACAGCCCTGTTGCGAGGCTCGTGATTTCGATGCCCGCCTCATCCGCGACCGCACGGTAGCCCTGCAGCTCGGCCTCCGTGGACTCGAGCCCGAGGGCGCCCGTTTCATTCAACGCCAGTTCGATGCCGTCGAAACCGGCTGCCTTGGCCGCGCGGATACAGGCGGGAATGTCCATGCCGCCGGGAAACGCCCAGATGCTGATGCCTTTTTTCATGTCTGCCTCCTTTATACTCCTGTTTTTTCCTGTTTACACCTGCCGAGCCAGCGCGCGGTTGATGCGGTCGCGCGTGGCAAGCAGCCACGCCGCGTTCCGCGGGTATTCACTGAAGGTGACGGGTTCCGCCAGCCCCTCCTCCATCAAACGGACAACCGCTTCCTTGCCCGCTTTCACAGTGAGTGCCTGCAGGGCGCGCAGGTCCTGGAAGGCATCGGCGAGCACCTTCAGACGCAGCGATGGCACGGGGCCGTCCTCCCCCGGATAAACCAGGAACGGATCGCCGCTGGGAAACGCACCCCCCGCGTCGGTGACGCGGAACGGGTCGACGGCGCCGAGCGACCAGCGCCTGCTGTAGAAGTTGTAGCCCCAATGCAGGAAGCCCTTGATGTCGTACCGGAACATCTGCATGCCGAGGATGCGGTTGCGATAGGAAGGCATGCAGAAAAACCGGTTTGCGACCTTCACGCCCTGGGCGCAGCAGTAGTAGACCCATAAATCGGGCACGCCCGCTTCCACAAAGGGTTCGATGTGGTTGTTGGCGGATACGGGCTGCGCGACCAGGCCATGCGCGTAGAAATCGAAGTCCGACAGCGCGTCGATGACCGGTTTGTCGCCGACATGACGTCCGAGCAGGCTGGCCGCGGCACGATAGGAGGCCAGCTGTCCGAGGGAAGGCTCGTCCGAGACATGGAACAGGACGCGCCCGCCATATCCCCGTTCCTCGAGATGGCGCACCAGCTCGGGCAGGAACTGATCCAAGAAAGCGGCATACGCGGCACCGCCCGCATCCGTGTCCCATCCGAACCGCCGCGCCAGGATGCCGTCCATCCCTGTTGCGAGGATCTTCGGGGCATGTGCGGCGCCCCACTGCGTAAACAGATGGGACATCTCGAAGCAGCGCACGCCTTGCCGATCCCCCATGGCCAGCCACCGGTCGAGCCGCTCGAATCCGAACCGGTACACGGCATCGGCGTCGGTGCCCGACAGGACCTGCACATCCACCAGCTGCACGGTGGTGCGCTCCCCGCCTTCCGCCGTATCGAGCGGCGGTGTGAAGAGCGGTGTCAGCAGGGTATCGATGCCGTGGGCCGTCGCCATGGCCACGAACTGCTCGACCCGGCGCCAGTGGGCCTCGCTGAACACCGTATCGCCGTAGTGGTTCGCCAGACAGTCGGCGTGGAACCATTCCGTGTGGCACACCGTCTGGGGCGGCAAACCGGCCGCAAGCACCTCCAACCGGTATCCGGCACGGCCCAGCTCGCGCCGCGCTTCCCCCGCCCCATGCGAAAAAACGACATCGATGTCATGCAAGCCTGCCGGCAAGTCACCGGCGGTTCCATCGATCTCCACCCAGACGGCGCGCCATTGCTCGGGCAGCAGCGAAATCGTCCTCGCACCACATTCGTACAGTGGATCCGGGAACAGGCCGGGCGCCGTGCGCAGCACGTCGTCATCCCGCTCGAACCAGTTTGGCAGGTCCGAAGGAACCAGGCCGACTTCATACAGCCGCACAAAGCGCGCCAGACCGGAGTCGACGGCCAGCGCCACATCGTCCAGCGTGGGCGCAGCCCAGTACCAGGCGACCTGGAACGCATGCCGCTCGTTTCGCAATGCCGTGCCACCCCTGCAGGGCGCACCGCCAGGCCGTTCATCCGGAAACACCTTTTCCAGCGAGGATACTGGGTATACTGTCAGCATGCGGTTCACCCCGCACCTCCTGTCCGAAGGCACACATGTCACCGGGTGCTTCGGACAAGAACAGCGTACCGCACCGGCCCCTTGGGTGAAATGGACGAAACGGCCCTTTTTTTATCTGTTCGGGCACACCTCGCGACACGGGCAATCCGGGAGAAACGCGCATCCGCCGGATGGCGCAGGGGTACCGGATCTTTACGGGCATGCAACGGGACGAGTCCGTCCTCACACGCGTCCCAGCGCCGACCTGGCGTACTGCGACGGCGTCATGCCGGTCATCTTCTTGAACTGCCGCGAAAAGTGGTGCACAGAAGACCAGCCCATCCGCTCGGCAATATCCGTGAAGTGAAGGCCGGATTCCCGGATCATGCGCTTGGCCGCATCGATGCGGATGCGGGTCGCGCAGGCGACCACGCCGCAGCCCATCCGGCTGCGGAACAGTGCCTTGAGGGCGCTTTCGCCCATCAGCACATGTCCCGCGACTTCGGAGAAGGTGATTTGCCGCTCGGCATGTTCCTCCATGTAGCGGATGGCCGCCTGCAGCACACGCTGGTCCGCCTGCTCACGCACCGTGGTGGTCGGGAGCCCGTCCTTTCCCGGTGCGATGCCGCTCACGGGAGCGGCCGACTGCATCCTGCGAAGCAAGCGGATCAGGAGTTCCTCCAGGCAATGTCCGACCAGCTGCTCCGCGCCCGCCGGTGCGTCGGCGCGACGCTCGAGATGGGTGGCGTCCGTCGCGTGCAGGGGCGTGGCAAAGGCCAGCCGTGCCTCCTTCACCAGCCTGGCGAGCGTATCGCGTTCGGAGTCGCCCAGTCTGAGCGTGCGGCACTCAAAGGAGCGCATCGCGGCGGATCCGCACTCGAAGGCGCAGACAATGAGATTTGGGGCAAAGCGCCCATTTGCCTCGACGGTGTGGAACTCATCGGGCTTGTGGAAGATGATGTCCCCTTCCGTCAGGTGATGCGGCACGCCGTCGGCGAGGACGCCGACCTCTCCCTTGTCCACGTAAAGGAACTCCCAGAAATCGTGGCTTTCCCCCGCGTAGGCATATCCGCGCGCGTACTCGAAATAGTGGATGCTCACGATGCGGCGCACGGTGACGACATCGCGCAGCAGCGTCTTTCGATAGGAGGACATGGGCATACCCGCTTTCCACCGGTCGGTTCATGTGACTGCAGTGTCTTCATTCATCCGCAAGGAGTTCGATCTCGCCAAAATCCTCGGGCCGGTGAAAATCGGGCCGGGATGCGGACATGGGATGCCAGGAGCCATAATGGGGCACGTCCGTGTCATCCCCGCACTTGTAGAAATTGGCGCGCAGCACGGCACCCGCGTCCGCGCGGAAGCCCGGCACCTGGCCGGCCAGCCAGGAGAAGGGCACGAACAGGGTCAGGGCCCAGAAGGGACGCCCCGCCAGCAAGGAAGGACCGTGCGGCTCGATGCGCACGCCGTCGAGATCCGCCACGCCAAGGCTTTCCCGTTCCCCGCGGCTGGCACCGCGCGCAAGCAGCAGGGTGCCTGCCGCATTCATCTCGAAATTGAGATAGGGCGAGCCCGGCAAGCCAAGCGGCTGCACAAAGAACTCGACACAGCTGTCGCGGTACACCGGTTCGTTCATGACATGGCAGGTGATCCGCGGGTTTGTCTCAAACACACGAAAGCGAATGGACAAGCCTGTCTGAGTCCGAACAACCAGCACGTCCGTCTCCGGGCAGGCCGGAAACGGCCCCCAGCCGCAGTCGGTGACAGGCAGCCGCTGTTCCCCGCCCGTTTTCAGTCTGATGCGCATGCATGCCTCCACCCCGGGTCCGCATCGCGTCCCCACATCCCCTTGATCATACCGCGCCATCCGCAGACACGGCAAGCGTCGCGGCAGGTGCCAGGGCAGGTGTCACGGCAAGCGCACGGCACGAGCCGTGACATGCGGCAGGGATGACCGGCAGCGGTTTCGTGGACGGAACACCTCTGTCATCAAGCGCATCCGCAACAGAACGGACACATATCGCAAGCAAACATGGACATATTCCAACACATTCGGTATAATTCAAGCATATCTGCAACGCTTTCCGATCGGGACTCCCGATGCGGATCCAGGCATCAGGAGGTACCATGAAGGACATGCTGGCAGGACAAGCCGTGATTGTGACCGGTGCGGGCCAGGGCCTTGGCGAGGCGCTCGCCATACGGCTCGACCGCGAGGGCTGCAAGGTGGCGGTCGCAGACATCAACGGTGCCGCCGCGGAAAAAGTCGCGGCGGGCCTGTCAAACGGCACCGGGTTTGCCGTGGATGTCACCGCCGAGGACCAGGTCGCCGGCATGGTGGACGCGGTCGTCGCGAAGTGGGGACGCCTCGACCTCATGGTATGCAACGCCGCCATCCTCATCGCCAGGCCCATCACCGAGTACACGGCGGAACAATGGCGCCGCATGATCGACGTCAATCTCAACGGCTACTTCACCTGCGCCAAGCATGCGGCCCGCGTCATGATCCCGCAGCGTGGCGGCAACATCATCCAGATCAACAGCAAGTCCGGCAAAAAAGGGTCGGCGAAGAACGCCGCCTACGCCACCTCGAAGTTCGGCGGCATCGGCCTGACACAGAGTCTGGCGCTCGAGCTGGCCGAGTTCGGCATCCGCGTCAATGCGATCTGCCCCGGCAACCTGTTGAACTCAAGTCTCTGGAACGACGGCCCGAACAGCCTGTTCAAGCAATATGCGCGCAACCAGAACACAACCGAGGAGGCCATCCGCGCGAAGTATCTGGCCCAGGTGCCGCTCGGCCGCAGCTGCGAGTTCGAGGACATCGCCAATGCCATGGTGTTCCTTGCCTCCGACATGGCCAGCTACATGACCGGCCAGGCAATCAACGTCACCGGCGGCCAGGAGATGCGCTGAGCGCGGCAACGACGCGGGAACGGCACCGACGGCACGGCCCCCGCGCACGCATCACGCGCGCACCCCGCCGCCCTGACCGCGCCACAGGAGGAACCCGGCATGCAGGAGCAACATCAGACCATACCGGCGGGAAGCGCCCCGGAGGACGTCAACAACCACATCCACACGCATTTCTCCTTCTCGCCCTACAGCCCCACCCAGGCGATTCTTCGCGCCAAGGAGGCGGGACTGGCGACAGCCGGCATCATGGACCACGACTCCCTGGCCGGCGCCGACGAGTTTGAACAGGCGGGACGTCTGCATGGCATGCCCACGACCGTCGGCATGGAGGTGCGTGCCGATTTCTCGCATACCGCTCTGGCAGGTCGCCGCATCAACAACCCCGACCAGGCCTCCATCGCCTACATCGCCCTGCACGGCGTGCCCCGGGCCTCGCGCGCGCGGCTGTCCGCCTTCCTGCGGCCGTTCCAGGAGGCGCGCATGATCCGCAACCGCATCATGACGCGGCGCATCAATGCCCTTGTCGCACCACATGACCTCGCGATCGACTTCGACACGGACGTCCTGCCCCTGTCGAAGTGGGCGGAGGGAGGATCTGTCACGGAGCGGCATCTGCTCTTCGCGCTCACGCTCAAGCTGCTGGGACGCTTCGGCCGGGAAGGCGGGGTCATCCCCTTTCTGCATGACAAGCTGGCCCTGACGGCTTCTCCGAGGCAGGCCGCCCAGCTCTCCGATCCCGCGAATCCGCACATGCCGTACGATCTGCTGGGCATCCTCAAGGGCGGCCTGGTCTCGCGGTTCTATGTCGACGCCACCGCCGAGTGCCCGGACATCCGCACCCTGGCACGGGCGGCGCATGACGCGGGCGCCATCCTCGCCTATGCCTATCTGGGCGATGTGACCGATTCGGTGACCGGCGACAAGATGAACCAAACCTTCGAGGACGGATACCTCGACCTGCTGTTCGAGACCCTGCGCGACACCGGGTTCGAAGCCGTCACCTACATGCCGTCCCGCAACACCCCGGCCCAGCTTCAGCGCCTGCGCGCCCTGTGCGACCGGCATGGGTTCTTCCAGGTCAGCGGAGAGGACATCAACTCCTCCCGCCAACCCTTTGTCTGCGAGGCCATGCGCACCCCCGGCTTCGGAAACCTCATTGAAGCGGCCTGGGCGCTCATCGGACATGAAACGGCCAGTGCGGAGCATCCGGGGAACGGCATGTTCTCCGCGGCCGCCATCGCCCGCATGCCCGATCTGGCGGAACGGACGACCCATTACGCACAGCTGGGACGCGCCGCGCACGGAAGGGCACGCGGCGCCACCTGACCGGGCGCGGCCGCGCCGGCGGGAACACCCGTGCTTGCCAGCGTCGCAATGCCCTCACCGCAATCCGCTGCCGAAGGGAGAAACCCCATGTTTGCCGAGGAAAGAAGAAACCGTCTGCTGCACATGCTCCAGGAAAAGCGCAGCCTGTCCGTGCCGGAAGCCGCCGTCCAATTCGAGGTGACCGAGGAGACCATCCGCCGCGATCTCAAGCTGCTTGAGTCCTCGGGCTTCTTGCAGCGCACGCACGGTGGCGCCATCCCTGCGGATGACGCCAAGGTGGAACCCTCGCTCGAGGTCCGGCAGGGAATCAACATGTCCGGCAAGGACCGCATCGGCCGGAAGGCTGCGGCGCTGGTGCACGACGGCGACACCATCATCCTCGACGCATCGACCTCCGCACTCTCGCTGGCACGGCACCTCAAGCTCAAGAAGAACCTCACGGTCATCACCAATGCGGAGAAGATCGTGCTCGAGCTGTACGCCTGCAGCGACATCACGCTCATCTGCACCGGCGGCATCCTGCGTCCCGGAAGCCTTTCCTACGTCGGGCGCGCGGCGGAGAACACGCTGTCCGGCCTGCAGGCGGGCAAGGCTTTCCTGTCCTGCCGCGGTTTCAATCCGTTGCGGGGCTTTACCGACTCCAGCGAACCCGAATCGGAAATCAGACGCCAGATGATCAGGCGCTCCCAGCAGACCGTCTACCTGTGCGACCACACGAAGTTCGACCGGGTCGGCTTCGTGACGACGGCGGTCATCGGCGATGTGGACACGCTCATCGTCGACGCGCCGCTGCCTGCAGGCTGGGCGCAGGAATTCGACAAGGCGGGCGTGCACATGCTGCTGGCGGAATGAACTGCCGCTTGTGCGGGCGGATGCTTTCCCGGTAAACTGATCCAAGACATCCCTCCATCCTTGACGTATCCAGAACGGCACACCCGTGACGGACGCCGATTTTTGCCAGTCCACCACATCGCATCCGGGGAGGCACCATGACGCACGACACCCTCCTGTCCCGCAATGAGCGCGAAGCAAACCGTTTTGCCGCCAAGGCCATGCTCTCCACCCTGCCCATCGTCGCCATCATCTATGTGCTCGAGCTGCTGGGTTTGTTCATCGTTCCGCTGGGCATCATGTCCTTCGCCATGGGGATGGCCGCCTTGCTGCTGCTGGTTCCGGCACTGCTCGTTTTCGGGCTGCGCGCGACCGGCGGCTGGGTCAAGTACGCCATCGTCACGGCGGCGACGCTCATGCCCGCGCTGTCCTCCGTCTACCTAACCTGGCATGCGGTGGTCATCTACATTTATCCGGTCCTCATCGCCGCGCTGTACTTCAACCGGGGGTTGAGCCTGTATGCGATGCTGCTGTCCCTGGTGCTCCAGAGCGGTGCCCAGGTGCTGGCCCTGCGTGCGGGCGGCGTGGCGGACAAGAACTTCGAGAACCTGCACGACGTACTGCTGTTCGGTGTTGCGCCGAGGGCGCTGGAGCTGCTGGCCCTGTCGCTGATCCTGGTGGTCCTGTCCGGAAAAACCGCCCGCCTCCTGGGCTCCCTGCTGGGAGCGGAGGAACAGGCGCAGTTGACGGAGCGCGTCATGGACACGGCCCGCAAGGCAGCCGCCATATCCGGCGTGCTCGAGAGCGAGGGGCTCCGTCTGGAGACCGCCGTGACCGAGACCAAAACCTCCTATGACGAAGTGGCATCGGAAACCGAACGGGCGGCCGATGACGCGCAACAGACCCTTGACCGGTCTTCGGACGCGGCCCGCAACGCGGCATCGGTTGCGGAAACCCTCGAGGCGGTGGCACGGGAGGGCGCCCGCATCTCCGATGCCGCCGACGCGATGCGCCAGCTGTCCGATACCGGCAACGGCCGCATGGACAACGCTTCCGCCGACATCGAAGCCATCGGTCGCGTCACGACGGAGGGCCGTGGCGTCATCCTCCGGCTTTCTGACCGATCCAGCGAAATCGGCCGCATTGTCGAGACGATCACCGGCATTTCCTCCCAAACCAACCTGCTGGCGCTGAACGCCGCAATCGAGGCGGCCCGCGCCGGCGAACAGGGCAAGGGTTTCGCCGTCGTGGCCGAGGAGATCCGCAAGCTGGCCATGCAGTCCCAACAGGCCAGCCGGGATATCGAGGAACTCATCGGAGAAGTGCTCGGCGATACCCGGCAGGCAGTCGAAGCGATGGACCGAAGCATGGAGACGGTGCATCGCGGCATGGCCGCCGTCGCGGAGGTGGGACATGCATTCGGGGACATGGCCGCATTCAGTCGCGACATGAATGAAAGGCTCCATCGTGTGGCGACGCAGACGGAATCGGCATCCAGCGAATGCGCCAACCTGGTCGGGTCGGTTCGCGACATCGAATCGGTCAACCGGGCGGCACTCGAACGGTTGCGCCGCATCGCCTGCGAGACACAGGAGCAGCTGGCACGGATGGAGCTGGTTTCCACCGCCGTGTCGACCCTGTCGGAGCAGGCGAGGCAGCTGCGGAACGTCACGCAGGGATAAACGGTCGGATTCGCGCGATCCTCTTGATCACCCCCCGATCGAAGCATACAATGGGGGCGGAACGTTGTCCGTGCGCCCCCGGAGGCCACTGCGCCCCGGCACACGGCACAGCGCATACCGTACGAAGGAGAAAGAAGGCAGCGCCATGTTGACCTATCTGTGCGCTTTCGCCGCCGCCCTGCTGGGCGTGGCGGGTCTCATCCCCCTGTTCATGAAGCTGGCCGTCCGCATCGACTTTGTCGACAAGCCGGTTCCCGACAGCGAGCGCAAGGTGCATCGCGAACCCATTCCCATGCTGGCCTCGATTCCGATGTACCTCGTCTTTCTGGCCGTCTGGCTCACGGTTGGCCATCCTTCGGGCAGGGAACCGCTTTATGTCGCCCTGGGCGGCCTGCTCATCCTGGGCATCGGCACCGTGGACGACTGGTACAAGACCCATCGGCGCGAATTTCCCGCACTGCCCAAGTTCCTCGTGCAGATGGCGGCCGCCGCCATCGCCTATTTCGGCGGCATCGTCTTCACCGGGTTCCAAAACCCTTTCACCCACAGCTACGTGACGCTACCCGGCATCATGCAGTTTCTGCTGACCGTCGTCTGGATCTTCGGTGTCACGACGGTCATCAACTTCACCGACGGACTCGACGGACTTGCCGGCGGCCTGACCGCCATTTCCGGCGGCACGCTGTTCGTCGTGGCGCTGGCCATGAAACAGGGCGCCTCGGCGATCATGGCGGTCACGCTGGTGGGCGTCACACTTGGCTATCTCCGGTTCAACCGGCACCCCGCCAAGGTGTTCATGGGGGATGCGGGCGCCACGTTTCTGGGCTACATGCTCGGCATCATCGCCATCGACGGCGCGTTCAAGGGCGCGACGCTGCTTTCGCTGTTGATTCCGCTGCTGGCGCTTGGCGTACCCATCTTCGACAACCTGTATGTGGTCTTCCGCCGTTTCCGGGAAGGCAAGCCCATTTATCAGGCCGATGCGACGCAAATCCATTACCGGCTGCGCAGCAAGGGGATGAACACGCCGCAGGCCGTCTCCTACATCTGGCTTGTGAACCTGTGCTCGTGCATGGCCGCCATCATCCTGCTGCTGCTGCAGGGCTGACCGGGCGGCCCGGCATGCCTGGCCAATGGCCACTGCCATCATGACCGGCTGATCGGGCAGGCTTGGCCACTGCCATCATGACCGGCTGATTGGCATGAACGATTGCGCACAAACCGTCACACATCGAACCCAACCTTCTGGTACGATCATGTCACGCAGACGCCGGCGTTCGGCTTGCGAAGACAGGTCCCCACCGCAAGCTCCATGCGCATGGCAGCGGCAAGCCCCTTCAGGCCGCCAGCGCCACAGGCACGCGGCCGGGAACCGGACATGACAGGCAAGGGAGGCACAACCATGACGAACCAGCCACTCCATCCCACGGCAATCACAGCTGCGACTGCAACGGCAAGCCCCACACGCTTCCTCGCGCCCGGGCGCATGGACACGCCGGGCTGCCATGCCGACATGGTCGGATCCCTGCCCGCGGATCCGGCCGATCTGGTGCGGCTGACACAGAACGCCCTCATCCACCAGCATGTCGCCAAATGGGTGTACGATGTGGATCTGAGTCCGGAACGGGCACGAGAGACCTGGATGCGCACGGTTGAGGAAAAGCTGGGCTGGTTGCGGGAACACGGATACCGGACCATCGGCGATCCCCATCCGATGCCGGAGCACATGGTCGGCATCTGCCGCGACTTCTCGGTGCTCGGCGCGGCGCTGTTCAAGCTTGCCGGTATCCCCGCCCGCGCCCGGTGCGGCTTCGGCACCTACTTCGAGCCCGGAAAGCACATCGACCACTGGGTGATCGAATGGTGGAATGCCGGGCGTGGGGCCTGGCAGCTCACCGAAGCCCAGATGGATCCACCAACCGCCGCAAAGCTCGGCCTCGACTTCGACCCGATGGATGTGCCGCGCAACCGCTTCCTGACAGGCCCCGTCGCCTGGAACCTGGCGCGTTCGGGCATTGCCGATGCCCAGACCTTCGGCATCTTCCAGTGGTGGGGATACGACTACCTCTGCTGCAACCTGATGCTCGACGTCAACGCGCTGCTGAACACACCCATGCAGCCCTGGGACGGGTGGGACGGCTACAAGGACCTCCCGACCGGGAGCTGGACGGAAGCGGATTGGACAACCGTCGACCGGCTGGCGGCGCTTGCGGGTCGCGTCGATGAGGACTTTGACGCGTTCCACGCCTTCGTCTCACAGGACGACCGCATCCGCGTGCCCGACGACTGGCATCTTGTCCGCAACAGCCAGGATTGCCCCCCTTCCGTCTAGGAGCAGGCACCCATGGAGTATGTCGACGCCCTCATCCGGGCACTGCGCCATATCGAAGCCCATCTCGACGAGGAGATCGACCTCTCGGACATCGCCCGGGAGGCCGGTTACTCGTTGTACCACTTTCACCGCGTGTTCCAGTCCGTCGTCGGCGAGTCGCTCAAGGAATACATCCGCAAGCGGCGCCTGACGGAGGCGGCCCGCACCCTGCGCGGCTCGACCCGCCCGATCGCGGACGTCGCCGTCGCATGCGGATACCAGTCGCGGGAGGCTTTCGTCCGGGCCTTCCTGCAGGCATTCGGTTTCCCGCCTTCGGCATGCCGCAGGGGCCGCCATTTCAGCGACCTGCGGCTGGCGATGCCGGAAGGGGCGTTGCGCCATGCAGCCATGAGGGCCCAGGATCTGCTGACGCCCCGGTTCGAGTGGCTGCCACGCCGAACGGTGGCCGGCCATGTGCGGCGATTCCGCAGCGATGGCACAAATCTCAAGGACATACCAGACTTCTGGGAGGCGTGGATTGCGGCACGCGGCTGGCAGCAGCTTCCTGCGGGCCTGTACCCTGGCGAGTCCCTGGGAATCGTGTTCCCATCGGCAACACAGGACTTCGACTACCTCATCGGTCATGAGGTGGCGACCGGCTCCGGGCTGCCGGCCCAGGCCCATCGTCCCGCGCACGGCCCCGATGCCGCATCCGGCGGTCGAATGCATGACCACACCCGCCTGGGCATCCGCGAGGTACGCGAACTGCCGGAAGGATGGTTCGCGGCATTCCCGGTTCATGGCCCCTTCACGGAACATGTGCAGAAGACATGGACCTGGATCTACAGCCGCTGGTTGCTGCAATCCGGCTGCCGTCACGACGGGCGTGAGGATATCGAGTGGTACCGGCCGGAAGGGGCCAGTGAGCCCGCGACATTGTATGTGCCGGTGTCCGCGCCGCCCCAGGATGCGGTTCCCGGGTCGCAGGCCGGCTGGCGGAAGGAGGCGCGCGCCTGAGGCGCCGGCTCTTTCTTGCGGATGTGCCGCATTTCTGTGTCATCCGGTCGATATTGGGTATGTACCTCACGGAAGCGCGACAGGATGCGCTGGGACTTGATGTCGACGGAGGTGCCTGCCATGTCCATGTTCTGCTATCAGTGCCAGGAGACTGCCAAGGGAACCGGATGCGAAATCCGCGGGGTATGCGGCAAGACGGAGTCGGTCGCCAAACTGCAGGATCTGTTGATCCATTCACTCAAGGGACTTGCGCTGGTCATCCGCAGGGGCGTCCCGGATGCGGCTTCCCTGTCCGAGGCGAACCACGAGACGCTCAAGAGCCTGTTCATGACCATCACGAACGCCAACTTCGACGAAACGGCCATCGAGGCGCAAATCCGCAGGATCGTCGCCATCCGTGACGGCTTGAAGGCACAAATCGGCGCAACCTGCACGCACGACGCCGCCACCTTCGCACCGGGGGAGCGAGCCGCCATGCTCGAGAAGGCGGCCTCCGTCGGCGTGCTCGCCACAGCGAACGAGGACGTGCGTTCCCTGCGCGAACTTGTCATCTACGGGCTCAAGGGCATGGCCGCCTATGCGCATCATGCCCTGAACATCGGCAGCGAGAACCCCGCCATTCCAGCCTTCATGTATGAGGCACTCGCAGCCGTCACGGACGACACCCTCTCCGCGGACCAGCTGGTCGCACTCGTGCTGAAAACAGGCGAATACGGCGTTGCCGCCATGGCCTTGCTCGACGGGGCAAACACGGGGCGGTATGGCAACCCGGAAATCACCCGGGTGCCGATCGGCGTGCGAGGCAATCCCGGCATCCTGATTTCCGGACACGATCTCACGGATCTCGAGCAGCTGCTCGAGCAGACGAAGGGCACCGGCGTGGATGTCTACACCCACAGCGAAATGCTGCCGGCCCACTATTACCCGTTTTTCAAGAAGTACGACAACCTGGCGGGCAACTACGGCAATGCCTGGTGGAAACAGGTCGATGAGTTCGCCCCGTTCGGCGGCCCCATCCTGTTCACAACGAACTGCATCGTGCCACCCCGCACCGACGAGATCCGCGATCGCATCTTCACGACCGGCGCGGCCGGTTATCCCGGCAGCCGCCACATCGAGGCGGGTCCGGACGGGAAGAAGGACTTCTCGGCCGTCATCGCGATGGCGAAGGCTTCCAAGCCGCCGGCCGCCATCGAGGAAGGCGCCATCACGGGCGGTTTCGCCCACAACCAGGTCATCGCACTGGCCGACAAGGTGGTCGACGCGGTCAAGTCCGGCGCCATCAGGCGGTTCTTCGTCATGGCCGGCTGCGACGGCCGCATGAAGTCGCGCGAGTATTACACCCGGTTTGCGGAGGCACTGCCCAAGGATACGGTCATCCTGACCGCCGGCTGTGCGAAGTACCGCTACAACAAGCTGCCCCTGGGAGACATCGGGGGCATCCCGCGTGTGCTCGACGCCGGCCAGTGCAACGACTCCTACTCGCTGGCGGTCATCGCGCTCAAGCTCAAGGAAGTCTTCGGGCTCGACGACATCAACCAGCTGCCCATCTCGTTCAACATCGCCTGGTATGAGCAGAAGGCGGTCATCGTGCTGCTGGCGCTGCTGTACCTGGGTGTGAAGAACATCCACCTGGGACCGACGCTGCCCGGCTTCCTCTCCCCGCATGTCGCCAAGGTGCTGGTGGACAATTTCGGCATCGCCGGCATCGGCACCGTGGAAGACGACATCCGCCTGTTCATGGCCTGAACTCCGACGAATCACGCCGCAGCATTGAAACGGCCCTGACGAAGCCATTCGTCAGGGCCGCATCCTTCATGCCGGCAACCGTGATGTCACGTGCAAGGGCTCATTGGCATTGCGTTCCGCGGGGATGCGAACGGATTTGCCCGCACGTTGCGCTGTGCCTTCACGCACCTCACTCCGACAACGGCACAAGGGTGTTCCCGTCGAACCGGAAACAGCTGACCGGGCGGCTGGCATCCCCATATGCGTCGAAAGTGATGTCCGATTGAAGCCCACGGAACGTGCCGATCTCAAGGATGGTCCGCTTGAGGGCATCCGGCGTCGTGTCCGGCGCCGCCCGGAGGGCTTCCACCAGGATGCCCATGGCCTCGTACGCGTACATGGCAGCCGCATCGGGATCCACACCATGTTTTTCCCGATACCGGGCGGCAAACTCGACATATGGCGCATCCTGCGAGAGCAGGTTGCGTCCGCTGGCGACGACGGCGCCGTTGAGGCGCTCATCCGTCCGTTGCAGCATGCCGGTGGCGTAGGACCACTCGGTCATGTAGACCGGCATGCCGATGGCTTCCCGGGACCAGACACCGAACAGCGCATCGGTCTGTTTCGCCGACGCCAGCAGCAGCACCGCATCCGCGCCCGCACCGCGCATGGCGTCGAAAGTAGCCATTTCCACCGGTTCCCGTACCGCATCGAACTCGTCTTGCCGCACAAGGGTCAGCCCAAACGGCGCCATCTGCTCCTGGAAGGCGGACAGCCAGGCGGCCGTCTCGGATCTGCCGTCGATGGTCTGCAGCACGGCCACGCCTGTCACGCCCTCCTCGCGCATCCGCCTTGCCAGAACAGCCATCAGGCGGCGCTTGTCCGAAACGACCCGGAACAGCCAGTCGTCGATGCCCGCCTGCGCGTCGCTGTCCACGGCAGGGCTGATGTGGAGCTGCTTTTCGCCGGCAGCCCACTGGACTGATTTTTCCATTGCGGCGCCGCCGGTATGCCCAATCACCGCAACGGCCCCCTCGTTCTTGAGTTCCCTGTCCGCCGCCAGACCCTGCTCCGGATCGGCGCGATCGTCAAGCGCGATGAGCTCGAGACGTCGCCCCTTGACCCCGCTCTCCCCATTCGCCCTGTCAAGCATGAGCGTCGCCCCGTACAGACCGCTGACGGCATCCATGGATTCCGGCCCTGACAGGCAGCCGACATATCCGATTTTGACGGGTTCCCAAAAAAAACTGCAGGCCGTCAGGGCAAACAGTGCGAAAAGCAGGAGAAACAGCACTTTTCTTGCCATGGCGACCTCTCCGGCACACAAAATGTTACCGGATGATATGTACCACGGCGCCAGCCGGGATATGCCTCGCTTTTTCCCCGAACGCAAAAAGAGGGAGCCGCAAACCTGCGGTCCCCCTCATGCCGTTTCCCCAATGTCCACCGATCCGTCAATGCATCCGGTGCTCCTTCTCCTCAATTCGCCCGAGCAGGCGGTCGATGCGGCGCAGTTGCCGCTGATCCTTGTCCCATGCCTCCTTGAGTTGCTCGTCATAATCCAGGTCGTCGATGTAATGCTTGACGGCATTCATCTCATACATGATCTCCTGTTTCTTGTGCTGCAGGTTCTCCTTGTGGTCCATGTCCTGACCTCCCTTCACAGGGCGACCCGCCGCCCCCGGGCCAGATTGGCCCATGTGGGCGCGGTGCCATGCTGCCGTTCCTCAGTCCATTGTCCGGACCTGATCTCCCATGCTGCCGTGTGGGTCTTCCCGCCGTTCGGCCGGGAACGCCGTGTGTGGTTGTCATCCTCGTCCTGTGCCCGTCCGTCACATACGCAGGCTCCGGACAACGAGCCCGCATGCCTCCAACAAATCCCGGATCACCTGTATGCATACCGCCCTGCGGCGGGTTTTCCTGCCGCACCACCCTATCTGGGCCGCCGTTCCGCCACCACCTGCTTCATGATGTCCACGGTCTCCTGCGCCTCGGCCAGTTCGCCCCGGAGCCGCAGGTTTTCCGCTTCCAGCGCCTGCAACCGTGCCGCATCGCGTTCCGAAGCGGCCCTAAGCGACTCCGTCCTGCCAGGCGCACCAGGAAGAACCTCCGGTACGGCCGTCCTGTCTGCCGGCCCCGGGGCAGAATCGCTCCACCCGCGATGCCGCCGGCTTTCCACAGGCGTTGGCACGGCGTTCCCGCACACCTCGCCATCCAGTCCGCCAAACCGGCCGCGCGGCACATATCGGGTATGCAGGTATTCGTGCGCCACAGGGCTGCCGGGATGCATGAGGTATTCCTTGTACAAATCCGTGACATGCTGGTTTTCATGCGACTTGCGCACCGGCATGCCCTCATCGACGGCATACAGGCCGGACAGGCGTTTCATCCGCACCTGCGGATCCACCGACCGGGGCTGTCCCCCGCCCGTGATGCATCCACCCGGACAACCCATCACCTCGATGAAATGGTAGGGTGACTCCCCGCGCGCCACCTGGGCCATCAACCGGTTCGCACCCGAAAGACCGCTTGTGACGGCAATGCGCACCTCCACACCCGACAGGAAGCCGTATGCCGGCAATGGATTCTCAAACCGCAGCGTCGCCTCCTTGACCTGCGCCAACCCGACAATGGGTGTCACATGCAGCTTTTCAAACGGAAGCTCCCGTCCGGTCACCAGCTCGTGCACCGTCCGCAACGCGGCTTCCATCACGCCACCAGTCAGACCGAAAATGGCGGCGGCCCCCGTCGAGATGCCCAGCGGCTTGTCGAACGCCTCGTCGGGCAGATTCGCGAAATCGATGCCCGCTTCCTTGATCATGGCGGCCAGCTCTCGGGTGGTCAGCACCGCGTCCACATTCGACACGCCGTCGTTCTTCATTTCGGGGCGGATGATCTCGAATTTCTTGGCCGTGCATGGCATGACCGAAACCACATACATCTCTTCCGGCCTGCGCCCGATGCGAGACGCCCACCAGCCCTTCGCCAGCGCGCCGAGCATCGTGTGGGGGGATTTGCATGTGGAAAGATGCGCCAGCGCATCCGGCCAGGCATGCTCGACATGCTTGATCCAACCCGGGCTGCAGCTCGTGACCATCGGCAGCGCGGGTTTTGCGCCATGGGTTTCGGCACGTCCCCCGTCGCGATCCGGATGGCCGCCAGCACCGTCCCCCCCATCCGCCAATGTCCGGCGAAGCCGCTCCAGCAGCTCCGTGCCCTCCTCGAGAATCGTCAGGTCGGCCGCAAAATCCGTGTCGAACACATCGTTGAAGCCGAGCGCGCGCAGGGCAGCCGCAAGCTTGCCCGTGACGGGCGTTCCGGGCGCCATGCCGAACTCCTCCCCCAGGGCCACACGCACGGCGGGCGCCACCTGCACGACCGTGCGCAGTGCCGGGTTGCCAAGCGCCTCCCAGACACGGCGAGTCGAATCGGTCTCCTTGAGCGCACCGACAGGGCACACCACCGTGCACTGCCCGCAAAAAGCGCAGTTCACGGCACCCAGCGGCAATTCGTCCGCCGGCCCCACAACGGTCGAGAAACCGCGGTGCTGGGCATTGAGGATGCCTTCGCCCTGGATGTCGTTGCAGACCGTGACGCAGCGCCGGCACAGGATGCATTTGGACATGTCGCGCGTGATGGAAGGGGATTCGTCGATGATCCGTTCCGACTGTTCGCCCTCGAAGCGTGAGGTCTCCACGCCAAGCTGGCGTCCGAGTGCCTGCAGCTCGCAGCTCTGGTTGCGCCGGCAGGCGAGGCAATCCTTCGAGTGGTCCGACAGGATCAGTTCATAGAGCACCTTGCGTGCATTCCGGACCTTTTGTGTGTTCGTCTGCACCACCATGCCCTCGGCCACCAGCGTGATGCAGGCGGCCTGCAGCGTCCTCGCGCCGGCCACCTCGACCGAGCAGATGCGGCACGTGCCGAACTCATGGATTTCCGGCAGGCGGCACAGCGAGGGAATGCGGATGCCATTGGCGGCCGCCGCGTCGAACAGGGTCGTCCCTTCCGGGACCTCCAGGGCCTTGCCGTTGATGGTCAGGTGGATCACGGTATTCCCCCCTATCTCCGGTCACAGTGCAGGCAGCGCATCGCCTCGGCCATGGCCGTGAGCTTGTGGTAGCCCAGCACCACCTCGTCAAAGGAATTCCGACGCTTTTCCGCCGCCAGCATATCCAGCGGGAACCGTTTGAGCGCCACAACCTCGTCCTCGTCCCGCACGTCCGGGATGTCGATGGGCGCGCCCTTGTTGAGCTGTCCGGTTCCGCCGAGATACCGGTCAATGGACACTGCGGCCTGCTTCCCGTCCGCGATGGCGCGAATGACGGTGTCCGGTCCCCTTGCCACGTCGCCGCCGGCAAACACACCGGTCACCGTGGTCATGAGGGAGTCCTCGTCCACCACGAATGTCCCCCAGGATGTGGTGCCGATCTCACCGGGCTTTACGAACGGCAGGTCCGCATGCTGGCTGACCGCCGGCACAACGGTGTCGACAGGAAGCAGGAAGTTCGTCCCCTCGATGGGCACGGCGGTGCGACGCCCCGCCTTGTCGAACGCACCCAGCCGCATCCGGACGCATTCGACAGCCTCCACACGGTTTTCGGAAGAAGAAACCAGCCGCACCGGGCTGACCAGCTCCATGATCTCCACGCCCTCCCGCTCTGCCTCCTCGATTTCCGACAGATAGGCCGGCATCGAACCGCGGTTGCGGCGATACAGGATCATCACCTTCTCCGCTCCCAGACGCAGCGCCGTACGCGCCGAATCGACCGCCGTGTTCCCACCGCCGATGACGGCCATGGTTTTGCCCAGAACGAGCGGCCTGTGGAAGTTCACGTCCCGCAGGAACTCGATGCCCGGCATGACACCGGGAAGGGTCTCCCCCGGAATGCCGATCTGCTGGGGATACAGCGCGCCGGTCGTGACATAGACCGCATCACAGGTCGACCGCAGTTCCCGGAAGGTGATGTCCCGCCCGATCTCCGTACCCAGCCGGATGCGCACGCCCGCGCGCTCGATCAGCGCGATTTCATGCGCCAGCACCTCCTTGGGCAGACGGTATTCCGGGATGCCGATGGCAAGCACGCCGCCGGCGATGCCCTGCGCCTCGAACACATCCACGTCATAACCCGTCCTGGCCAGATACCAGGCGCATGTGAGGCCCGAGGCGCCCGCGCCGATGACGGCCACTTTCTTCCCGTTGCGTGGCGCCACCACCTCCTCGGTGAACGGCGCCTCGTTCCGGAAGGCCCAGTCGGCCACGAACCGCTTGACATCGCAGATCGCGACCGGCTCATCCGTTGTGCCGCGCCGGCACTTCGCCTCGCAGGGCCGTGTGCAGATGCGGCCGCACACAGCGGGGAACGGGTTCTCCTGACGGATGAGGTTGTACGCGTCCCGGATGCGTCCCGCCGCCACCAGTGACAGGTAGCCCGGCACATTGACATGCGCCGGGCAGGCGTTCGCGCAGGGTGAGAGGAACAGGTCGCCGCACACGCCCGCACGGCAGGTCTTGCGCCTGATGTGCTCCTCGTACTCGTCACGGAAATAACGGATGGTGCTGAGCACCGGATTCGGCGCGGTTTGCCCCAGACCGCACATCGCGGTTTGCCGGATGGTCTCGCCCAACTCCTCCAGCAGCTCGATGTCACCCTCGCATCCCGCCCCGCGGGTGATGCGCTCGAGAATCTCGAGCATGCGCTTCGTGCCGATGCGGCAGGCCACGCACTTGCCGCATGACTCGTCCCGGATGAAGTCCATGAAGAACCGGGCCGTGTCGACCATGCAGGTGTCCTCGTCCATGGCGATGAGGCCGCCGGAGCCCATGATGGCCCCGAGCTTCGTGAGCGTGTCATACTCGGCCGGTACATTGAGGTTCTCCGGCGTGATGCAGCCGCCGGAGGGGCCGCCGATCTGCGCGGCCTTGAACTTCTTGTGCGCCTGCATGCCGCCGCCGAGGTCGAACAGGATGTCGCCGATGGGTGTGCCGACGGGCACCTCGACGATGCCCGTGTTCACCACGTTGCCTGCCAGCGCGAACACCTTCGTCCCCTTGCTCTTTTCCGTGCCATACTGGGCGTACCATGCCCCGCCATGCAGCAGGATGGGCGGTATGGAGGCAAGGGTCTCGACGTTGTTGATGATGGTGGGTTCTCCGAACAGGCCCTTCTGGAACGGAAACGGCGGCTTCTGGCGCGGCTCGCCCCGCCGTCCCTCGACCGAGGCGATCAGGGCCGTCTCCTCGCCGCAGACAAAGGCGCCCGCCCCGATGCGGACCTCGATGTCGAAGCCAAATCCGCTGCCCAGGATGTCCACGCCCAGCAACCCGGCCTGCCGCGCTTCGGTGATGGCCGCCTCCACGCGTTCCACAGCCAGCGGGTACTCGGCCCGCACGTAGATGTAGCCCTGACGGGCCCCGATGGCGTACCCGCCGATGAGCATGCCCTCGATGACGCTGTGCGGATCCCCCTCGAGAATGGAGCGGTCCATGAATGCGCCCGGATCCCCCTCGTCCGCATTGCAGACCAGGAACTTGCGCTCGCTTTTCGCCAGCAGTCCGGATTTCCATTTCACCCCGGTCGGGAAGCCGGCTCCGCCGCGGCCCTTGAGCCCGGAGCGCGCGACCTCCTCCACCACCTCGCCGGGTGTGGCGGACAAAAGCACCTTCGCGGCCGCCCGATACCCGTCGCGGGCGATGGAGGCGGCCAGTGAACGGTAGTCCATCCAGCCGCAGTTGCGCAGCGCGATGCGGACCTGGCGCCGGAAAAAGTCGATGTCGTCGTAGCACGGCACGTGCCGCTGCAGGGACTCGTCGAAGAACGTGTACTCGATCGCCGGCCGACCGTCGCGCAGGTGGCGCCGCACCATGTCGCGGGCCGCCTCCGGGGTCATCCGGGCATAAAAGGTGCGGTCCGGCAGCACGAGCAGCACCGGGCCGACCGCGCAGATGCCCATGCAACCCGTTTCGCGCACAAGGACCTCGTCCGCGAGCCCCTGTGTCTGCAGCTCCGCTTCCACGGCCGACTTCACATCGGCGCACCTGGAGGAGACACAGCCGGCGCCGGCGCACACGAACACCTGGGCACGGCAACGTTCCGTGGCGGTCCGATAGGCGGACGCGACACGGTCAAGGTCCTCGATGCTCCGGATCACCCCGGTCTGCGTTTGTCCTTCCATGATCGCTCCTTTTCGGCGTCCTCCCGCAGGCATCCGCCGCACACCTCACGACGCGGCCTTCGCCGGAAACCGCGCCAGAATCCCCGCAAGCTTGTTCACATTCACCTGCCGGAACACCTCGCCGTCGATCATCATGGCCGGCGCAAGGCCGCAGGCACCGATGCACCGCGCCACCTCGAACGTGAACCGGCCGTCGGCCGTGGTGCCGCCGAGTTCCACCGCCAGCGTCTTCATGAGCTGGTCCACAAGTTTTCTGCCACCGCGCACATAGCAGGCCGTGCCGAGGCACACGCGAATGGTGTGGTCGCCCCGCGGCTTCTCCGAAAAATAGGAATAAAACGTGACCACGCCGCTGATCTCGGACAGTGGCAGATCGAGGGCGACCGCCACGCGTTCCTGAACCGCCCGCGGCAGATATCCCACCTCCTCCTGCAGCAGATGCAGGATTTGTATGAGACTTTCCCGGTGGCCTTCATATCGCGCGATCAGGCCGTCGATCCATGCCGGGTCGACCGGAAATGCCCGGCAGCCTGCCGCGGGTGTCCGCCCGTCGATCGATTGGTTCGCCGCATCGGTTTTCATGGCTTGTCCTCCCCCCATGCGCTGGCAACCGGATGAACAAAAAAAGCCCCTGTCCGCGCGACGTCCCCAACAAGGACAGTCAGGCCGATCAGAGGGGCTTGTGCCGAATGCGTGTCCACGGCTTCACCTCCGGTCCATCCTTCGGATGGCGGACCACGCCGATGGATAACCGGCGGCTGGCATGCCGCTATCGGAATACGCCATCGGAGGGTATATACCCATATTTCAACGGTTAACCCAGGATTGACACCCTTACCGGGCGAGCGGATAATGAGGATGCCCGCCTCA
Source organism: Bacillota bacterium (assembly GCA_023440865.1). Classification (GTDB taxonomy): domain Bacteria; phylum Bacillota; class Clostridia; order DSM-8532; family DSM-8532; genus JAEWSN01. The sequence continues at coordinate 36,401 of JAEXRM010000222.1, forward strand.
CCATGAACACGTGTCTGCGGCTGGATCGCACATGACGCCGGGATGTACCCCCGCCGTGTGATGGTAAGCCATGACGAAAGGGAACAGGTTGACATCCATGCCCAGACGCTCCCTTGCCTCCCCGTTTGCCGCCCTCTACCAGGAGGCCGGCATCCTGCCCGACATCCGCCGCAGCATCGGCTGGATGATCATGGCCAATCTGTTCGGCACCTTTTGGGGTACCATCGCCGGCGGCTCCGCCCTGACGGGCCTGGCGGAGGCACTCGGCGCGAACGATCTCGTGTTCGGCGTCCTGACGGCGATTCCCCTGTTCGGATCCCTGCTGCAGATACCGGCAGCCCTGCTGGTGAGCCGCACGAAGAAGCGCAAGCAGTACCTCCTCACGATCGGCGTGTTCTCCCGCGCCCTATGGCTGGTGGTGGGCTTCATCCCCTTCCTGCTGCCGGAACAGCCCCAGTGGCTCCGCATCTGGACGCTCATCCTGCTCATCGGCGTGTCCGCATCCTCCGGCGCGATCATCAACGTCTGCTTCACCCCCTGGATGGCGGATCTGGTTCCCATTGGCATCCGCGGTCGATGGCTGTCGCTGCGGGACAAGCTGCTCAACCTGCTGTCGGTCGCGCTCGGTCTCGGCGTCGCCCGCCTGCTCGACGTCCTGCCCGGCTATACGGGTTATGCGGTGGTCTTCGGCATGTGCGGTGTTTTCGGCGTGCTCGACATGATCAGCTTCATCGGCGTGAAGGACGTGCCCATGCAGACCGCCCAGGGTGTCCGCATCCGCGAGGTGTTCCATGGCATGTTCACCGACAAGCCGTTCTTCCGGTTTCTGGTCTTTTGGACCGTCTGGTCGTTCACGGCGAACTTCTCGAGCCCCTACTTCGTGCGGTATGCCCTGGGTCCGCAGGAACTCAGCTTCGTCGAGGTGACGCTGGCCGGCCAGATCACCTACGCGGTGTTCGCGGTGCTGTCGCTGTCCTGGTGGGGCCGTCAGATGGACCGGTTTGGAAACATTCCCGTCCTGTGGATCACCAGCCTGGTCACGGCGGTCAATCCCATCGTCTGGCTGCTGGCGACCAAAGGCAGCCCCCTCTCGCTGTTCCTGTTCAACGCCGTGGGCGGACTCGTCTGGGGCGCGGCCAACCTGGCCGTCATGAACATCCTGCTGCACCGGTCGCCGGAGGCGCAGCGCCCGTCCTATGTCGCCGTCTTTTCCGCCATCACGTCCATCGCAGGCGCGTTCCTGGGCGTCCTCGCCGGCGGCGCGGTGCTGCAGGCCATCCAGGATGCGGTGGCCGCACGGAACCTGCTCTGGTTCGGGCACAAGCCCGACCATTACATGATCGTGTTCATGCTCTCGATCCTGTTGCGATTGGCCGCCGTTTTCGTCTTCCTGCCGGGCATGGGGCACGACAAGCAATACACCACCCGCGACATGGTGCGTACGGTGCTGGGTGCCGCCGGTCGCCGCTGAGTGCCGGTAGACGCTGAGTGCCGGTTGACGCTGAGTGCCGGTCGCCGCTGAGTGCCGGTCGCCGCTGAGTGCCGGTCGCCGGCAGGTTCCGGATCGGCAGTTCCGGGGAGCCTGCAGCGGACGGTCCCCACCGCCTTGCCCTTTGCATGCAAATGGACACGGGATGCATGCTGCTTCCCGTGTCCATTTTGCATGTGCATGGCCGCCTGCGCGTTCGGCCTTGCCGCCGCTGCCTGCCGGATGGCGCCTGGCTCTTCCGGCTGCGCCCGGCTTGTCGCAAGGCAATCGGCTGCGCGTTACCGTTCGGTGAGCTTCACCGGCTCGGACGGCACGTACTCGCCCAGGTCCACCGTCATGGTGGCGATCTTCTGCTCGGCGCGCGGGCGGTCCTGCATGTCGACCGCCGTCTCGGCGATGCCGTCGAGCACGTCGAGGCCCTCGGTCATCTTGCCGAAGGCGGCGTACTGGCCGTCGAGGTGCGGGGACTTCTTGTGCATGAGGAAGAACTGGGATCCCGCGGAGTCGGGGTGCCGGGAACGTGCCATCGAGATGACACCGCGCTCGTGCACCAGCTCGTTGACCACGCCGTTGCCCCTGAACTCGCCCTTGATGCCGTAGCCGGGGCCGCCCATGCCGGTGCGGGTGGGATCGCCGCCCTGGATCATGAAGCCCTTGATGACGCGATGGAAGATGACGCCGTCGTAAAAGCCCTTCTGTACGAGGGAGATGAAGTTGTCAACCGTGTTCTTGGCCACATCCGGATACAGTTCGACGTTCATGACGCCGCCGGAGGCCATGGTGATGGTCACAATCGGATTCTTGCCCATGATGCCACTCCTTGCCGTGTGATGGTTCCGGGTTGCCGCGCCTTCCGGCCGGCCCGTTCCGGGCCAGCGGCCCGACCCATCCATGATACCATATCAGAACCGCACGCGCAGCGTCCGGATGTCGTATGGCCGGACAGCCAGGGTCACGGCATCACCGGAAACCGGTACGGCTTCGAGGTTGTTCTCGAGCAGGTCGCATTCCCAGACGGCGGACGGTGTCTGACCGAAGGCAAGCGTCACCGGGCCGCGCCGGTTTTCGAACTCATGGAACCGCACGATGTAGCCGTCCCCGTCATCCGCCCGCTTGACCGTCTCCGGCAGGATGTTGCGGCTTCGGGTCGCGACGAATCCCCAGCAATCCGGCAGCGTCCCTTCCTGTGGTCCGGCAATGACCGTCCGCAGCGGATCGTTCAGCGACGCGGCTTCCCGCGCGGTTTCCGCCTGCTGCCAGCCTTCTGTGTGTGGCAGCAGCGAATAGGTGAACCGGTGCAGCTCCTGGTCCGCGACAGGGTTCGGATTCGTGCCCGACTTCAGCAGGGTCAGGCGCATGGTGTTTCCATGGATGTCGTGCCCGTACTTGCAGTCGTTCAACAGGCTGACGCCGTATCCGCCCTCGGACAGGTCCGCCCACTGGTGGGCGCACACCTCGAACCGCGCCTCGTCCCATGAGGTGTTGGCGTGCGTGGGCCGCTCGACATTGCCGAACTGGATGTCGTAGGTTGCCCTCGCGCTGTGGATGTCGAGCGGAAAAGCGGTCTTGAGGAGCGTCTGGTTCTCCTTCCAGTCGATCTCGGTCTCGAAGTCGATGCGCGCCAGATCGCGGTACATCACGATGTCCTGCATGATGCGGGATTCCTGGTAGCGGCGCGTGATGCGCAGCCGCCCATAGACCGGACCGATCTGCATGGCGGCGATGGACTCGGTGTGGTCGACCGGCCAGCTCCGTTCGCCGTAGAACGGATCGACATCCCACGCATCGAAGTTGAGCGGCCGGTCCTCATAGGCGGTCAGCGCGTTGCCCACCGAGCCGGGCGCCAGCACCTCGCGGTCGGCCTGCTTGTCATACAGGCGGACGATCTGCCCGGCGCCGTCGAGCTCCAGCAGGAACCGTCCGTTCTCCATGCGGGCGGGCGAGACGGTCAGACCGTCCGCCTGTCTGCAGGCGGGCGTGTCGTGTTGCTGGGGTGCGGCGTCTCCGGCTGCAGCTGCGAGCTCCAGTCCGTACCGCTTCCACCCCTTGGCAGGAACGCCTTCCGCGACAAACGCGGCCATGCCGCCCTCGACCTGGAACGCCACCCGGCTGCCATCCGCATCCCGGACGGAGATCACCGCCATGCCCCCGGGCACGGCAAATCGTGCGATGTCGTTCCGTGCAAAACCCGTGTCATTGAAAACCACCACGGAGAGGCCGGGCAGCGCGATCCGCGTGGCAACCGCCCCGCGGGCCTCCTGCAGCAGCGCCTGCAGCCCCGCCTGCATGGTCTCGTACTCCGATTTGGAGTCCTCGTACACCTCCCGGATGGATGATCCGGGCAGGATGTCGTGGAACTGGTTGAGCAGCAGGGTCCGCCAGTGCCGGTGCAGTGCCGCCTCCGGATAGGCCGCGCCCGTCAGAAGAGACGCGGCGGTGGCGGCGTTCTCGACGGCGCCGAGCAGCTTCTCTCCCTTGCGGTTGTACTTCTTGTTCCGTGCCATGCCCGTGTAGGTGCCGCGGTGGTATTCCAGGTACAGCTCCCCGCACCATTCCGGCAGCCGCGGGTTCCCCCGCACCGTATCAGCCAGCCGGCGGAACCAGGGCCCCGCATGGCCCATGCGCACGCGCGGGATGCCCGGAAGGCCGCGGCTCATGCGCAGGCTGTTCTCCACCATCTCCGCCGTGGGTCCGCCACCGCCGTCCCCATGGCCGTAGCAGATCAGCACGTCGTCGTTGAGCGTCTTGTCGGCATAGCGGTTCCAGGCGCCGCGTGTCTGCGAGGCGTTCTGCATGCCTACATACGTGGTGCCGTGCGAGGTGCTGTCATGATCCTGCGTCGTGATGAAGTGCGTCAGCACGCCGGTTCCGTCGAGGCCCCGCCAGGTGAAGGTGTCGTGCGGCATCCGGTTGGTGTCGTTCCAGCCGATCTTGATGGTCATGAACGAATCGATGCCGCTCTTTTGCATGATCTGCGGCAGGGCGGCCGAATAGCCGAACACGTCCGGCAGCCAGAGCACATGGTTGTCGACGCCGAACTCTTCGCGGAAGAAGCGCTTGCCATGCACGAACTGCCGCACGAGCGACTCGCCGGAGGCCAGGTTGCAGTCCGCCTCGAGCCACATGCCGCCCTCGGCTTCCCAGCGCCCTTCGGCGATGCGTTCGCGGATGCGGGCATACACCTCGGGCGCGTCCTCCTTGACGTATTCATACAGCTGCGGCTGGCTCGACATGAAGGTGTACGCGGGGAAGCGGTCCATCAGGGCGAGCACCGTGGAAAAGCTGCGCACGGCCTTTTCGCGCGTCTGGCGGATCCGCCACAGCCACGCCACGTCGATGTGCGTATGGCCCACACAGGTGGCAATCGGACCGTCCTGCGGCAGGGTGGCGTAGAACTCCGACTCCACCCTGCTTCGGGTCAGGGCGATGGAGGCATGGAATTCCGGTGAGAACGGCTTGCGCAGATCGAGCCCGCGCAGGGCGCCGTTGAGTGTCTCCAGCATCGTGTCGCGGCGGTACTCGGTTTCCGGCAGCGCGTTCCACGCGTCGCAGGGCACCTTGATGTCGTACAGCAGTCCTTCGACATCGGCATGATGGACGGCGACGGACACCCGGATGACCGGCTGCTCGGGTGAAAGCCCCGCATAGGCGCGTAGCGCGACGGCAAAGCGGGTGCCCTCGGGGCTTCCCGCCGTCAGCATCGCCTCGGTGTGGTTCACGTCCAGTCCCTGCAGCAGCCGGCCGTCGCAGTAGGCCAGCATTTGGGGATTGCAGGCGTCCCACTGCCCCTCGCGTCCGGTCCTGACGACAAGCAGCAGCGGCTTCCCCGCCTGTTCGGCAGTCACCCGGTGCTCGAACCGGAACCAGGCATGCGCGTCCGGACCGCCCCACAGGGACCCGTTGGCGACGGGCTGCCAGTCGGACAATTCCAGGTCGGGCGTTTCCAGGCCGATCGCCTCGGTATCCTTCCGGAACAGCGTTTCCGGTGTGACGGCGTGCTGGGTGCGCCACTGCGCCAGATCGGCGGCAAGGCGCGTCAGACGGTTGAGTCGTGCGTTCATGGCGGTTTCTCCTTTGCGTGGGTGCGTCTTCCTTCATTGTACGGAGCGGACACCCAACCCGCGATGGACGGGCAGGACCCTTTCCCGCCAAACATGTCCGTTCCGTCCAACATGATTGGCGGAGAGGCCCAATCGTGCTACGCTGTCATGAGGAAACACAAGGAGGCACACAGCGCCATGCCCTCGATTCTCCTGGACGATATGGACATCAAGCTGCCCTTCGGCTCGCGGCGGCTCAACATCCTCTGCCTGCGACGCGAACCGGAGATTCGCGATATCCCCTCGCATACGCACAGCGGCTTCGAGCTGCACTACAATTATGTCGGACACGGCTGGGTCGACATCGGCGGCACGCGTCATGCGATCTGCCCCGGCATGCTCTACATCACCGGACCGGACGTGTTCCACGCCCAGCATGGCGACCCGCTCGATCCGATGGGTGAGGAATGCATCAACCTCGAGCTGCAGCCGGGTGGCGCCAGGCAACCGGACCTGGAGCTGGACCGGCTCACGGAGACACTTCTGGCAAACCGGTTCTGGATCGGGCCGGCGTCCGCAGCCCTCTTTTCACGCTTCGAGTGCATCTGGGATGAGGCAACCCGGCATGCGCCCGGCTATCTGGAAGTCATCCGGAACGAGCTGACGGTGCTGCTGATCCACACCTTCCGCAGCCTTGCGGTCCAGCCGCCATCCGCCCGGCAGCCCAAGCGCAAGGACATCAACGACGAACGCCGCCTGCGTGTGGACCTGTACCTGGAGAGACATTGGCGCAAGGCCGACGTCGGTGTGCTCGCCCGGCATGTGGGCATGACCGAGCGACAGCTCAACCGTGTGTTTCATGCCTATTTCGGCATGCCCTTCACCGAACGGGTGCTCTCGATCCGGCTGCACGAGGCGATGCGCCTGCTGCAGTCGACGGACATGCCGATCCGCGCGGTCGCGGAGGAAACAGGTTTTTCGGACAGCGCCTACTTCTGCCGGCAGTTCCGCCGGAAGACCGGCTATCCGCCGCGTGTCTGGCGGACGAATGCGCGCAGTGGCGTCTCGGGAGCCGTCCCATCGGAGGCAGCCGGCCCGTGACGCGGATCCCTTCGCGCTGAGGCGCGTGAAGCGCGGGTTTCACCGCGTCCGTTTCCAATGGCCGATCAAACCGCCGTCGAGCAGCAGGCGTGCCTCCGCCGCGGTCAGTTCGGGCAATGACGCCTCGATTGCGAAGGGAGCCGAATCATCCGCACGGGTCACGGCAATCTGGAAAACAGGCGTGTCGTCTCCGCCACCGCTCCCGCGCCGCTCCCACGCCTCCAGTGCGGACCGCACACCCTCGATGCGCAGGCGGTCCCCGATCCGAAGCCGCTGTGCCGCCCCTTCGCAGACCAGCGGCAGGATGCCCCAGTTCACGAGATTCCCCCGATACCGCCGGGTGGCGTATCCATCCGCCAGGTTGGCCCGTCCGCCGAGCACGCGCTGGCAGGACGCCGCCTGTTCCCGCGCCGAACCGTCTCCCGGACGCACCGCCGCGATGGCGCTCCGCCGCCCGGCTTCCGTGATGGTACGCGCCCTGCCGGCATAGCCGGGATCCTTGCGCGACAGGGTGAAGGTCGCCAGCTTCACCGGATCGGACCGGTAGCTGGAGGTCTCGCCGGAAGGAATGAGCTCGTCGGTCGTGGTGACCGGATCGGTCAGCACGGAGGCTATCTCGAGTTCCAGCACATCCGGCATCGGATCCATCTCCGGCCAGTCGGTGATGCCGGGCCCGTACCGGAGCGGCACCTCCGGCTGCGGGCGGCCGAAACCCTGATACACGAGCCGCCGGTAGGGAACCGGATCGAACGCATAGGCGGGATGCGTCTCCTCCCAGTCCACCGTGTCGGCCGGAGTCAGCCGTCCGCCATGCGCGACGGTGGCGGCGATGGAGCGGGCATCCATCAGGGCGACCCCCGCCGTCTGGCCGGCTGCCGGCCTGCTGCCCTCGCGGTTGGGGAAGTTGCGCGTGGTGTGGCGG
>JAEXRM010000227.1 GCA_023440865.1 Bacillota bacterium
GATCCTGCAGGGCGTCGGCAGATGGACGACAGCCGCCCTCCGCAGTCTGCAATCAATGCCGCATTGGCCCGGAGCAAATCGCCGGGATGGGTCGACCATCGCCTTTCACTGTTGAATTTGCAACTCCAGATAAACGAAGCTGCAAAAAGCCTTGACGCGGATTGTGTGATTGTATACAATGATGCAAACGGATTCCACTGCCGATCGCAGGAACAGGAGCATCACATGACGGGCAAAAGGAAGGAAACCGCGGTCCGGGAGGCCTCCCTCAGCGGAAAGGTTTTCGAACGGCTCGAGGGCGACATCCTCAATGGCCGCTACCGTCCCGGTGACAGCTTTACGGAATCGCGTGTCGCCGAGGAGCTGGGCGTCAGCCGAACCCCCGTGCGCGAGGCGATCCGCCAGCTCGAGCTCGAAGGGCTCGTCGATTACGTGCCCAACAAGGGTGCGACCGTCATGGGGCTGTCCGAGGAGGATGTCCGCGACATCGGGGAGATCCGCACCAAGATCGAGGGCATCGCGGCACGACGCGCGACGCGCATGATCACCGAGGCGCAGCTGTCCGAACTGCGCGGCATCCTGGCGCTGGAAGCCTTCCATACGGAGCGGGGGGATGCCGAACCGCTGACCCGGCTGGATTCCCGTTTTCACGAGATCATCTTCCAGGCCAGCGGGAGCCGGTTGCTGAACCGGACCCTGCGCTCCTTCCACCATTACATCCAACGGGCGCGCAGCCTGTCGATGAAGGCCATGGACCGTGCCGAGAAAACGCTGGGCGAGCACCGCGCCATCCTGGTGGCACTCGAGGAGAAGGACCAGGATCGGGCGGAAACCCTCATGGTGCACCACGTGCGCAACGCCACGCGCAGCATGAACCGCCTGTCCGAAAAAACCGCACCGAAACGGGAGCCCTGATCCGTCAGCCTGCAAGGGAGGACGCAGGAGCCGTTAGCATACCATCCCGCGGACAAACCGCCGGTACACCGGCCAGCGAGAAGGAGGCACAACATGTTCAAGGACTTGACACAGGAAGAACTCGACAGCTACTTCGCACTAGCGGGGGAACAGGTGGAAATCGACACGCGCTTCCGTCCGGGGCTCTACAGCCGCTACAACGTCAAGCGGGGGCTGCGCAACGAGGACGGATCGGGCGTGCTGGTCGGCCTGACCGAAATCGGCGAAGTGCATGCCTATGTCTTCGATGACAACGAGAAGGTGCCGGTGGAAGGCAAACTCGTTTATCGTGGCATCGACATCTACGACCTGGTCAACGGCTTCATCCGCGAGGACCGGTTCGGCTTCGAGGAGTGTGTGTACCTGCTGCTGTTCGGCCAGCTGCCGACATCGCACCAGCTCGAGGATTTCAATCAGGTGCTGGGACACTTCCGGAAGCTGCCGGAGGACTATGTGCGCGACAACATCCTCAAGGCGCCGAGCATGGACGTCATGAACAAGCTGGCCCGCCTGGTGCTGGTGAAGTATTCCTACGACAACAATCCCGACGACATCAGCGTGCTCAACCTGCTGCGCCAGAGCCTGGACCTGATCGCCACCTTCCCGCTGATGGGCTGTTACGGCTACCAGGCCAAGGCGCACTACCATGAAGGCAAGAGCCTGTACATCCACAATCCCAGGCCCGATTACTCGACGGCGGAGAACATCCTGATGCTGCTTCGCCCCGACGGGCACTTTACCGCGCTGGAGGCGAAAATCCTCGACCTGGCGCTGGTGCTGCACGCCGAGCACGGCGGCGGCAACAACTCCACCTTCACCGCCCATGTCGTCTCCTCGACGGGCACGGACATCTACTCCTGCGTCGCGGCGGCCATCGGATCGCTCAAGGGGCCCAAGCACGGTGGCGCGAACAACAAGGTCATGGACATGATGGACGACCTCATGCACGAGGTGAAGGACTGGAACAGCGACGAGCAGGTGAAGGAATACATCCGCAGGCTGCTGCGCAAGGAAGCCTATGACAAGTCCGGCCTCATCTATGGCATGGGGCACGCCGTGTACACGCTCTCCGACCCGCGCTGCATCCTGCTGCGCGACCAGGCGGAACAACTGGCCAAGCAGGTGGGGCGCCTGGAGGAGTTCGAATTGCACAAGCGCGTGGAGCGGCTTGCGCCCGATGTCTTCCGCGAGGTCCGCAACACCGACAAGCCCATGTGCGCGAATGTCGACTTCTATTCGGGATTTGTCTATCAGATGCTGGGTCTGCCGAAGGACATCTACACGCCCATTTTCGCCATGGCCCGCATCGCCGGCTGGTGCGCGCACATCATCGAGGAAAACGTCAACGGCGGCAAGATCATCCGCCCCGCATACAAGAACATCAAGGGAAGACTGAACTATACGCCGATTCAGGAACGTCTTTGAGAGCTGATCCCATCATGGTGTGACAAAGGACCATCCGGGAACCTGGCGGTGCCCGGATGGTCCTTTTCGTGGCGCTTCCTGGTCAGGGTGCGGGTGTTGGCATGTCCCTGGTTGAAACGATGCGGTTCTTTCCCAGGCGCTTGGCCTCGTACATGGCCTGATCCGCACGGCGGAGGCAGGCGTTGAAGTCCTCGTCCTGCCGCACATAGGTGACGCCCATCGAGAGCGTGACCATGATCGGCTGGCCGTCGTAGATGGGCGGACGACCCGCAAGCCGGTCGCGGCAGTTCGCAAGGCGGGCGATCGCCTTGTCCTGTTCGGCCGGCAGGAAGATGGCAAATTCGTCGCCGCCGACCCGGCACAGGATGTCCTCGCGGCGCATCAATTCCTGCAGCTGGATCACAAGGTGTCTGAGCACGAGGTCGCCGGCCGGATGTCCGTACCGGTCGTTGACGCCCTTGAAATCGTCCAGGTCGAAGACTGCCAGCGTGTAGGGCGGCGCGAACTCCTGTGCGGCCTTGAGGAAGTAGCGCTTGTTGTACGCGTCGGTCAGCGTGTCGCGATGCGCCAGCGTCACGGCCGCCTCCCGTTGCTGGGATTCGTGTGCGAGCTGGCGCTTGCGGGTCAGGAAATCGAAGTAGATCAGCATCTGCGGAATGATCGAAAACACGGCGACAAAGACCAGCGGCGCGTTCATCGGGAAGAACAGCCCCGTGCGGTCGATCAGGAAGTTGAACAGGGAATGGACTCCGAGCACCGCATAACCGAGCAGGTAGATGCGCGCCTCCACCTGCCTGCGGTATGCGCGCAGCGAGGCAACGAGCCAAATGACAATGTTGGCGAGCTGGGACAGATACCAGACATTGTAGAATTGCCGGAAGGTGATCAGATCAGGCGCCAGCAGGGCGGGCAGCACGATGCCCGCAAAGCCGGCGGCACCCACCCAGGCGGCGGGGCGGAATCGCAGCTGGTGCCGGATGGCCAGCCCGTAGAACAGGCCGGCTGCCCCCAGGCTGACCATGATGATGCGTTTGTAGAGATAATAGGAGATCGGCAGGGAAAGCACGGCCGTATAGTCCATGGCGTAGACGCCGATGCCCAGGGTTCCCGCAGCGAGCAGGAGATACAGCAGGCGGTTCGAGTCCGCCAGCAGACACATCAGCAGCAGGATCACGACGGATGCCATGAGGATGCCGATGCCGATGAGCAGCATCGTGTGGTTGAAGAAATCGAACAGGCTGGTGTAGCGGAAGCCGTCGCGGATGGTAACGATGCGGACGGGCTCGTCGGCCAGGCCGGTTTTGTTGATCGAGCGGCTCTCGATGCGCAGGACATTGTCGTCGGCGTGCAGGGATTCGGGGATCGGGAAGAACGCGCTGCTGTTCCAGATGTTCGCGCCCGGCAGCGCAAGGGAACCCAGCTGCCCGATCTGCACGCCGTTCCAGCGTACCACGAATCCGTTGGAGGCAAAGCGGGAAATCAGGACACCGACGCCTTCACGGCTGTCAGCCGATGCCGAGGCACGGGCGAGGTCGGCCCGTGAGACATGGGCTTCATAGACCATGAGATCGGGATCCGCATGGCTCATGCCGCGAAAGGCGATGGGCGGCGTGAACCGGGCGGGGCCGAGGGAGACGGAAGCCTCTGCGGGCCTGTACGGATTGCCGGCAAAAAAAGAAAAAACCAGGCTCAGGACGAGCGCGACGGCATAGACTGCCAGAATGAGCCTTGTGTCCTGATGTCTGGGCTGTGCCATCATCGGTTTTGTCACGCTGCCTCCGCTATTTGGATGGAATGCCCTGGCTGCCGCGGCGTCCGCTGATCACATGCCGCACCCCGCGCCCTTGTGGATGACACATGCTCCATGCCGGCGATCGGACGGAACCGGTGTGTGCCGACCTGATCATTATATCCGCGGTGGCCGCGAAAAGCGAGCGGGGATGGGTATGAACCCCATGGGGGGATATCATGGACAAAGCGGCCTTGTTGCAGTACTTCAGACACCTCGACCGTGCGGCCTTCATGGACCCGTCCAACCGTGCGTTCGCAGCAGTGGATGCGGCCTTTCCGATCGGATTCGGGCAGACCATTTCGCAGCCAAGCCTTGTATGCGAGATGACGTGGCTCCTGGATCCGTCTTCGGAGAGCCGCGTGCTGGAGATCGGTACCGGGACGGGATACCAGACCGCGCTGCTGGCACGATTCTCTTCATCCGTCCACACGGTGGAGAGAATCCCCGAGCTGGCCCGAGCCGCACGGATCAGGCTTTCGTCGATGGGATTTGCCAACATCGAGTACCGTATCGGGGATGGGAGCGACGGGTGGCCTGATGCCGCCCCGTTCGACCGGATCATGGTCACGGCGGCCGCGGCCCGGTTTCCGGATGCGCTGGCGCAGCAGCTGGCCCCCCTGGGGCGTATGATTGTCCCGGTCGGCGCCCCCGGCATGCAGCGGTTGCTGCGGGTGGAACGGGAGGAAGCCGGCGGGCTCGACATCACGGCGCTGGAGGCCGTCGCCTTCGTCGAGCTTGTCGGGCGCTACGGCTGGCATGCCTGAGCGTTGTCCCCTCGCGGTCGGGGGCATCGGAGAACCTGGCCGATGGCTGCCTGCCGGGCGTCGCCACTTGTTGCCTGTGGCTGTTTTTGGTATCATCGGATGAGGCGCATCGGGAACCCCTGCCCTAGCATGGTGGACCGGGCGCCGGACACGCCTTCTGCGAAGGCGTGCCGGAAACGGAGCGTGTCCGATTTGTACCTGAAAACCTTGGAGATCCAGGGCTTCAAGTCCTTTGCCGACAAGATCGACCTGACCTTTCATTCCGGCCTCACCGCCGTCGTGGGGCCCAACGGCAGCGGCAAGAGCAACATCGCCGACGCCGTCCGGTGGGTTCTCGGCGAACAGAGCGCCAAGACGCTGCGCGGCGGCAAAATGGAAGACGTCATCTTCGCAGGCACCCAGCACCGCAAGGCGCTGGGCTTTGCCGCGGTTTCCATCACCTTCGACAACGCCGACGGCGCCCTGCCGATCGGTTTCGCGGAGGTCACCGTCACCCGGCGCATGTACCGTTCGGGCGAGAGCGAATACCTGCTCAACAAGACGCCCTGCCGCCTCAAGGACATCCACGAGCTGTTCATGAACACCGGTGTCGGCCGCGAGGGCTATTCCATCATCGGCCAGGGCCGCATCGACGAGATCCTCAGCACCCGATCCGAGGAGCGCCGCTCCGTTTTCGAGGAAGCGGCGGGCATCACCAAGTACAAGGTGCGCAAGAAGGAGGCCGAGCGCAAGCTCGAAGCCACCCGGCAGAACCTCGAGCGCATCGGCGACATCATCGCGGAGCTCGAGACCCAGCTCGGGCCGCTCGGACAGCAGGCGGAGACCGCCAAGACGTACCTTGCGCTGTCGGAGGAGCTCAAGGGCATCGAGGTCGCCTTCTTCCTGGAGACCGTCGAGAAAACGCGTCAGCGCATGGAGGAGATCCGCACCCACCAGGCGGAAATCCGCGAGCGCATGGAGGCGGAGACGCGCCAGCTCGAGCACATCCAGCAGATGAACGCCCAGCGCACCGAGCGGCTCGAGGCGCTGAAGGCGGCCCGCGACGAAGCCGACCGGCAGGTGCGGCGCATCGAGTCGGAGCTGGAAAAGGCCGGTCACCAGATTGCGCTCGACGAAGAGAAAATCCGGCATCTGGCGCAGTCCAACGAAAGCTTCGGCACCGACCTTGCCGAGCTGGCGACCCGCTTCTCCGCCATGGATGCGGACATTGAAAGAAAGCGCAAGCGCATCGCCACCCTCACCCGCGACGGGGAACGGTTCGCCGCCGAGCTCGCCGAAGCCGAGGAACGCCTTGCGGCGGTCCTTTCGCGCCTGTCCGAGGGCGAGCGCGAGGCCGAGGCGGCCAAGACGCGCATCATGGACCTGCAGGACACGCTCTCGGACACCCGGATCCACCTGGGCGGCCTGAAGAATGATCTGGAGAACGCGGCGGACCGCCGGCGGAAGATTGCCGAGGAAATCCTGGGCATGGGCCGGGAACGCGACCGGCTGGGCATGCAGCGGGAGACGCTCGATGGCGCCCTGCGCAAGACCCGTTCGGCCATTTCGGCACTCAAGGAGAAGGTGGCGGCGGGCGAGACGGAGCGCGCCCAAAAGAAGTCGCGCGCCGACGCCCTGCGCGCCCGGCGCGAGGAGCTGGCCCGCGAGCACGGCGCCAAGGCATCCCGCCACCATGTGCTGCAGGATCTCGAGCACAGCATGGAGGGCTACAGCCACAGCGTCAAGCAGCTGCTGGCCGCCTGCCGCGAGCGCGGCGAGCTGGGACGTGGCATCCATGGGGCATTGGCCCAGCTGGTGCAGGTCGATCCGGCGTTCGAGACGGCGTTGGAGGTGTGCCTGGGCGGCGCCCTGCAGAACGTCGTCACCGACACGGAGGAAGACGCCAAGCGCGCCATCGAGTTTCTCAAGCGCCAGCACCTGGGCCGCGCCACCTTCCTGCCCATCCGCGCGGTCAAGGGCCGCGGGGTGGAGGACCACACGCTGCGCATCGCGCAAGGCATGACGGGCTTTCTCGGCACCGCCGACGGGCACGTGACATGCGAGCCGCAATACCGCGACATTGTCCGCAACCTGCTGGGCCGCACACTCGTCGTCGAGGACATGGACGCCGGCATCGCCATGGCGCGCCGGTTCGACTACAGCCTGCGCATCGTCACGCGGGCGGGCGAGCTGTTCAACGCCGGAGGCGCCATGACCGGCGGCAGCCAGCCGGCCCGCAATGCGAGCCTGCTGGGGCGCCAGCGCCTGATGGGCGAGCTGGAAACCGAAATGAAGGCGTTGGCCGTCGAAATGGAGAAAGCCGAAACCGCGCGGCGCACGGCGGAGTCCGAGGCGCAGGCGCTCGATCAGGCACTCGAGGCCGCCCGGCGCGAGCTGTCCGATCTCGAGCTGGTCCGCATGCGCGACGAGAGCCAGGCAGGCCAGCTGGCCGAGCAGATCCGCCGCATCGGCGAGCGACAGGAAGTGCTGCGTACGGAGGAGAAAGGCTTGTCCGAAGGGGTCGCCCGCATCGAGGCGCAGTCGGTCGCCGATCGCGGCACCGTGGTCGGCATCGAGGCGGAAATCGCCACCCTGCGCGAGGCGGTGGCCGCGAGCCAGGCCCGCGGCCGCGAGGAGCAGAAGGAACGCGACGCCATCCATGCCGACGTCAACGACTACCGCGTGTCGGTCCTGTCCGTGCGAGAGAGCCTGGCGTCCATGACCGAGCAGCTCGAAGCCGTCGAGGCGGAACGCGCGGCCATGACAGGCACGATGGAGCGCCGCGAGGAGGAACGTGCGCGCAACGAGCGGCGCATGGCCGAAGCCCGGTCCGAGATCGAGGGGCTGAACCGGCACATCGAGTCGCTCGGCAGCGAGCGGGTGGGCGCCGCGTTGCGCCTCTCGGCCGCCGAGGAGGACGTGCGCGTCACCGAGGAGGAGTACGCGGGGCTTCTCGAAGCCATCACCACGCACAACCAGGAAATCCTCTCGCTGCAGGAGGAGGCCGGCCGGCTCGAAGCCCGCGGCATCAAGCACGAGGCCGAGATGGAGACCATTTCGACCCGCCTGTGGGATGAGTACGGACTCACGTTTGCCACAGCCGAGCCCTTCCGGCATCCCATCGAGAACCCGACCGCCGCGCAGCGGCGCGTCAATGAGCTCAAGGCGCAGATTCGCGCCCTGGGGCCGGTGAATGTGGCGGCCATCGAGGACTATACGAAGTCGAAGGAGCGCCACGCGTTCATGACCACCCAGCGCGACGACCTGGTGCAGGCCGAGGAGAAGCTGGGCCGCGTCATCCACGACATCACCCTGGTCATGAAGAAGCAATTCCTCGAGCAGTTCGAGATCATCAACCGGAACTTCTCCGCGGTCTTTCGCGAGCTGTTCGAGGGCGGCACGGCCGAGGTGCAGCTCGCAGACCAGGACAATGTGCTCGAGAGCGGCATCGACATCAACGTCCAGCCGCCGGGCAAGAAGCTGCAGAACATGATGCTGCTTTCCGGCGGGGAGCGCGCGATGGTGGCCATCTCGCTGATCTTCGCGATCCTCCGGATGCGGCCGGCGCCGTTCTATCTGCTCGACGAGATCGAGGCGGCCCTCGACGACGCGAACGTGTTCAAGTTCGCGGACTACATCAGACGGTACACCGACAACATCCAGTTTCTCTGCATCACGCACCGCAAGGGCACGATGGAGGCGGCCGACATCCTGTACGGCGTGACCATGCAGGAACACGGCATATCCAAGGTGGTGTCGATGCGCATGGAACAGCCGGTGGAGAACGCGGGCTGACCGGGCGGCGCATGCACGATCGCGACAGACGGCGGCCATCCGGCCGCGGGAGGAAACATGGGACTCTTCGATTTGTTCAGGAAGAAAAAGACGATGACCGGAGAAACCGGTGACATCGAGGGGCAGGGAGTGGGAACCGGGGAGTCCGGCGCGGCAGCGTCTCCGGCAGAAGCCGCCGGATCACGGCGGGAACGCATCGCCGACGATGTGCTGGTCTCCGGCGCGTCGGCGCCCATCGGGAAGACGGATGTCACGGAGCAGGCCTTCGAGCCGGAATCGGGCTGGACCGGCGAATCGGAACAGGCGTGGGAGGACGAGCCGGAACCGGTGGCGGACGTGCCCGACATGCCGGCCGACAAGCCGAGGATCGGATTTTTCGAGCGCCTGAGGGGCGGACTGGCGAAAACCCGCACCGCCATCACCACCCGCATCGACCAGATGCTTGCCGGGTTCGGCAAGGTGGATGAGGACCTGTTCGAGGAACTCGAGGAAATCCTCATCACATCGGATGTCGGCATGGAGACATCGCTCAGGATTGTCGCAAGCCTGCGCGAGCGGGTCAAGCGCGACCGCATCGCCGATGTGGAAGGTGTCCGCGGCGCCATCCGCGAGGAGATTGCCGGTATCCTGGCTTCGGAGGCCGGCGACCTGAAGCTGGCCACAAAACCTTCCGTCATCGTCATCATCGGCGTCAACGGCGTGGGCAAGACCACATCGATCGGCAAGATCGCGCACCTGCTCAAGCAGCAGGGCAAGAAGGTCGTGGTCGCCGCGGCCGACACGTTCCGCGCCGCCGCCATCGACCAGCTCGAAATCTGGACGAACCGCGCGGGCGTGCCGATCGTCAAGCACGAGGAAGGCTCCGACCCGGCGGCTGTCATCTACGACGCCATCCAGGCGGTGAAGGCCCGCGGCGCCGACGTGCTCATCGTGGACACCGCGGGTCGCCTGCACACCAAGAAGAACCTGATGGAGGAGCTGCGCAAGATCTTCCGCATCATCGGGCGCGAGCTGCCCGGGGCCGACATCGAAAGCCTGCTCGTGCTCGATGCGACCACCGGCCAGAATGCCGTCTCGCAGGCCAAGGTGTTTTCCGAGGTCGGCAACCTCACGGGTCTCGTGCTGACGAAACTCGACGGTACCGCCAAGGGCGGCATCGTGATCTCGATCATGTCCGAGCTCAGCGTGCCCGTGAAGTTCATCGGCGTCGGCGAGCAGATGGACGACCTGCAGCCTTTCGATGCCGCCAGTTTCGCCGAGGCGCTCTTCGGCAGGCAGCAAGGCTGACCGGGCAGCAGGCATGCGCATCGGCGACTCCGTGCGTGACGCCGGCCGGGCGAGTTAACCTGCGGCAAACATCAGGCAAACATGCATCCAATCGGGCGGCGGTACGATGATACCGTCGCCCGTTCCGCATCCGGATTCGTTTCGGTACGCGAACGCGCGGATAGCGGAGGAACCGGATATGATGACAGCCGTTGCACAGACGAGCCCCTTGGCGGACGAATTCGCCCTCATCCTGGAACAGGAACGGATCACCTCCCTGTTCCAGCCCATTGTGGATCTTCGGACCCTCGACGTGCTGGGGTATGAGGCCCTGAGCCGCGGACCGGCCGGGTCACCCTGGCATTCCCCGGTCGCGATGATCGAAGAGGCGGTTCGAAGAGACATGCTGTGGCGACTGGAACTCGCGTTCCGCAAACAGGCCATTCGACGCGCCGGCGAGGTCGGCTTGTCTTCGCTTCTGTTTCTGAATGTCGATCCCAATGTGCTCAACGACCACAAATTCCAGGAGGGGCTGACCCGTCAGGTGGTGATCGAGAACGGCTTTCGGGCGGACCGCATCGTCTTCGAGATCACGGAGCGTTCCGCCATCGAGTCGTTCGAGCTGTTTCAGGCGGCGATCGACCATTACCGCAACCAGGGGTATCGCATCGCCATCGACGACATGGGGGCGGGGTATTCCAATCTCAATGCCATCTGCCACATTCATCCCGGATTCATCAAGATCGACATGGCGCTCATCCGCCACATCCATGCCGACAGCTTCAAGCAGGCGGTTGTCAAGTCCTTTGTCGTACTGGCGAATCTGACCGGTTCCCGGTTGATTGCCGAGGGCATCGAAACGGTGGATGAGCTCAAGACGCTGGTGTCGCTGGGCGTGCACTGCGGACAGGGGTACCTGCTGGGCCGTCCAGGTACCGTGCCGGTTCCCCCGGAGGATGATGTCATGCGCCTGCTCCGGTTTCTGGTCAGGGCGGGAACCGTGCTGCATGCCTACAACACCCGCCTGATCGGCGAGATCGCGGAACCGGTTCCGCCGGTTCAAAGCAAGGATCGATGCGCCGATGTGCGGCAGCTCCTGGACGAACGGCATCACGAAGGGGTCTGCGTGCTCGACGGCGACCGCATCTCCGGTCTTGTGATGCGCAACCGGCTCAACGAGAGTCTTTCCCACCAGTATGGCTATTCGCTTTTCGCCCATCGCCCGGTTTCCAAGCTCCTGTCGCCCACGCCGCTGGTGGTGGATTGCGCCACCCCGATCGGCACCGTGACGCAAATGGCGCTGGCGCGGGAGGGGGACATGGTCTACGACAACATCCTCGTCACCCGGAACGAGCGCTATGAGGGCATCGTATCCGTCATCCGCCTGCTTGGGCATGCCATGGAGCTGGAACGGAGTTATGCGCTCGAACTCAATCCGCTGACGGGACTTCCCGGCAACGTGCAGATCAACCGCGTGCTGATGGAAACGATCCGCAACCAGCTGGAGACCGGCGTGCTGTATTTCGATCTGGACCACTTCAAGGTCTACAACGATCTGTACGGGTTCGAGCAGGGCGATGCGATCATCCAGCTCGTGAAATCGCTGATCTGCGAGGTGATCAAGAGCGAGCATGCCTGCGCCAGCTTCGTCGGCCATATCGGCGGTGACGATTTCATCGCCGTCCTGACCTGCTCCGAGGCGGAATGCCGGGAGATCTGCCGGCAGACGATCGACCGGTTCGATGTGGCGGTGCGTGCCTTCTTCACGCAGGAACACCTGGCTGCCGGATGCTTCCGGTATCTCGACCGGAAGAACCAGATGGCGGTCTGTCCCCTGACATCGCTCTCGATAGCGGGATCGTATGGCTGCATGAGCGGGTTTGAATCACCCGAAACCCTCGCCCGCCATATGGCGGCGTTGAAAAAGCAGGCCAAGGCGGTGCCGGGCAGCGCCTGGATCATGGAGAACCGCGCCAGCGGCGCCAGCCAGAAAGGTGTGGGCGCGCATGCGGTGCGTGCCGAGGTCGGAATGGACCACGCAACGCGAACCGCAGGAAGGGATGCAAGTCCGCTCGATGCGGGCTTGCAGTTGCGTCTGTCGGCCGAGATCGCCTCCTGACGGCTGGATGGCGGAGAAGGGCGCGCCTCCCGGAGTGGGGGCACGCCCTTGCTGCGACTGTGATGCGCGGTGAAGCGCGTGACAGGATGGATGCGCCCACCCGAGGCGCGGTGTGGAGCCACAGGGGTGTCACGGCATCCGCATGCCGCTGGCGCGCCGCATGTCCAGCCCGTTTTCGTTCAGCCAGGCACTGATGCCCGCCTCCTCGACATTGCGCTTGACCTTGAGGGTCGTCGTCTTGACCAGCTCCGTCTCTGTCTGCAGGAAGTAGCGGATGGCCTTGTACTGGGGCAGATGCCGATTGATCTCGCGGATCGCCCGATCGAAATGGGCGGCGACCGCTGCGTCGTCCGGCATCACGTCGTTGTTGGCCGCGCGCAGGGCTGCCGGATCGCGCACGATCTTCGCGCAGATCTGTACGCCGCCGTCATCGGTCCGGTATCCCCAGGCCATGGAATCCTTGATTCCCGCCACCTCGGAGAGCAGGAACTCGAACTCCTCTGGAAACGCCTTCTTGCCGTTGGCAAGCACGATCATCGACTTCGCGCGGCCGGTGATGCGGATGAATCCCTCCGAGTCGATGGTGCCGAGATCCCCGGTATGGAACCAGCCGTCGGCGTCGATCGCCTCCCGTGTCGCCTCCTCGTTCTCGTAATACCCCATCATGACGTTGCGGCCCCGTGTGAGGATTTCACCCATGCCGTTCTCATCCGGGTTGTCGATCGTCACCTCGACATCCTTCACAGGATGACCGATGGAACCGAACACGTTCACAAAGTCATTGTTCGCCGCGACGACAGGCGAGGTTTCGGTGAGCCCATAGCCCTGGTAGACTGTCAGTCCGATCCGGTCAAACCCGCGGATGACCGCCGGATCGAGCGCGGCCGCACCGGAGACGGCAAGCCGCAACCCGGGTCCCAGCTTGGCGAATATGCTCTTGAACAGCGTGCGGCGGATGTCGATGCCGATCGCGCGCAGCAGGTCGGAGAGACGCATGAGCGCCTCCAGCAGCCGTCGCTTGCCGGACTTGTCGATGCCGGCCTGCACCTGGCGGTAGATCGCCTCCAGGATCGCCGGTACCGCCACGAGCACCGTTACGCCGAACTCGCGGATGTTGTCGGCCACATGCTTGATGCCCTCACAGTAGGCGATGCACGCGCCGCTCTGGATCATCAGCATCTGACCGATGGTGTTCTCGAAGGTGTGATGCAGCGGCAGCAGCGACAGGTGCACATCATTCGTGTCGAGATGGATGCAGGCATGGATGGAGGCGAGGTTCGCGGTGATGTTGCGGTGGCAGAGCATGACACCCTTCGAAAGGCTCGTGGTGCCGGAGGTGAACAGCAGGATCGCGAGCGCCTCGGGATCGATCGGGGCGTTGACAAAGCGGCGGTCACCCCGGGCAAGGCTCTCGCGCCCTTCCCGGATCCATGCGTGCATGTCGGAGATCGGGGCGTCGTCGGCATGGCTGCCCTCCGGCAGCGTGTCGAGGCAGATGAAGTGCTTCACCGGGGTTTCGCCGGAAGCGGCGAGGGCGAGGACCATGTCGAGGTAGGTCGGAGAAAAGAAAAGGACCGTCGCCTTGCCGCGAACCAGCAGGTTTGCCAGCTCATTCTTCGGCAGGTACTTGTCCAGCGGCACGGCGATGCCGGTGCCGTTGACCGTCGCGAAGAAAGCGACGCTCCACTCATACCGGTTCTCGCTGATGATGGCGATGCGGTTCCCGGCCAGTCCGTGGAGGACCAGGGCGGTCCCCAGCGCATCGATGTCCTCTGAAAAGCGCTTGTAGGAACGCGTGGCGACGCCGCCATCCTTCGCGCGGAACTTGAAACCGGGCCTGTCGCCATATGTGTCCGCGCTGTAGCGGACGAGGGTGCGCAGGTCGGGCTGTTCCCCGGACGGGTACCCGCCCAGTCCCTGTACGATGCGGCGGCCCTTTTCCTCATGGATGCGATAGTCCTTCCTGATCATGGTTGCCTCCTGCATGTCTGCATGCTTCATGCGGTGATGGAGCGTCGGGCGGTGGTGGCCTGTCGCGAGGCGGCGGGGCATCGGGCGCGAACGGCGTGACAAGTTCCGGAAAGTGTCATGCGCTGATAATGAGATAAGTTAATATTACCTGATAATAATTATGGCATACATCCCGATTGTTTTCAAGGGGTTCAGCTTTTGCGCGATTTAACCGTTCCGGAACACACGCTTGACCATCCGCCAACATGGCGGCACATTTTCCTAACATGCCGCCGATACAATGACCGCGGACAGACCGAAGCAAACAGCAAACAGGAGGACCCCATGAAGAAGCTGCTGCCGCTCCTGATCGCACTCACCCTCGTGCTGGGCATGATGCCCGTCCATGCCGCATCCCCCGCCGTCGGCATTGTCATCGACGGAACCCGTGTCGCATCCGATGTCGCGCCGCTCAACCGCAACGGCACCCTGCTTGTTCCCATCCGTGTGGTTGAAAACCTGGGAGCGCTCATTGCATATGACGGCGCAACCCGCAAGGTGACCGTCGACACGGCCGCCAAGGTGATCGTGCTCTCCGTCGGCTCAAAAACCGCGCTGGTCAACGGCGTGCCCAAAACGATGCAGGCCGCGGCCGAGATCGTCGGCAGCCGCACCATGATCCCGCTCCGGTTCATCGGCGAGACGATGGGGGCGGATGTCTCCTTCGCCGGCAACACGGTCACGATCAAGTACTTCACGAACGTCAAGGGCACCGTCAAGGCCGGCGGTTCCTCCACAGTCGCACCGATCGGCCAGTCGGCCGCCGACGAGCTGATGAAGCTGTCGCCCGCCGTCAATGTCAGCTATGCGTCGAGCGGCTCCGGCAACGGCATCAAGGGCGCCATCGACGGCAGCTTCCATGTCGGCGGCTCCTCCCGCGAGCTGACCGAGTCCGAGCGGACAAAGAACCCCACGCTCAAGGTGTTCCCGATCGCCATCGACGGCATTGCGATCATCATCCACAAGGACAATGCGGTGAAGAACCTCACCAGGGAACAGGTCAAGTCGATCTTCCTCGGCGAGACGCGCAACTGGAAGGACGTCGGCGGTGACAACGCCCCGATCTTCGTGCAGACCCGCGAAAGCACCTCGGGCACCCTGGCCTCCTTCCAGGAGCTCGTGCTTGGCACGGACGCCAGCAAGAAGCTGCTGCCGGTTGTCGCGACAGCCACGCCGTTCAACACGAACGGCCTGCTCAAGGAAGCGGTCGCCGGCAACAGGAACGCCGTGGGCTTTGTTTCCATGGGGTATGTCGATGAGACCGTCAAGGCGGTGTCCGTCAACAACATCGCCGCCAGTGCCGCAAACCTCAAGAACGGCACCTATCCCATCCGCCGCACGCTCGACGTGATCACCAAGGGACTGCCCACCGGTGCCACCGCCATCTACATCGACTTCATCCGCAGCACGAAGGTGCAGGCCATCGCCGGGAAGGAAGGCTACCTGACCATCCGTGACTGAGCGATGCGGGGCCCGGACGCGGGACAGCCTGCGCACGGATCATGGCAGGTGGGCTTCTTCCGGCAAGGCGGGGAAGTGGACAGGTCTGACGCACGAGCCGTCGCTTGGACACTTCCGTTGAGAATGGATACGGGAGCGGCACGGTGGTACGTGCCGCTCCCTTGGAATGCGGGGGAGCGGAGCATGACAGAAAGTGAACGGGGTGCCGCCGGGAGGGGGCGTACCCGGACAAGACAGGATGACGGCTGGCGGAACGCCTCGCGGGCAGGCGCACGCAAGCCTGCCGGCGTGGTCCTCTCGGGCGCGGCGGATATCGGCATGAAATGGTCGACGCGACTGCTGGCCTTGCTGAGTGTCGTCATGATGGGATTCATCTTTGTGTTCGTGGCGGGACGCGCCTGGCCCGTTGTCCGGGAGAGCGGGCTTGCGTTCTGGACCGGTGCGGATTTCGATGCCCAGATCACGGCCGCGTACAACGCGCCGGCCGAGGATCCGGTCTATCGGTTCGGGATGTTCGGCTTGCTGGCCGGCACCCTGGCGAGCACCCTGCTGGCTTTGGTGGTTGCGGTACCGGTCGGTGTCGGCTCCGCCGCATTGCTGTGCGAGTTCGCCCCGGGTTGGCTCCGGACCCCGGCGGTTGCGGTGGTCCGCCTGCTGGCCTCGATCCCCTCCATCGTGTTCGGCCTCGTCGGGCTGTTTGTCATCGTGCCCTTCGTGGAGAGCCGGTTCATCACCGTGGACATGCAGATCGCCTTTCTGGACCGGTTCCAGATGACGGGGCACAACCTGCTCTCCTCCGTGATCGTGCTGGCCTGCATGATCGTGCCCATGATCGTCGCCCTGTCCATGGACGCCATCCGCAGCGTGCCCGACTCGCTGCGCGAGGTGGGCTGCGCGGTGGGGATGACGCCGTGGCGAGTCGTCCGGAGGATCGTGCTGCCGTCGGCCAAGTCCGGCATTCTGGCCGGCGTCATCCTGGCGGCGGGGCGCGGCATCGGCGAGGCGATCGCCATCTCCATGGTCTGCGGCGGCATCGGGATGGTGCCGAATCCGGCCTATGGCGCGGGATTCTTTCTCGGCCCCGTCCTGACGCTCGCCTCGGCCATCATCAACAAGTCGGAGGCCATCTCCGTCCCTTCGATCGAGTCCGCCCTGTTTGCCTGCGGTGCCGTGCTGCTGGCGATCGGAGCGGTGCTGTCCGTCGTTTCGCGGCTGGTGATGCGCCATTTCCGCATCAAGGAGGGACAGGATGCCTGAGAATGCGTTTTCCCTGACCGATGGTCCGGTGGCGAAGGACGGCGGGACCGAGCCGGTGGCGTCCCGGGGCATCCCGGCGGGCGGGCGGATCCGGAACCGGCGCGTCGAAAGCCTGCTGGGCATGTCCGGCTCCTGGCTGTCCGTCGTGCTGATCCTGGGCGCCTGCCTGTTCATCGTCGCCTATGTGCTCCTCGAGGGCATGGGTGTCGTCTCCCTGCGCTTCCTGCTGAGCGAGCCGGATCCCTCCGCCCTGTCCGCGCACGAAGGCGGCATTCTGACGCCGCTCATCGGCACGATGCTCCTGACGGGCATCGGCATCGCGCTGGCGTATCCGGCAGCCCTTTCCACCGCCCTGTTCCTGACGCATGATGCCAGGCGGGGGCCCGTGTCCCATCTCATCCGCGTGGCGATCGACATCCTGGCCGGCGTGCCGACCGTCGTCATCGCCCTGTTCGCCCTTGCCTTGTCCACCTCGCGGGGCTTCGGGTTCCTGAGTGTGGACATCGAGGCATCGGACGGCAGCGTGCGCGCCTATGGACGATCCTTCCTGGTGGCCGGTCTTGCGATGGCCGTCATGGTGCTGCCCTTCATGGCGAAGACGGCCGAGGAGGCGATCAAGTCCGTCTCCCGGCAGTCCTTCGAGGCCTCGGTCGCGCTGGGGGCGACATCCTGGTACACCATTCGCCATGTCGTGCTCCGTACCGCCCGGCCCGGACTGGTGACCGCCGTCATTCTCGGCATGGGGCGCATCATCGGCGATACGGCGATCGTGCTCATCACGCTGGGCGGCACGCTCCGCATGACGGGCCTGCAGCCCTGGTGGATGCCGGCGAACTGGATGAGCACGCTGCGGAACACCGGCAGCACGCTGACCTCCTACATCCTGTTCACCTCGCCGGCCGGGGAGGGCAACAGCGCGGAGGTCTCGTTCGGGGCTTCCGCCGTGCTCATCCTGGTGATCCTTGTGCTCAACGGGCTGGCCGCGCTGGCGGGCGCAGGCGGGAACCGGACGGGGGATGCCGCGGGAAGCCGTTGGCGGGCGTTGGCGGGTGAAAAGGGGAAAAGGAGCGTGTCCGCATGATCGGATGGAAAACGCGTGTGCCGCATACGGCGGCATCGGTGGCCGCCCCCTCGGGCAAGCAGGCGGGCATGCCGCCTGCACCGGTTCATCCTGAGGAACCGGAGGCCGTTGTGCCTGCAACTCCCTGGATCCGTTTCGACAGGGTCGACGCCTGGTACGGGCAAAACCAGGTGCTGCGCCAGGTGACCTTTGACATACCCCGGCATGCGATCATGGCGTTCATCGGTCCCTCCGGCTGCGGCAAGACCACGCTGCTCCGTTCGGTCAACCGCCTCAACGACCGCATTCCGACCTTCCGGCTGGCCGGTCGGGTCATGATGGGCGGCACGGATCTCTACGCGCGCAACGGAGGCGCCTGGGTCTGCGCGCTCCGGCGGCGGACGGGCATGGTGTTCCAGGCGTCGAATCCCCTGCCCGTGTCGGTGCTCGACAATCTGACCATGCCGCTTTCCGAACATCACCGGATCGGCCGGCGGGACGCCGAGGCGCTGGCCGTCAGCCAGCTTGAGCGTGTCCACCTCTTCGACGAGGTGAAGGACAAGCTGCGCCAGTCGGCGCTCCGCCTGTCCGGCGGCCAGCAGCAGCGCCTGTGCATCGCCCGCGCCCTGATGCTGGAGCCGGAGGTGCTGCTGCTGGATGAACCGTGCTCGGCGCTGGATCCGATTTCAACATACCGGATCGAGGATCTGCTGGTCGAGCTCAAAAACCGGTACACCATCGTGATGGTCACCCACAACATGGAGCAGGCCAGCCGCATCGCCGACCGAACGGCCTTCTTCCATCAGGGGGGCGTGCTGGAGGAAGGCCCGACCGCCGCGCTGTTCCAACAGCCGAAGCATCCGGTGCTGCGCGGTTATCTGCGCGGCGAACTGGTCTGAAGGCGCCCCGGGCCAACCGTAACCTGTTCCTGCCACAAAGCCAACACAAACGCAACATGGCCAAACACGCCGCCAACAATCGCTTGCTACGATGCAGGTGGAACCACCGCATGACCAAGGAGGAGAACATGAAGGATTGGATCAAGATCACCGCGACGGGTGCCGTCGCCGCCGCCGTCCTTGCCGCGCAGATCCTCACGGCCGCCGCCGCCACCGTGGCGCCGGCCGTTCCCGCCATGCCGGCGTCCCCGGCGCAAAAGAAGGTCAAGAGTGTGATCATGATGGTGCCGGACGGCATGAGCGTCTCCGCCACCACGCTGGCCCGTTTCTACAGGGATCCGGCCGGGAAGACCCCGCTGGCGCTGGACGAGATGGCATCCGGCCTGGTCCGCACCCAGTGGGCCAACGGCATGATCACCGACTCTGCGCCCGCCGGAACCGCCTTTTCCACGGGCAGCAAGACCGATGACGGCGTCATCGGCTGTCTGCCGAAGGACAAGGGGTACCAGCCCGTCGCGACCGTCCTTGAGGCGGCCAAGCTGGCCGGCAAGTCGACCGGCCTGATCGCCACCTCCGAGATCATGCATGCGACTCCTGCGGATTTTGCTTCCCACGACCCTTCCCGCAAAAGCTACGACAACCTGGGCGAGCAGCTGGCCTACAACGGCGTGGATGTGATCCTTGGCGCCGGCGACAGCTTTTTTTCGGCGGAGACGCGTCTCGACCGCGAGGACATGAACCTCGTGCTCAAGGAGAAGGGCTATGACGTCATCACCACGCTGGCCGGTCTCCGCGCCAGCAAGGCGGCCCGCCTGTGGGGATCGTTCTCGAAGACCTCCCTGGCCTACGAGATGGACCGCGACCAAAGCAAGGAACCGTCCCTCGCGGAGATGACCGCCAAGGCCATCGAGGTGTTGTCGAAGGATCCGGACGGCTTCTTCCTGATGGTCGAGGGCAGCAAGGTCGACTGGGCGGCCCATGCCAACGACACGATCGGCATCATTTCCGACACGCTCGCGTTCGATGCGGCCGTCAAGGTGGCCCTCGACCATGCGAAAAAGAGCGGGGACGTCGCCGTGCTGGCTGCGACCGACCATGGCAACAGCGGGCTCTCCATTGGGGCCGCCTCGACGAATGCCGACTACAACAAGCGTCCCGTCGGCGACTTCATCACCCCCCTGAAGAAGGCGAAGCTGACCATCGAGGGAACCCTGAGGAAGTTTGACACCATGTTGCTGCCCGACCGCACGAACCTGTCGAACCTGTGCGGCACCTGGTACGGGTTGGACGACCTGACCGCCGAGGAGCTGGCTTCCCTCGCCGCCTGCACCAAGACCGCCGACATGGGCCCGTTGATGGTCGCCATGCTCGCCAAGCGCGCCAATCTCGCCTACACGACCACGGGCCACACCGGCGAGGATGTCGCGCTGTATGCCT
This sequence comes from Bacillota bacterium, assembly GCA_023440865.1. Lineage (GTDB taxonomy): Bacteria > Bacillota > Clostridia > DSM-8532 > DSM-8532 > JAEWSN01. Next base: position 20,219 of record JAEXRM010000227.1, read on the forward strand.
GGTCGCCCGACGGCGACCGTCTGACCGGCGTCGTGGAAAACACCGATCTGGCCACCTACATGGCCCGCAAGCTGGGGGTGGACCTGGCCGCCTCCACCAGCCGCCTGTTTGTGAACGGGGTCAAGGCCTTTGCCGCCAGAGGGGCCAGGGCGGAAATCATCCGTCACGACGAGACAGGCAACCACCTGCTGCAGGTCGTCAAGGGTGAGCAGCGCCTGCTGATTCCCGTCAACAAGAACGAAGCCTGGCTCGGTGACGAAATGAAATCCCTTCCCGGTGTGACTGTCCTCGTCAACGGGGTATTCTACGTGTCACAGGATGCCATCGACCTGATCCGCTGAGCCGGTCGAGCCCGTCCGGTTCCTCCACCTCCGCGGGAGGCGGCTCCATCCGTCGCAGCCGCCTCTCCTTTCCTCGTGCCCCCCGTGCCCGGACGAGCGCTGCCTTGGCAGGCGGGTCGTCCGGGCATGTTCCGTGAGGGAGCGGGTTCGGTTGCGATGCGGGCTCGCGGCATCCTTGACAACCATTTCACAAAATCATTGACACAGGAACCGGTTGTGGTAGAATGAAACACAATTCCAAATCGCACGATCCGGTTGATGACCGGGGGAGAGTGGTGCCGCAGCGCACCCGCCGACGGAGTGACACTCACAGGCGAAAGGACCCCGGTCGGACGGCACTCTGGAGAGATCGCCCCCTGCATGTCCATCCTGCAGGCGCGGCGACGCCGAAGGGGCAAGTTCCGAATCCCGATGCGCGGCATCGGCGGGAATGCATCTCTCAGGCAAAAGGACAGAGGCAGGTTTTCCGCATGGCATGCCGCGCGGAAGCATACGTCCCATCCGGAGCCAGGCGAAAGCCTCGGCTTTTTTTGTACCCCTTGTCCGCATGAGCGGGACGATCCACATTCGTAGAACGGGAGGAGCACACATGCCGAAGATCATCGTCACCGACAAGATGTCCGCCAACGGGGTAGACTACCTCAAGTCGAAGGGGTTCGAGGTCGACACGCCCTACGGCATCTCCCATGAGGACCTGCTCGGGGTCATCGGCCAGTATGATGCCATCATCGTTCGTTCGGCCACGAAGGTGAAGCAGGATGTGATCGACCGCGGGATCAACCTCAAGGTCGCCGGCCGTGCCGGCAACGGTGTGGACAACATCGATGTCGCCGCCTGCACCAAGCGCGGCATCGCGGTCGTGAACACGCCCGAGGGCAACATCATGGCGGCCGCCGAGATGAGTGTCGCGTTGATCTTCTCCGTGTTCCGCAATGTCGGGCCGGCCCACCATGCCGCCAAAATGAATGATTTCCGCCGCAACCGCTTCGTCGGCGAGGAGCTCGAGGGCAAGACCGCGGGTGTCATCGGCCTGGGCAAGATCGGCTCGATCGTGGCCCGCAAGCTCAAGGGCGTGGGCATGGACGTCATCGGCTACGACCCCTACATCACCGAGGAACGTGCTGCGGCGCTGGGCGTCACGGTTTGCCCGACGCTCGACGAGATGCTCGCGAAGGTCGACCTGGTTACCATCCACATTCCGAAGAGCCCCGAAAGCAAGAACCTCATCGGCGCGCGCGAGCTGGCCCTGTGCAAGAAGGGCGTGCGCATCGTGAACGTGGCCCGCGGCGGCATGGTGGACGAGAAGGCGCTGTATGACGCCATCGTGTCCGGACATGTGGCCGGCGCGGCGCTTGACGTGCAGGAAGTGGAACCCAACTTCAACAAGGCGCCCGAGGAGCAGGACTACAAGAACGCCCTGCTCGAGCTCGAGCAGGTGACCTTCACGCCCCACCTGGGCGCCTCGACGAAGGAGGCCAACCTCAACTGCTCGCTCGATGTCGCGAAGATGGTGGAGGCCGTGCTCAACGGCGAACTGGTGCCTGCGGTGAACATGCCGGCCATGGGCGGCGACGTCAAGGGCCTGCGCCCCTACATCGAGCTGGGCGAAAAACTCGGATCCATCTACTACCAGGCCGAGAAGGAGACCGTGCAGCGCATCGAGGTCGTCTATTCGGGCGATCTGGCCGACAAGCCCATGAAGCCGGTCACCCTTGCGGTCGTCAAGGGCTTCCTGTGCGCGACGGGCGCCTCCGATGTCAACTACATCAATGCGGAGCTCAAGCTCAACGATTTTGGCGTCGACCTCGTCGAAAGCCGGTCGAGCCAGCTCGAGAAGTACACCAACCTCATCACCGTGCGCTTCGTGCGCAAGGACCGTACGCTCGAGGTCGCCGGAACCGTGTTCGCGAAGGATTCCATCCGCATCGTCGATTTCTTCGGCTACAAGCTCGATTTCGAGCCCGCGCCGTTCGTCATCGCGCTGCAGAACCAGGATGTCCCCGGCATCATCGGCAAGGTGGGCACCGTGCTCGGCAGCCGTGGCATCAATATCGCCGCCATGCAGTGGAGCCGTGACAGCAAGGGAGAGAAGGCGGTTTCGTTCGTCAGCATCGACGGTGTCGCCGACGATGCCGTCATCTCGGATCTCAAGGCCATCCCCGGCGTGCTCAAGGCCAGCCAGCTGCTGTTCTGAGCGCCGGAGGCGCAACGGCCAGTCGCCTGCCTGCGGCGACTGGCGCGTGGCGCCAAGTGAAAACATCGTGATGGAGCCGGTTGACGTGTTTCAACCGGCTCTTTTCGTGATAAAATGAGACAACCGCGCATGCCATGCACACACTGTTCCCGCCGCCCGGCCGGGTGCCCGGCGCGTCCGGGACATCCCGTCCCGCCGGACGGGAACAGACCGCTTCACGGTACCGGGGGCGGGCATGCCTTGACCCGCGCGGAGAACCGGCCGGCGCCATGTCGGCCAGACCGGGGTGCACCATGGGAAAGACCGCCCGCCTCTTCGCCGCCATCGACATCGGCTCCCAGCGCCTTCGCATGAAGATCGTGGAGATCGGCCGCGAGGGGCGTCTTCGCGAACTCGAGAATGTCGACCTGCTGATTCCGCTGGGTCGTGACACCTTCAACGACGGCAAGCTCAGCTTTGCCTCGGTACGGGGCACCTGCGACGCCATCGCCGGCTTCCAGCGCCTGATGACCGACTATGGCGTCCGCGAGTGCCGCGTTGTGGCAACCAGCGCCCTGCGCGAAGCATCGAACCGCGAGTACATGGTCGATCAGATCCGGATGCTGACCGGGCTGGACGTGGAGATCATCAACAATGCCCAGGAAAAGTTCCTGACCTTTCAGGCGGCGCGCGTCCTGTTGCCGGAAACGCAGGCGGGCGCATGCGGGGAAAGCGTTCTGGTGCTCGACATCGGCGCCGGCAGCATCCAGCTGTCCCGCTGCATCGGCGGACGCCTGGTTTCCAGTCAGAGCATGAAGATCGGCGCGTTGCGCATCAAGGAGGCCATGGCGCGCATCGAGCAGCATTCGCTGCGGTTTTCCGACGTGCTCGAGGAGTACATCGAGGCGCATGTCGAGAGTCTGGAGACATTCCGCGACACCGCGGGGCCTTCCCGGTTCGTCGTCATCACGGGTGAATCGGACACGCTCGTGAAGCTGGCGGGTGCCGATGGCGCCGGTCCGATGACCGCCATTTCCCGCGAGCGCTTCGAGAAAGCTTTCCACAAGGCGGTGGAGATGCCGGCCCCCCAGCTTGCGGCACTCTGCGGCATCTCGCAGGCGGGGGCGGAGGTCATTGCGCCGGTGCTCCTGCTCATCCGCACCTTCTTTGACAAGAGCACGGCCCGGGAGGTGCTTTTTCCTCATGTCACCCTGGTGGATGGCCTGATCGCCGAGCATGTGCAGGCGGATTTCGCCAAATCCGGATCCGGACCCTTCGAGGCCGACATCCTGTCGATCGCCGACCATCTGGCCCAACGGTACCTGTTCAACCGCGCACACTCGGAATATGTGGCGTCGGCGGCGCTGCTGCTGTTCGACAGCCTGCGCACCCTGCACGGCATGGACGCGCGCGACCGTTTCCTGCTGCACGTCGCGGCGGTGTTGCATGACACGGGCAAGTTCATCGCGGCCGATCCGCACGCCAAGCATTCCGACAGCCTCATCCGCGCCTCGCAGCTGGCCGGTCTTTCCGACCGGGAGCTGCTCACCGTTGCGAGCATTGCCCGGTTCCATTCGTCGGAGGAGCCGGTCTTCGACAGCGACAACCTGCGTCGCCTGGACGTGCGCAGCCGGCTCAAGACCGTGAAGCTGGTCGCCATCATCCGCCTTGCGGACGCGCTGGACACGAGCCACCGCCAGAAGATCACGGGCTTGCGCGTGGAACTGGCGGAGAACGCCTGCCGTGTCCGTGGATCCAGCCGTGTGGACACCGCGCTCGAGCAGTGGACCTTCGGCATGAAGTCGGAATTCTTCCGTGAGGTTTTCGGGCTCAAGCCCCTCCTCGCGATCGTGAACAAGGCGGGCAAGCCCGAGGAGGCGCCATGAAGGAGACAGATCTTTCCCGGCCGGAGCTGTACATCAACCGCGAGCTCAGCTGGCTGGCGTTCAACGGACGTGTGCTCGAGGAAGCCGATGACAAGGAAAATCCCCTGTTCGAGCGGTTGAAGTTCCTGGCCATCGCGGCCTCGAACTTCGACGAGTTCTACATGGTGCGTGTCGGCTCGCTCAACGACCAGGTCGAGGCAGGCTATGAGAGGCCCGACAATTCCGGGCTGACCCCGGCGGCGCAGCTGGTGCGCATCAGCGAACGGGTGCATGCCATGACGGACGAAGCCTACCGCATCTGGAGCCGCAAGCTTGCGCCGAAGATGGCCTCGGCCGGATTCCGCCTGCTGCATGCGCCGGATCTCGCGCCCGAGCAGCGCCTATGGCTGTCGCGCCATTTCGACGGCTTCATCTATCCCGTCCTCACGCCCATGGCGGTCGACTCGGGCAGGCCGTTCCCGCTCATCCAGAACAAGACGCTCAACATCGGCGTGCTCATCCGCGAGCCCGAGGAGGAGGAAGGGTTCATTTTCGCGACCGTGCAATGCCCTTCGGTCCTCGACCGCGTGGTCGTGTTGCCGCGCGGTGCGGCGGGCGGTACGGACTTCATGCTCATGGAGGACGTCATCGCGCTGTTCATCGACCGGCTCTTCATCGGCAAGCAGGTGCTGGCGAGCGCACCCTACCGCATCACCCGCAACGGCGACCTCGCCATCGACGAGGACGAGGCCGAGGACCTGCTGCTGGAGATCGAAAAATCGCTCCGCCAGCGGCGCTGGGGTGTTGCTGTCCGTCTGGAGATCCGCAAGGGCACCGATCCGCGCATCCGCTCGATCCTGCTCGATGAGATGGAGCTGGGAGACGAGGACCTGTTCGAGGTGCCCGGCCCGATCGACCTGACGATCCTGTTCCGCCTGTATGGCTTTCCGGAGACCGCGGCATACAAGTACCCCGGATACGTGCCCAAGCCGAGCCCGGCGCTGCAGGGAGGGGAGAGCCTCTTTGACGCCATCCGCGCGGGTGATGTGCTGATGCACCATCCCTTCGAGTCCTTCACGCCCGTCATCGATCTCATCCGTGAGGCGTCCCGCGATCCGCAGGTGCTGGCCATCAAGCAGACCCTGTACCGCGTCAGCGGCACTTCGCCCATCATCAGGGCGCTGGCGGAGGCCGCGGAGAACGGCAAGCAGGTGACCGTCCTGGTCGAGCTCAAGGCCCGCTTCGACGAGGCGAACAACATCCAGTGGGCCAAGCAGCTGGAGAAAGCGGGCTGTCATGTCATCTACGGTCTCGTCGGCCTGAAGACGCACTGCAAGATCACACTCATCGTACGCATGGAGGATGAGGGCATCAAACGGTACGTGCACCTGTCCACGGGCAACTACAACGACGTCACGGCGCGCATCTACACCGACCTGAGCCTGCTGACGTGCACGAACCGCTTCGGCGAGGACGCGTCGGCCGTGTTCAACGCCCTGTCCGGCTACTCCGAGCGTCCGCGTTTGTCCCGCCTCGTCATGGCGCCCACGATGCTGCGTGAAACCTTCTGCCGGCTCATCGAGCGCGAGGCGGATCACGCGCGGAACGGCCACAAGGCGTCGATTCGGGCGAAGATGAACGCGTTGGTCGATCCCGGCATCATCGAGTGTCTGTACCGCGCATCGATGGCGGGCGTGAAGATCGACCTGACCGTGCGCGGCATGTGCTCGCTGCGACCGGGCGTTGCCGGCATCAGCGACCGCATCACGGTGCGCAGCATCGTGGGACGGTATCTCGAGCACAGCCGCATCTACCGGTTCGAGAACGCCGGAAGTCCGGAGCTGTGGCTTTCGAGTGCCGACTGGATGGAGCGGAACCTCGACCGGCGCGTCGAACTGCTGTTTCCGATCGAGGATCCGCAACTGCGAGAACGCGTCGAGGGCATCCTCGAACAGTATGCGCTTGATACGGAGAAAGCCCGCTACCTCCAGGAGGACGGCACGTACCGGAAACGGTCCGCGCGGCGCGGCACGGCCGTCCAGGCGCAGGACCGGTTCATGCGTCTGGCGGCGGAAGCGGCCGAGGCGGCCCGCCCGTCCGGCCCCCCCCTGTTCGCCGGAAGGTCGCCGACATGATATGATAGGAACGGTGCATGCCTCCCCCTGGCGTTCCGATCCGACGCGCAGCCCGGGATGCCGTTCCGGTCCATGCCGGTGCCGGTGGCACCGGCCGGTGCCGCACCGCGGGAGATCGCATGGAACGCATTGCCGTCATCGACCTTGGCTCAAACTCCGTCCGCATGACCATCACGCGACTGGGCACCGATGGCGCCTACCGCATGGTGGAGAGCGCACGCGCCATGGTGCGCCTGAGCGAGGGGATGGGCGATGCGGGCGTGTTGCGTCCGGAACCGATGGAACGCACCCTGCACGCGCTCGACCTGTTCCGTCGCCTGATGGATGTGCACCGGGTCACCCATGTGTATCCGGTCGCGACAGCGGCGGTCCGGCAGGCGGTAAACGCGGAGGATTTCCTGGCGCGCGCCGATGCGCGCACGGGGCTGCGGTTCGATGTCATCAGCGGCGAGGAGGAAGCGGAGCTCGATTTTCTCGGCGTCATCAACACCCTGTCCCTCCGTGATTTCGCCATGATCGACATCGGCGGGGCAAGCTCGGAGATCGCCGTTGTGCGCAACCGCGAGTTGGTGGGGCGTACAAGCATTCCCTGGGGTGCCGTCAATCTCACGGAGCGGTTCGACCTTGCGGGCAAGCCGCCGAAAAAGCGCCGGGAAGCGGCGGAAGCTGTGGTTGCGGCCGGTTTGCTCGGCTGCGGGTGGATTCCGAAGGACCCGGCGTTGCCGCTGGTGGGCCTGGGCGGCACCATGCGTGCGCTGGCAAAGGCGGACCGCCGCAGGCGCGAATGGCCGGTGGAAGCCCTGCACCAGTATGAAATGCCTGCCGGGCGCATCCAGGATTGGCTGTCGGCGTGGGATGGCATGGGCATGAAGGAACGAAAGGCCATGCCGGGGGTCGGCAAGGACCGGGCGGACATCCTGACGGGCGCCGTGATCCCGCTGCGCATGCTGCTTGACCACGTGGGCTCGCAGCGCATCGTCATCAGCGGCAACGGCATCCGGGAGGGCCTTTTCTTCCGGCATCTCGCCAGGAAACAGGGCTGGACCGATGCCGTCGTGACCGATGTCCGCACCCATTCGGTGGAGAACCTCATGCGGCTGCACGAGTCCGAATCCGCCCACGCACGCCATGTGCGCCATCTGGCGTGGACGCTGTTCGACGGTCTCCTCGGCCTGCACGGCCTCGGATCCGAGGCGCGCGAGCTGCTGGGGTTCGCCGCCCTGCTGCATGACAGTGGCATGCACATCGACTACTACAACCATCACCAGCATGGCTACTACCTCATCCTCAACAGCGAGCTCAACGGTTTCACCCACCGTGAGAAGGTGCTGGTCGCCCTGCTGGTGGGGATGCATCGGGTGAATGCCGAGGTGCGGGTGGATTGGCGGGCGTTCGACTGCCTGCTTGTGGAAGGCGACCGGCCGGCACTGCGCCGTCTGTCGCTGTTCCTGATGCTGGCGGAGCAGCTTGATCGCAGCGAATGCGGCACCATCCGGTCACTGCAGGCGCATGTGGGTGAACGGGGGGTGCGCCTCTCCGTGCTTTCCGATGACGACATCCGGCTGGAGCTGGGTGCCGCGTCGCAGTGTGCGGGCGCGTTCGAGCGGGAATTCGGCCGCGGGCTCGAGCTGTTCCAGAAACGGGCGTAGTCCGCGGCGCGGGCATGTCCCTCTCGTGGGCGATATGGATGATCAATGAAGGAGAAGCCGCTTGAGACGCGGCATGGAGGTTTTTTTGAGCAGAAAGGTAGCCCTGGTGGCATTGGGATGTCCCAAGAACGACGTGGATGCCGAGATCATGATGGGACAGCTGCAGGACCGAGGGTATGAGGCGGTTGCCGAAACCGCGCAGGCGGATGTCGTCATCGTCAACACCTGCGCTTTCATCAAGGGCGCGCAGGAGGAAGCCATCGCGGCCATCCTCGAGGCCGCCGGCGCAAAGGCGGAGGGGGGGCCGAAGCGGCTGGTGGTGACCGGCTGCATGGCGGAGCGCTACAAGGAGGAGATCCTCAACCAGCTGCCGGAGGTCGATGCCGTGATCGGTACCGGCAGCATCGGCAGCACGGCCGACATTGTGGATGGCCTGCTCGATGGCGTGCTGGAGGAGGAGGCACGGACACGCAGCCATGTATTTTGCGACGTGCCGGACAGCACCGGGTACCTCGAGTCGCGCCGCGCACTATCGGAGAAGCGACCGTTCCAGTACCTCAAGATCGCGGAGGGCTGCTCCAACCGCTGCACGTACTGCGTCATCCCCTCCCTGCGCGGTGACTTCCGCAGCCGTCCCGTCGACAACATCGTCCGGGAGGCCGAGACGCTGCTGGCGGCGGGTGCGCGGGAAATCGTCCTGGTCGCGCAGGATGTCACCCGTTACGGCATGGACCTGGAAGGCGGTTCGCAGCTGGTGCCGCTCATCCGTGCCCTGTCGGCGCTGCCTGGCCTGTACGGCATCCGGCTGCTGTACTGCTATCCCGAACTGGTGGACGAGGCGCTCATCGCCGAGCTGCGTGACAATCCACGCCTGCTCAAGTACCTCGACCTGCCGGTTCAGCACATCGCCGACCCGGTGCTCAAACGCATGAACCGGCGCGGTGACAGCTCCCTCATCCGGAGCTTGCTGAGCCGCCTGAGGACCGAGGTGCCGGGCATCGTGCTGCGCACCTCCCTCATCACCGGCTTTCCGGGTGAAACCGAGGAGGATTTCGAGATCCTGCGCGACTTCGTCTCCGCCGCGCCGTTCGAGCATGTCGGCGTGTTCGATTACTCGAAGGAGGAAGGGACGCCCGCAGGCCGCATGAAGGAACAGGTGCCCGTGCGCGTCCGCCGCCGTCGGCGCGATGCGCTGCTGGCCCTGCAGGCGGCGAATGTCGCCGTCTGGAATGCCTCGCGCGTGGGCATGACCTGTGATACAATCATCGAAGGCGTTTCCGACGACGGGCTGTTCTATGTGGGTCGCACATGGGCGGAGGCGCCCGATATCGATCCGGTCGTGTATGTTTCCTCGGAGGAGCCGCTTGAGATCGGTACGGTGGTCCCGGTGAAACTGCTCGCCGCGCAGGGGTATGACATGATCGGGCAGGCACAGCCTGTCGGATGACGCCCCGCCCGGGAGCCGGTCCGTCGCAGGATGTGCCGCCGATCGAGGCATGTCGTTCGTTCCGCCGCACGAAGACCATGACAAAGGAGCTGGAACCATGAATCTTGCCAACCGCATCTCGCTGATCCGCATCGCGGCAACCCCCGTTTTCCTGTTTCTGCTTGTGCCCGGACCCTTCGGCCCGATGCTGGGCATGGAAAGCTGGGGACGCTGGGCCGCCGCCGTGCTCTTCATCCTCGCTTCGGCGACCGACGCGCTCGACGGCCACATCGCGCGTTCCCGCAACCTGGTCACCGACCTTGGCAAGTTTCTTGACCCGATCGCAGACAAGCTGCTTGTGACCGCCGCGCTCGTCGCGCTCACGCAGACCGACGGCCTCAGCGTCTGGGGTGTGTTCGTCATCCTGGCGCGTGAATTCATCATCTCCGGCATGCGCATCGTGGCCGCCGGCCAGGGCACGGTCATCGCCGCGAGCAACATCGCCAAGTGGAAAACCACCTTCCAGCTCATCGCCATCATCGCCATCCTGCTGCGCGACTTTCCGCTCTCGCTGCTGGCACCGGTTCCGCTGGGCATGATCTGCTTCTGGATCGCTGTCGCCCTGACGGTCGTCTCCGGCGTGGACTATCTCATCAAGAACAAGGCGGTGCTGACGGAGAATCCGGTCAAGAAGTGACAACGCGTCCAACCGGCCCGGATGCGCTCCCGCCGGATGAACCATATTCAAGCAACGGAGGTACCACGCTCATGGCACGCATCCAGAAGGCCCTGTGGGGCACCCACGACCAACGCGACGTTTTCCTCTTCACGTTCGAGAACCGCAACGGCATGAAGGCCACCATCACCAACTTCGGCGGCATCATCGTCTCCCTGACGGCCCCCGACCGCGAAGGCGCCTTTGCGGACGTCGTGCTGGGCTTTGACCGGTTCGAGGACTACCAGAAGACGCACCCGTTCTTCGGCGCGCTGGTCGGCCGATATGCCAACCGCATTGCGGATGCCTCGTTCGCGCTTGACGGTGTGGAATACGCGCTGCTGCCCAGCGAGGGCAAGAACCAGCTCCACGGCGGTCCTGCCGGGTTCGACAAGAAGGTGTGGGACGCGGCGGTCGTTCCCGATGAGGACGGCGACGTGCTCGTGCTGTCGTACTTCAGCCGCGACGGGGAACAGGGGTTCCCCGGCAACCTCGATGTCACCGTGATGTATGAGCTGACCGAGGACAACGCGCTTCGCATCGACTACCTCGCCCGATCCGATGCCGACACCATCGTCAACCTCACCAACCACAGCTATTTCAACCTGTCCGGCCAGGGCAGCGGCAACGTGCTCGCGCACGAGCTGCAGCTCATGGCATCGCATTACACCATCATCGGCGAGGGATCCATCCCCACGGGCGAGCTGCGCCATGTCGAAGGCACACCCTTCGACTTCCGCACATCCACCGCGATCGGGGCGCGCATCGGCGACGACGACGAGCAGCTCAAGCTGACGAAGGGCTACGACCACAATTTCGTGATCGACGAAGGCGCCTTCCTGCCCGATGTCTGCGCGATCGTGCGCGAACCCGCCTCGGGCCGCGTGATGAAGGTGCTGACCGACAAACCCGGCATCCAGCTGTACACCGGCAACTTCCTCGATGGCTCCCTTGTCTGCAAGGGCGGCAGCACCTACCCGCAGCACGCCGGTCTGTGCCTCGAGACCCAGTTCTTCCCCGATTCGCCGAACCAGCCGGAGTTCCCGTCCTGCGTGCTCAAGGCGGGCGAGCAGTACGACTTCACGACCATCTATGCGTTCTCGGCCGAGTAAGGTGCCACGGGGAATGTGTGTTTGGCGGTACATGTGATGTACCATGGAACGCTGCATGAGTTTCGGGCAGGGCGGTATTGATTCCGTCGTTGTCCTCGTCACAAAGAGGGCTGCCGGCCTCCTTTACAGGAGTCCGGCAGCCCTCTTTGCTCCTGCGGATTACTCCTCCATCAAAACCGCCCCGCCCGAAACGGCATCGCATGCATTGTCAAAGACAAGACACATTCCGCCGCACACGCAGTTCCCCACTCAATGAAAAAGAGTATCACTTATGGCTTTTACCACTCCAATACAGCTGGCAGACCCTTCGAATGGCCAGAATCAAAAGCCTTTTATTCTTTTCAGGATGCGATGTTGCGGAAGGTCAAGCGTACTTCGATTCATCAGCATCGTGATGCGCGGCAATGCATGTTGCGTCCCTGAGAAAACGCATACCGCCCTGATTGAAACCTGCATGATGTTCCGACGGGAACCCTGCTGATCAAGATGCTTTGTGCGGCATTGTGCAGTGGTTCTTCCGCATACGCAGTTCCCCCCTTGCGCAGGTGAAGATGATGCGCTATACTGGCAACAGGAATTATCATCAGGTGATATGACTCGTCGATGAGATTCCAAGGACGTTGGAACAGGTGGACGGATTGTGAGCAGGAACCCCCACGCGAAGCGCGACCGGCAGGGCCGTCTTCTGGAAAAGTTGAAGGATGACCCATTCATGACGGATGAGGTCATCGCGGAATTCCTCGATGTGAGCATCCCGACGGTGCGCCTCGATCGGCTGGAGCTGGGCATTCCCGAGCTGCGCCAACGCATCCGCGACGTCGCTTCCCAAAGCAGGGGCAAGGTTCGCTCGCTCAAGGCCGATGAGATCATCGGTGAGCTGATCGAGCTGCACCTGGGCGAGTCCGGCATATCCGTGCTCGACACGACCGACGACATGGTGTTCTCCCAGTCGCGCGTCGTCCGGGGCCACTACATCTACTCCATGGCCGAATCACTCGCCATCGCCGTCATCGATGCGGATGTGGCGCTCGTGGGCGTAGCCAACATCAAGTACAAGCTGCCGGTGTACGCCGGCAACCGGCTGGTCGCGAAGGCGACCGTGCGCGCCACACGCGAGGGGGGACGCCACATTGTCTGGGTCTTCATTTCGTGCAGGCAGGTTGAAATGTTCCGTGGCAAGTTCATCCTCGCCGAGATCCAGCCGGAAGCGGCACAGCCGCAGGCATGACAGTGCAGGCCGGATGCAGCCGGAAGGAAGAGCAACGCATGAGAATCATTGTGGACGCAATGGGGGGCGACAACGCTCCGGATGAGATTGTCAAGGGATGCATGGAGGCACTGCGCCGGGCCGAGGGCTTCGAACTCGAGCTCATCGGCGACAGCCGGCGCATCGGGACCCTCCTGGACGAAGGGGAGGAAATCAGGAACCGCGTGCTGGTCACGCACACCTCCGAGATCATCACCAATGACGACAAGCCCACCGAGGCCATCAAACGCAAAAAGGACTCCTCGCTTGTCGTCGGCCTGCACAAGATCAAATTCAAGGAGGCGGACGCATTCATCTCCGCCGGCAGCACGGGCGCCCTTCTGGCGGGTTCGCTCCTCATTCCGGGGCGCATCGCGGGAGTGAACCGGCCGGCGCTGGCACCGATCGTTCCATCCAGCTGCGGTGGCACCATGATCATCGACGCCGGCATGAACACCCAGATGCGCCCACTCAACTACCTGCAGTTTGGCATCATGGGATCGACCTACATGAACCGTATCCGTGGCATCGCCAAACCCCGCGTGGGGCTGGTGAATGTGGGCACGGAGGACGGAAAGGGCCATCCGGTGGTGCAGGAGGCATTCACGCTGCTGCAGGAATCGGGCCTGCATTTCGTCGGCAACATCGAGGGCCGCGACATTGCGGCTGGCAAGGTGGATGTTGCGGTATGCGACGGCTTCACCGGCAACGCGATGCTCAAGATGATGGAGGGCACCGGCCGCTTCCTGCTCGACCATCTGAAGGTCATCTTCATGAAGAACCTGTTCACCCAGCTCGCGGCAGCCATCGTGCATCGCGATTTGCGCGAGCTCAAGAAAAAGGTCGATCCGGAGGAGACCGGCGGCACACCCATCCTCGGCATTGACGGCATTGTCTACAAGTGTCACGGCAACGCGAAGGCGAAAGCCGTCGCCAACACCATTCTCAAGGTCTGCAGCGATGCGAGTGGCAATGTCACGGAGCAGATCATGCAGGCGTTCCGCAACCAGGAGACCGCGCCCGTACCGTGATCCGCCACCCGAAAGCAGGTTTGACCGTATTCCGTTTGTGTACATCCGGGCCACGGATGCCGCGCAGACTTCTGTTTCGCGCACCGCAAAAAGGGGTGCGCCACACCAAGCACGCGGAGGAAGAAACATGACCCACTTGCATGCCGCAGGCATTCTTGGCATCGGCAGCTGCCTGCCGCCCAAGATCCTGTCGAACCATGACCTCGAGAAAATTGTCGAGACATCGGATGAGTGGATTCTGCAACGCACGGGCATCCGGGAGCGCCATCTGCTCGAGCCGGACGCTCCGGCGCTCGAACTGGCCGTCGTGGCGGCCGAAAGGGCCATCGCCCGCGCCGGGCTTGCCGCCGCCGACATCGACCTGGTCATCGCCGCGACCATCACGCCCGATTTCCTGACGCCCTCGATGGCCTGTCAGGTGCAGGCGCGCGTCGGAGTGCCCGGCACTCCCGCCTTTGACATCAATGCCGCCTGCTCCGGCTTTCTGTATTCGCTCGACATGGCGCGACAGTATGTGGCCACCGGTGCCGCCCGCCATGTGCTGGTCGTGGCAGTCGAGGGACTCAGCCGGGTTACCGACTGGGAAGACCGCAAAACCTGCGTCCTGTTCGGGGATGGTGCCGGTGCGGCCGTCATCGGCAGGGTTCCGGAAGGAGAGGGCATGCTTTCGAGCCTCATCCACGCCGATGGCAGCCAGGGGGCATGTCTGACACTGCCAGCCTTCCATGTGACGGAGGCGGATCGGGCGGTACGTCCGCACGGCCGCAACCAGGTCATCTGGATGGACGGCAGCGAGGTATTCACCTTCGCGACCCGCATCATGGCGGAAGCGGTGCGGCAGTCATCCGAGATGGCCGGCATCGCGGTTTCGGACCTTGACTGGATCTTCCCCCACCAGGCGAACATGCGCATCCTCATGAATGCGCAGAAGCGGCTGAAGGTACCGATGGAACGCATATACACGACCCTGGAGACGACCGGCAACATCTCATCGGCTTCCATTCCCGTCTGTCTGGATGAGGCGGTGGGGCGGGGACTGCTCAAGCGGGGCGACAAGCTCGCGCTGGTCGCTTTCGGCGGCGGCCTGACCTGGGCCGCGCAGACGCTGGTCTGGTCGATGGACTGATGTCGGACCCTTTTCATCTGCCTGGACGAAAGGAAGGATTCGCATGGGAAAAATCGCATTCGTGTTTCCCGGACAGGGCGCACAATACCCGGGCATGGGCCGCGAGGCCGTTGAAGCCAGCAAGGCGGCGGCAGCCGTTTTTGACGCGGGAACCGAGGCCCTCGGCTTCGATCTGCGTGCGCTTGTCTTTGACGGGACCGAGGAAACCCTCCGGATCACGGAGAACACGCAGCCCGCCATTGTCGCGGCAAGCCTTGCATGCATGCAGCCGCTCCTGGAAGCCGGCATCCGCCCTGACATGACCGCCGGTCTCTCGTTGGGCGAATACTGTGCCCATGTCTGTGCCG
The DNA here is from genome assembly GCA_023440865.1 of Bacillota bacterium. GTDB lineage: Bacteria > Bacillota > Clostridia > DSM-8532 > DSM-8532 > JAEWSN01. The sequence goes on from JAEXRM010000227.1 coordinate 35,385, forward strand.
GAACCCTGACGGCGAAGGATGCCATCGCCCTGGTCCGCAAGCGCGGCCGCTTCATGCAGGAGGCGGTGCCCGCCGGTGCTGGCTCGATGGCGGCCATTCTGGGACTCGAGAACGAACAGGTGGAGGACGTCTGCCGGAAGGCTTCCGCCTCGGGCGTCGTGGAACCTGCGAACTTCAACTGCCCCGGTCAGGTGGTCGTTGCCGGCGAGGTTGCCGCAGTCGACGCCGCCTGCGCGCTGGCGAAGGAGGCCGGTGCAAAGCGCGCCATGCCCCTTGCGGTCAGCGCCCCGTTCCACTGCAGCCTGTTGCGGCCGGCAGGCGAAGCGCTGGCGGCCGAGTTGGATGCCGTTTCCTTCGCGGACATGACCCTTCCCGTCGTCACCAATGTCACCGGCCAGGTGATCGAATCGGCCGGCGAGGTGAAGGCGCTGCTGGTGCGCCAGGTTTCCTCGTCCGTCCGATGGGAGGAATGCGTGCGCACGATGCTCGCGGCCGGCGTCGACACGTTCGTGGAGATCGGACCCGGCAAGGTGCTGAACGGCTTCATCAAGAAGATCGACAAGACTGCGACTGTCCACAACGCCGATGACATGGCTTCCATTCGGGAAACCATCACCGCGCTCAAGGGAGAAACCGCATGAGCAGCATGAAGGGCAAGACCGTCATCGTGTCCGGATCCTCCCGCGGCATCGGACGCGCCATCGCGGAGCGTTTCGGCGAATTGGGCGCGCACGTAGTCCTCAGCGGCACCACGGAGACCGTCCATGCAACCTGCGAGGCCCTCCGAGCCGCCGGCATGAGCGTGGTCGCGGCCGTTTCGGACATTTCGACGCCGGAAGGCGCACAGCGCCTCGTGGACATGGCCGTGGAGACCTTCGGCACCGTGGACATCCTCGTCAACAACGCCGGCATCACACGCGACAAGCTGCTCATCCGCATGGAGGAGGAGGATTGGGATCAGGTGCTCGACATCAATCTCAAGGGAACCTTCCTGCTGACGAAGGCGGCCGCGAAGGTGATGATGAGGAAACGCACCGGCCGCATCATGAACATCACATCCGTCGTGGGCGTCATGGGCAATGCGGGACAGGCGAACTACGCCGCGTCCAAGGCCGGCCTCATCGGCTTCACCAAATCCATCGCCAGGGAACTCGCTTCGCGGGGCATCACATGCAATGCCGTGGCCCCCGGCTGCAGCGACACCGCCATGACGGGCGAGCTGCCCGAGCATGTTAGGGAGACCTATCTGAAGAGCATACCTGCCGGCCGGTACGGGACACCGGCGGAGGTGGCGGATCTGGTGGTATTCCTCTCCTCGGACCGCGCCGCGTACATCACCGGCCAGGTCGTCCATATTGACGGTGGACTTCATATGTAATACCATGAACCGGAAAGCACAGGCCGCATGCGGCCTTGCGATACAGATGCGGAAGGGGGTGAATGGAAATGTTCGAAAAGGTCAAGGAAATCATCGTGGAGCAGCTGGGTGTCGATGAAAAAGACGTCACCATGGAAGCCTCCTTCATCGATGATCTCGGAGCCGACTCCCTCGATATCGTCGAGCTCATCATGGCGCTGGAGGAAGCGTTCGATCTCGAGATTCCCGACAAGGATGCGGAGAAGATCACGACGGTCGGAAGCGCGGTGGAGTATATCAAGACCCACCAGTGATCCATTTCGCCAACTGCATGAAGAAAGTCCCAATCATTCGATTTGGGGCTTTTTTTCATATTGCGTACGGATGCCTGCAGGATCCGGTCATGGTCCCGAATCCCCAGCTTACCCGCACACAAGCGAATCCGGCGGATTCGCGATCCATTCAGGAGGTATCATCCCATGAGCAAGCGAGTCGTCATCACCGGCATGGGCGTCGTCCATTCCCTCGGATGCGATGTGGACACGTTCTGGAACGCCATCAGAGCCGGGACGAACGGCATCACGACCGTCACACGTTTCGATGTCACCGATTTTCCGACCAAGGTCGCAGCGGAAATCCGCGACTTTGATTCGTCCGCCTATATCGACAAAAAGGAAGCCAAGCGCATGGACCGCTTCGCCCAGTATGCGGTGGTGGCCGCGGGTCAGGCCGTGACCCAGTCCGGCATCGACTTTGGCGCGATGGATCCTTACCGCGCCGGTGTCATCATCGGTTCCGGCATCGGCGGCATGGACACCCTGGAGGACAACAGCCGCACGCTCTTTGAAAAGGGCGTCAAGCGCGTCAGCCCCTTCTTCGCGCCGATGATGATCGCGAACATGGCATCCGCCCAGGTGGCGATCCGGTTCGGCATCAAGGGGTACAACGCCTGCGTCGTGACAGCCTGCGCTTCCGCCAACCATGCCATCGGCGATGCGTTCCGGCAGATCCAGGGCGGACACGCGGACGTCATCCTTTCCGGCGGTGCCGAAGCGGCCATTTCCGGTCTTGGCTTTGCCGGCTTCTGCGCCAGCCGTGCCATGTCCACCAATGAGGATCCGGCCAAGGCCTGTCGTCCGTTCGACAAGGACCATGACGGCTTTGTCATGGGCGAGGGCGCCGGCGTGCTGATGCTCGAGGAGCTGGAGCACGCAAGGAAACGCGGCGCGAAGATCCTCGGGGAAATCGTCGGCTATGGCTGCACCTGTGATGCCTTCCACATGACGGCACCACAGCCCGAAGGGGAAGCCGGTGCCAAGTGCATGCAGCTGGCCATCGAGGACGCGGGTATCAGCCCCGCGCAGATCGGTTACGTGAACGCGCATGGCACGTCCACCCCGGTGGGCGACCCCATCGAGGTCATGGTGGCGAAGAAGGTGTTCGGCGAGCGTGTGATGGATGTGCCGATGAGTGCGACAAAGTCCATGACCGGCCACCTGCTGGGTGCCGCCGGCGGCATCGAGGCGGTCATCACGATGATGGCCATCCGCGACAGCTTCCTGCCGCCCACCATCAACCTCGAGGAGGCGGCCGAAGGCTGCGACATCGACTTCGTGCCGAACACGGGTCGCACGAAGGAACTCGAGTACGCCCTGTCCAACTCGCTGGGTTTCGGTGGCCACAATGGCGCCATCGTGCTCAGGAAATACCGCGACTGAGCCTGGTGCCAGGCCGCGCACGCGCCGGCCACCCCATGCCGTCCAGGCCATGTCTTCTCGCGCTTGTGAAGAAGACATGGCCTTTTCCGTTCATTCCGCTATATAATGGACGGTACGGACGCATGCGCCAGCGTGCGGTCACGGGAGGTGTGCACAGCATGAATACGCCGGATGCGCTGCGTCGGAACATCGAAGCTTTCGAGAAGGCCGTCGGATACCGGTATCTCGACCGGAACAACGCGTTTGCCGCATTGGTCCACAGCTCCTGGGCCAACGAGAACCCGCAGTCGGGCCTGCCCAGCAACGAGCGCCTCGAGTTCATGGGTGACGCCCTGCTGGACTTTGTCTTCACCGAGTGCCTGTATCGCGGGAAACCGGACTGCAGCGAGGGGGAGATGAGCCGTTTGCGCTCGCTGATCGTCTGCGAAGCCTCGCTTTCGAAGGCCGCGGAGTCGATTGGTCTGGGTGCCTGGCTGCTGATGGGCAAGGGCGAGGATCTCGGTGGCGGCAGATCGCGTCCATCCATCCTGGCGGATGCCATGGAGGCCGTGTTCGGCAGCATCTCCCTCGACGGCGGCCTGGAACCGGCCGCCGAGACCATCCGCCGCCTGCTGGCGTCCCAGTATCATGCGGCGCTTTCGGGCAAGGCCGATGCGGACTGGAAAACGCGCCTGCAGGAGCTGCTGCAGCAGAAGGGCTCCGTCAGCATCGCCTATCGTGTCATCGGAAGCACCGGACCGGACCACGCGCGCGTCTTTGAGGTGGAGGTCACCTGCGATGGCGCGACGCTGGGCACGGGAACCGGCCGCTCCAAAAAAGAGGCGGAGCAGGCCGCGGCCCGCAACGCGCTCGAACGGTACGGGACGGATCACGGCCAGACAGGCGGCAGGGAGGAACCATGAGGCACATCCAGTGGCATGACATCGTCGAGGCGGTCGCATCCGGCTGCATTGACGCGAACTGCAATCTCAACCGGGACGTGGAGGATGCGTTGCGCCACGCACGCAAGACCGAGATCACCGAGGCGGGCCGCGCAGTCCTCGACAGCCTGCTCGAGAATGCGGCCATCGCCCGCGCGGAGCGCATGGCCATCTGCCAGGACACCGGCATGGTGGTCGTTTTTGTGGAGCTTGGGCAGGATGCGCATATCGGGGGCGGACTGCTGACCGAGGCGATTCAGGCCGGCGTGCGCAAGGGGTACCGGGAGGGATTCCTGCGCAAGTCCGTCGTCGACGATCCGCTGCTGCGACGCAACACCGGCGACAACACGCCCGCCGTCATCCACCTGTCGCTCGTCGCGGGCGACGGTCTGACCATCGAAATCTCCCCGAAGGGTTTCGGCAGCGAGAACATGGGAGGACTGGCGATGCTCAAGCCGTCCGACGGCATCGACGGAGTCCGCCGTTTTGTGCTCGACACCGTGTCCCGCGCCGGTGCGAATCCCTGCCCGCCCATCGTCGTGGGTGTCGGCATCGGCGGCACGATGGAGATGGCCGCCCTGCTGGCGAAGCGGGCCCTGCTGCGTCCGGTCGGATCGCACAGCGACGCGCCCCACCTCGCCGCGCTCGAGGACGAGCTGCTTGGCGCCATCAACCTCACAGGCATCGGGCCGGCCGGAACCGGAGGCCGCGCCACGGCGCTGGGCGTGAACGTCCTGGCCCATCCCACGCACATCGCCGGCCTGCCGGTTGCCGTCAACATCAGCTGCCACGTGACGCGCCACGTTGTCATCAGGCTGTAGGCCGCAGGGCCGGGCCGGTTGGCCGACCGCGCCATGCAAGTCCACGGGGAGCCGGTCGCGGCTGCATGCCGCAGGGCCACAGGGAAAGGAATGCCATGCGTGACACGAATCCAGTCCAGCCTGCCGGCAGCCTGCTGGTGGCGGCGACTCCGATCGGGAACCTCGAGGACATCACCTTCCGCGCCCTGCGCGCCTTGCGCGAGGCGGATGTGATCGCCGCGGAGGACACCCGGCAGACGCTGCGGCTGCTCAACCACTTCGACATCAAAAAGCCGCTGGTTTCCTGCCATGACATGAACGAGCACGACAAGGCCGGTGGGTTGGTGCGCCGCATCCTCGAGGGACAGCGCATGGTGCTGGTCAGCGACGCGGGCACCCCGGGCATATCCGATCCGGGCGAGATCCTCATCCGCACGGCCATTGCGGCCGGCGTGCCCGTCTCCATGGCGCCCGGACCCGCCGCGGCCGTCATGGCGGTCGTTCTGTCCGGTCTGCCAACCGGGCGGTTCTGCTTCGAGGGTTTTCTGCCATCGGCGCGCAAGGATCGGATTCGGCAGCTCGAAGCGTTGAAGACCGAAACCCGCACGATGGTGTTTTATGAATCCCCGCACCGGTTGCGCGCCTCGCTGTCGGACCTGTTTGCCGTGCTCGGCGACCGGCGCTGCGCCTTGGCGCGCGAGCTGACGAAGCTGCACGAGGAGGTGCAGCGCGGCACGCTGTCCGAGCTGGTTGCGTGTTACGGGGAGCGGGAGCCCCGGGGCGAGTATGCCGTCGTGGTCGAGGGAGAGGCAGCGTCCACTCTTGCATTGGCCGAGCGGGAGGACTGGAGCCGGATGCCGGTCCACGCCCACGTGGCGATGTACGAGTCGGCCGGCATGGACCGCATGACGGCGATGAAAAAAGCCGCGAAGGATCGCGGCCTGTCGAAGCGGGATATATACCAGGCGCTGCAGGAGCAGGCGCAAGGTCAGTAAGTGCGGGGTTGCGGCCAGCCGTGGGGACAGGTCGGACGGTCGGCGGGACAATGCAAGGCTGCTCAGCTCTGGAAGGGAACGGTGACGATGCGGATGTCCGATTCGTGCAGCAGCTCGCCCAGGCGCTCGCTGAAGCGGCGGTTTCCGTCCGAGTGCGAGGTGCCGATGACGATGCACTTCACCTGACGGTGCTCGGCGAACTGGGCGACGGTTTCGGGCACCTGGGTGGCGTTGATGATCGTGAGCTCCGCGCCGACCGACTTGGCCGTGACGAAGAGGTACTCCAGCGCCTCGCCCTCGCGGATGTTCTCGAAAAAGTTGAAAGAACGGTCGGAAACGTGCAGCACCTCGAGGGTGCCACCCGCCGCAGTCATGTGGAGCGCCGCGCGGATGAGCCGCTCGCAGTCCTTTTGCTGGGTGACGCAGGCCAATACAGACTCGTAGGCTTCCAATACGGTTCTCCCTGCAGGATGGACGGCCGATGCATCCGGTCTTGCCACTGTGCAAACCGGCGGATCGTGATCCGTGGGATGAGGACAGGCACATGTCCAGTATACCAGAATCGCCGGAGCTTGTCTGTCCGGATGGAGGAAACCATGACGAACCATGTCGCCGTGCCGGATCGTGTCCGGCGCATCAGACACATCATCTGGGATTGGAACGGCACGCTGCTTGACGATGCCGGAGCCTGCGCGACCGCGGTGGACGCGCTCATGCACCGGCGGGGGCTGGGCGGGGAAACCATCGAGGGATACCGGTTGCGTATCCGTTTTCCCGTGAAGGAGTACTACCGTTTGTCCGGATTCGATCTGGACAACGAGGACTACGGGGTGCTGTGCGACGAGTTCGGGGAAGCCTATGGCGAGGCGGCGGATGGACGGATTCCTGCCGACTCCGTCCATGACGCGCCACGAACGGCCCGCATCCATGCGGATGTCCTGTCCGTGCTGGAGCAGTCGCGCGCGGCGGGTGTGACGCATGCCATCGTTTCCGCATCCGAAGCGGGCACCCTGCGGCATCAGGTCACCCGGTACGGACTTGCCGGCCATTTCCGCGCACTGGTCGGGCGCGACGACAACCACGGCGGAACGAAGGACCATCTGGTGGCTGAATGGGTATCCAGGTGCGGATTCCATCGTGACGAGATCCTCTATGTCGGCGACACGGAACATGACTGGGAATCGGCCGCGGCCGCAGGTGTCCGCATGGCGCTGGTTTCCGACGGCCACGTCACGTCGGAGCGGCTGCGGATGCTTGGCGTGCCTGTGTATCCGGACCGCTCGACGCTGTGGCGGGATGTCGCCGTGCTTGCCACGCAGCCGGTGTACCGGGGACTGGAGGCGGACACCCCGATCGGCCGTGTCGAGGTAGTCACAGACAATCTGGGCTTGTGCCGCATTGTCCTTCCGGGTGCTGACCCATTCATGCCGCCGGCCGGCGCCGCTGCCGACGGGCCCGATCCCAGGACGCGTGCTGCCGCATCGCTCCTTGCCTCCTGGTTCGAAAACCCGGCAGCCGTCACGCCGGAGAGACTGGTTGCGGAAGGCGCGCCTTTGTCCGTCAACGGCACCTCCTTTCAACGGGCGGTTTGGCAAGCGGTGCGGCAGGTGGCGCCAGGCAGGACTGTCGGATACGGCGACCTGGCCTTCCGACTGGGC
>JAEXRM010000070.1 GCA_023440865.1 Bacillota bacterium
AACGAACCGCTCGCCAGGCCGCCAGGCGGGTTGGATATCCTTGAACTTGGCGACGAGTTCCGCGATGGTTTCGTCGTCACCCCGGAGCGAACATACCTGGAACTCGGCCTCCGGATCAATGCCGCTGGTGTGGTTGAGGAGCATCCGTACGGTGATTTCGCCGGCGGCGCGCGCATCCGCCAGGGTGAACGCGGGAAGATAGGCCTTGACGGGGCGATCCAAATCCAGCTTCCCGGTCTCCTGCAATTGCATCACGGCCAGCGCCGTGATGGTTTTGCTGACCGATCCAAGCAAAAAAGGTGTCTGCGGTGTGACGGCGAGACCTGAGTCGTCGGCTCGCCCGTACCCTTTCATGTAGAGCAGCTCACCCTCCTTGACGATGCCCAGGGAGAAGCCGGGGATCCTGCAGTCCGTCATTTGGTCTTGCACATACCGGTCGACTACATCATAATCGGGATCCGCCGGCATGTCGGATGCCTGTGCGCATGTGTTGCCGACGACCAGTAAGGCGAAACAGAGCAGACTCAGTAAGCGTGTCGTTTTCATGCAAACGCAGTCCTTTCACGGATTTTTCTTGCGCAAATGACATGTTTGACATGCCACGGATTTCCCTTGATTGACATGCCATGGATTTCCCTTGCCAAACATGCCATGGTTTTCACTTGCTCTCTTGACTTGATTGTCATGCTCCCCCCATTCGTTACCCTTTGTATCAAATGAGTACCGGGATATAGGGGCTTCTGGAATCGGGACAAATTGGCTAGAATTTGATTCGGACCTTATGCAGACACGATCGATGATGTAAAGTGAGGACGATATATCGTCGCAAGGGAGGCAGTATGAAGAACTACACGCAGGTCTATGTGAAGAACAGCTTTGAAGCGGCAGCAGTCTATTGCAAGGCCTTTGGGGCTGAAATCACGTTTGAGATCAGGAATGATACGGGAACAGCGTATGCGCATTGTGAGCTATCCGTACAGGGTGAAGGCTTCCTGGCATTGTCAGAGGCTGCGAATCCCTGTGATATCAGCATCGTACACGAAAAGAAATGGGAAACGATGACCTTCAACGTTTTCGAGATGGGGAGCGAAGAAGCCGTGCGCAATGCATTTGATGTGCTGCGTGATGGTGGGGTTGTGATTCATCCGATTGCGGAGGTCCCATGGAACAAGTGTTGTGCGACCGTGATCGACAAATACGGCGTTTGCTGGTGGATTGCATTGTAACGAAATGGCCAAGATTCCCTACAGTTCCAGGGTGTCATGGGCGGCATGTGTGGATCGTTGGCGTGGCCGTGACGGGCGGCATGCATGGCAGGCTGGTGTGAATCGATCATCGGGAATCGCTCGGGGGGAGGAGCAATGGATCAGCAGCGGAATGAATGGAATGACATTTATCGCAAAACAGGCAGTGGCAAGCCTGTTTGCGATGATTGGCTCGACCAGTTCGAAAGTGTGCTGGCGCTTTCCAAGGATATGGCCATCATCGACCTGGGCTGTGGATTCGGCAATGATACGCTTTACCTGACGGAGAAGCAATATCGCGTCATATCATGTGACTATTCGGAAGAAGCGTTGAACCGGCTGAAACATTTCATCAAGGAACCCGATACCCGTTTGTTTGACATGCTGGGTGGTCTTCCCTTTGAAGATGAAAGCGTCCGGGTCGTCATCGCCGACTTGTCGCTGCATTATTTCTCATGGGAAGACACGATGAAAATCATCAGAGACATATCACGCGTGCTTGTGAATGGCGGTTATCTGTTATGTCGCGTCAACTCGACGAAAGATCATCATTATGGCGCAGGCCAGGGCACGCAGGTCGAACCGAACTATTATCACGTGAATGGGAAGTACAAGCGATTCTTCGATCAGCCGGCCATCGAGCGTCTATTTGAAGATGGTTGGGTCGTGAAGCACCTGGCGGAATGCGAAATGAATCGTTATCAGGAGACAAAGATCGTGTGGGAAGTCCTCATTCAAAATGACAAAGACCAGGTACATGAAGGATAGCCGTCAATGGATGCCCGACAGAAGATGCCATGACAGCGCGGCATCGTTTTGCAGATGGATGTACTCAGGCGGAAGGGAACAGACATGCTTGAAATAAGGCAGATCGAAGAGCTCAATCAAGAATGCGTGCGTGTCATCCGTGATTCGTTCATCACGGTGGCGGATGAGATGCATCTGACCAGGCAGAACGCGCCGACAAATCCCGCATTCATGGAGCTGGAGGCGCTGCAGGCCATGGCACACAAAGGAGCCGCTTTCTACGGCGCGTTCCATGAGGGCGATCTGGTTGGGACAGTGGCCATCGAGAAGAAGGATGACGATGTGTACTACATGGAAAAGCTGGCCGTATTGCCCGCATGCAGGCATCTCGGCTATGGCGCCCGGTTGATCCGGTTTGTCATGGACACGGTCAGGGATCTTGGCGGGAAAAAGGTCTCCATCGGCATCATTGAGGAGAATACCGTCCTGAAGAACTGGTACATCAGAAATGGCTTCCAGGTCAAAGGGACAAGACAATTTGCGCATCTCCCCTTTCAGGTCTGCTTTCTGGAACGGATCGTTCCGTAGTTCCTGGCGGGCTGCCGAAAGGCTCAGGGGCGCCAAACGATGGCGGTGCGGTGGTCGGTCTGCCAGGATGGAAAGGAGTTCCCATCGGATGCAAGGAATGACAGAAGGAAAGACAGAAGGACAGACAGAAAGAAAAACAGAAGGAAAGACAGAGAGAAAGACAGAAAGAAAAACAGAAAGAAATGGTGAAGCATGCTCTGTCCTGTCAAGCCATGATGAAGGCGCGATGACGGTGATCGACATGATGCCAGGCAGCGAACGATATCTGGAAGACTGCAAGACCGCTTTGATGGAGTCGGAGCTGGGACGTGTCTATTTCTCCGATGAAGGCAAGGCACAGCAGGCGATCATCGAAGGGATCACAAGGAAGGAACTGCTGGTGGCGCTTGATGCGGACGGCGCATGTCTGGGATTTCTATGGATGATACCCAATGGGGCGTTCCATGGGTTTCCCTATCTGCATATCATCGCGGTCAAGCCGGCGTGTCGCGGTCTTGGCGTTGGAAGCCGCATGCTGCGGTATTTCGAAGAGGTTTTGTGCATCGGCGCGAACAAGGCTTTTCTTGTTGTTGCGGACTTCAATCCGAAAGCAAAACAGCTGTACGAGCGCATCGGATACCATGAAGTGGGATGTGTTCCGGACCTGTACAAGCAGGGCGTGACGGAACATGTCATGATGAAGGTGCTGGGCTGAAGGAACCGTGTTGCGTTCTTGTCGGCTCCTGATGGGTTTTTTGCTGATTCACGGCGGGTGATGCGGGAGGGACACAACGATGGGCTGCGTTCAGCTGGTGCCTGTGGATGAGGGGAACATCGAGCATGCCTTTCAGGTCTACCAGGCATGTGAGGATTTCCTGTCTTTGGGTCCCGAGGCGAAGGCATCCCTTGACATGGTATGCGAGGATGTGGCGCATTCCAGGGAATCGCATGGCATCTTCAGCTTGGTTGTGAATGAAGAGGGCGATACGATTGGTGTTGTGGACCATGTTCCGAACCAATGCGGGGAAGACGGAATTCATTGCTACATATCGCTTCTCATGATCAAAGCCCAATATCGCTATCAGGGATACGGAAAATGTATCATCAAGGAGATTGAAGATACAGTCCATCGGCTCCATGGAATCAATCAGTATCGGGTGTCAGTCCAGACAAACAACGAACAAGCCATCCGATTCTGGGAGGGGCAGGGATATGTGATCTGCTCAGATCCCGAATTGCAACCCGATACGACGGTAGTTGTCCATATGAAAAAGGGAATTGGGCATGATGGGTTCCCATTTGCGGAAGATCGGAACAGGAGCACGGTTTGAAACCTGACATGCAGTTGTCACAGGCAAGGCATAGACTATCATATGCATGCCATCCTTGGCTGGAGTCAGGCAGGATGGTACGGAGGTCGGAATACCCGAGGTGACCTGACGGATACATCTGTTATTGATGTGAGGTGAGAGAGCATGGATATCAGGATCGTGAAGCTGACACCGGACTTGGCGGAGACGTACGTTCGTTTTTTCGATGTGACGCCCCATGATGACAGAACGGCCAAGGACGAACTCCCGTGCTACTGTGTCACGTGGCGCAGTGATGCGTCGTATGCCGCGGAGAGCCGGCATTGGTTTCCGACGCGGGAGGAAAGGCGTGAGCGCGCTCTTCAGTTTGTTCGGGAAGGCAGCCTGCAAGGGTATCTGGCATATCGCGGCGATGACGTTGTGGGATGGTGCAATGCATCAGCCGATTGCCGGAGCGGGGTCGATTATCTGCGTTCGTTCTGGCCGATCGAAGCCAAAGACGATCGCGTGAGCGTCAAGTCCGTGTTCTGCTTCATGATCGCGCCCGATGTGCAAAGAATGGGCATTGCAACACGGCTGCTGGAGCAAGTCTGCCGTGATGCCGCCGCCGACGGCCATGACTTCGTCGAGGCCTATGTGCACAGGGATTTTTCCACGGTCGCGCATGATTTCAGGGGGCCGTTGCCGATGTTCGAGAAATGTGGTTTCACCATCAGCGCGGAACGGGACGGGAAAGTGGTTGTCAGGAAAGCACTGCGGCCGGGAGCATGACAGCGGGAGCATGACAGCGGGAGCATGACAACGTGAACACGACAGCGGGAGTATGACAGAAAGGCAGTGCCTGTCGCCCGCTCTTCACGGCGAAGGGGACGACAGGCACTGTCTTACATGCCGTGTCCATCAGATCGTGTCACGTTTCCGGATATGCGGCAGCCGGGGGGCAGTTACAGTGCGATGCTCGAACTGCCCGTGGCAAACGGTCCGGGAACGACGTGGAGGCCGCGGTGATTTCCGAAGAAGTCCGCGTCAAATCGGATCGGCGTGCCGTCCGCGTTCTCGAAAGGCTGTTCGGGCTCGAATGCCTTGCCCAGGATGTCGGTGTGGATCATGCGGCTGCCAAAGTCCCTGATCTTCTCGTAGACATTGGTGTTCAGCACATAACCGCCGTCCTGTTCCGTCAGCTCCACGAAGACATCCGTATCCGCATGCAGCAGTCCATTGACCTCATGCTTCCATGCCTTGGCGCCATTGAGGTACGCGTTGCCCTCGCTCCAGACCGGCAAGTGCCCGAAATGGGCGGGCTCCAGCGCGCGCATGTTGGGACGGTTGGCAAAGTCGAATTGGGCGAGCCATGCCGCATGGGTGGGGTACTCGTCAAACATGTGCGTGCCGACTTCCCTGTTTTCCGGGTTGGAGTCGGGGCCGCGCTCCAGATTGATCTTCCCTACGGATCCCCATTTCTGAACAAACACGTTGTTGTAGAACCGGTTGTCGCCATGCAGGAAGGTCATGAAGCCCATCACCTCGGTGCGGTGCGGGATGTGGTACGGCGTGTAGCGCGGACCGGTACCCATGCCGACTTCCGTCAGGGCGCCACAGACAAGGTTGTGGACCATGGCGACGCCCTGCGTTGCGAAACGCAGGCTGGATTCTGAAAGCAGGATGTTGTTGTCGATCAGTGTCGGGCCGTGGCTCACCTCCACGAAGATGTCCTGTGAGCCCATGCCGCCGGTCAGATGCCTGGCAAAAGCGGGGCGCTGGTTGTCGTGCAGCAGGTTCTGGCTGATACGGGTTCCCTGTGCTTCCCAGTCGCACCAGATGCCCATCGTGCAGTGGTGGATGTGGTTGCGGCGCATCAGCACATCGATGGCGGCATGCATCTTGATGCCGGAGATCTCCGCGCCGCCGAGCTCCATCATGTTGTTGATGTGGTGGATGTGATTGTCCTCGATGACGCTGAACACGCCGCCCATGCGCCCGATGATGCCACCCTGCTCGCAATGGTGGATGTTGCAGCGGCGGATGATGTGGCTGCCGACCTTTTCCTTGAGCCATCCGTGATACTGGCCGCGGCATACCGCGTCGCGTTCCATCTGGGTGGGGCTCTTCACCTGTTTGAAGGTGAAGTAGTGGTCGTTGTCCGGATCGAGGTATTTGCCGAGCGAGATGCCGGAGCACTTGCTGTTGGCGATTTCACAGTCCTCGATGATCCAGCCCTTGCTCCAGTGGGGGCCGATGATGCCGTCCTGGAACGCGGCGGGCGGGGCCCAGGTTGTGGCGGCCTTGTCGATCTTGAAGCCGCTGACCGTATGGTAGCCAATACCGGTTTTGGACGGGAAGAAGCACATGCGGCGGACACTGATCTCCACGTTTTCCACATTCGGATTCCTGCCGTGGAAGTTGGCATACAGGATGGTTTCATCGGTGGCTTCATCCTGCTCGACATACCACTTGTAGACGGAGTCCTCCGGCGACCAGCTGCATTCGTAGACTTCTCCCTTGAGGCACTCTTCCAGGGAAGTGGCTTCGTACATGGCCTTGTCGTTGAGGAAAACGCAGCCGGTATGCTTGTTCGGGGTCGCGAAATACCAGTCGCCATAGACCAAGGTGGTATAGGGATTGTAGCTGCCGAAGGCGCTGTTGGGGATGCGGCAGACCCAGGTGTTCTCCTTGTGGGGCTGCCAGGATTTCACCTGCTCGGCGCCCGTGATGACGGCACCCAGCGGCTTCGTGCTGGTATAGGTGATGCGGGCCTCTTCCGTACCGGCGTGAACGGGATCGACATATTCCCGGTACACGCCTGGGGCAACCAGGATCTCATCTCCGGGAAGCGCGATTCTCGCGGCTTCGTTGATTTGCCGGAATGGCCTGTCGATCGATCCGTTTCCATCTTTCGCAGCGGTTGCGTCCACATATAGCTTCATGCGAATCCTCCTGGCCAGGCAAACGTATTGTTTTGGAAGTCACAATGCTTCATATTATATACCAGTATTGGTTGTAATACATCTCCATTCACCCTTGAAGGCAGAACTTTGTCATCCTTGCTCACGCTTCGCCGATTGCGTATCATCGGAGTGGAAAAGGAGTCCTTCATGAGGCGGCGGTCTTGGCTTGCCTTAGCGGTGAAGGAGCCGACAGATTGTGGCTTGCCACGATGGTGGGAGCGCATGGATGGATGAGATGCGAACGGAGGATTCATTGCGGGACATGACGGGTTCCCCATTGCCTGGCGGGGATTCAATGGACAGCGAAATGATGGTTCGCATTCCTGGCGGGGAAATCCAGTTGCGGGACGATCGGAAGAAACGGACGTGGGTGGAACGCATTCCACCTTTTCTGCTGCAGCGGGTTCCTGTGACTCAGGGGTTGTACATGTCCCTGATGAGCCGGAATCCTTCCTCCTTCCAGGGAGCGGCGCATCCTGTGGAGCATGTCTCCTGGCTGGATGCCATCGCGTTCTGCAACCGGTTGTCCGAGCGCGATGGGCTGCAGGCGTGCTACCTTGTGCACGATGACAGCCATGTAACCTGCGATCCGCTGGCGGACGGATTTCGCCTCCCGACGGATGCGCAGTGGCAATACGCGTGCCAGGCGGGTTCCCGGGATGCCCGTTACGGGGTGTTGGACGAGATCGCCTGGTACAGGGAGAATGCGGAAGGGCGGACCCATCCCGTTGGGGAGAAGAAGCCGAACGCATTCGGGCTGTACGACATGCTCGGGAATGTCTGGGAGTGGTGCTGGGACCAGTATGACCCCGAAGTCTATGGCCCCTACCGTGTTTTTCGTGGAGGCGGCTGGTGTGATGCGGAACGGGGGTGCCTGGCGACGAACCGACGCCGAGGGCATCCGACCTTTCGGATCGATGACCTGGGGTTTCGTGTCGCACGCCTGGTTTGACAGGCATGTGAGGAGAACGCATCAACACGGAATCCTGACTGATTTGACAATGTGGTTCCCGTCGTATACCATGTGCATGTTTTGGCATTGGTACCCTTTGTGAATCATTGTGTGGAGGAATCGTCATGGATCAGAATCAACGGTATTACGATATCATCGCACAGCAGGAAGCCATGCTCCAGTTCACGACCTTTACGGCGGACACCGCGATGGAGATCGGATTGAAGCTGGTTGAGCGGGCAAAAAGGGAGGGGAAATCCATTGCCATTTCCATTATCCGCAATGGATTCACCCTGTTTGCCCACAACATGGAGGGGACTTCTCCCGACAATGACCTCTGGGTGGCAGGGAAGAATTATCTGGTCAACCGCTTCCTCAAGAGCAGCCTGTACATGGCGAAAAGAATTCGCGCCGGTCAGACGCGGCAGGATGACCGCATTGGCATCTATGTGGCGGGCGGCGCGTTTCCCGTCCTTGTCAGGCATGTCGGCGTGGTGGGAACCATCACGGTATCCGGATTGCACGAGGATGACGACCACGGGTGGACGGTGGAGATACTCAAGGAAATGCTCAACCAGCCGGAGTGTCCGTCCCTGGTTTCGCAGGAAGGCTGAGCGAGAAGGCCAGGCAGAAAGGCTCAGCGGGAAGGCTGAGCGGGTAGGCCAGGCAGGAAGGCTGAACGGATCCAGGCACCGGCAACCGCAGCGGGTCATCCCTTTTAAACTGCGCAGGAACGAAAGACGTTGTGTCATGCATGTGACATGGCGTCTTTCTTCATGCAATCCGCAAGGGGCGTTGTCATGCCTGGCGGCACCGTGTTTTTCAATCAACCTGCCAGGAGACGCGTTCACGCCACATAGGGCATCTTTGGTTCAGGTGTGAAGAGGCGCTTCCGGATACGTTGGCGTCATGCGGGAAGTTGGATATGATGTGAGGCAGATGCCTGACCGACATGGGGCAGGCAAAGGATTCACGCGTCCCTCCTGCAGTCATGCGGCCTGCATGTGCGTATCCATGATGGAATCGGGAATCGCGGCGTTCGCGTGATGGGGGAATGCGATGGGAATTGCGGCGTTCGCGTGATGGGGGAATGCGATGAAGATCACGATCATCAACGGCCAGAATCACAAGGGAAGCACGTGGCACATCGGCAGAATGCTGGCGGAGCACCTCGCAGTCGACGCCGATGTCACGGAGTTCTTCCTGCCGCGCGATCTAAACCACTTCTGCCTTGGCTGCTACACGTGCATCGAGCATCGTGAAGCGTGCCCGTTCCACCCGGAGAAGAAGGTGCTGCTCGACGCCATGGAGCGCTCGGAGCTGCTCATCTTCACAACGCCCAACTACTGCATGGGCCCGTCTGCACAGATGAAAGCGCTGATCGACCTGTTCTTCGACTTCTGGATGTCCCATCGCCCATTGCCGTGGATGTTCCGGAAGAAGGCCGTCGTCATTTCCACCTGCGCCGGAGGCGGCGCGAAGGCCGCGGCAAAGCAGGTGCAGCAGGCGCTGCTGTTCATGGGTGTGCCTTCGATACGGCGCTATGCGGTTGCGGTGCAGGCGATGAATTGGGCGATGGTCAAGCCGGAAAAAAAGCAGCAAATCGAAGCGGACATGAGAAAACTCGCCACGAAAGTAGGCAAGGCCGGCGTACCGAAGCCCGGGCTGAAGTCCCGGTTCCTTTTTGTGATGTTCGCAAAAATGCATGCCGCGGGCTGGGACAGCTCCCCGGTGGAGAAGCAGTACTGGATCGAGCAGGGCTGGATCGCGAAGTCATCTCTTCCCAAAGTCCGATCTTCATGAATGGCACGCTTGCCGGGAAGATGGCCAATGGAGCAAGTATGGAATATATCAAGCTGTATATGAACAGCAGGCAGTTGTTGCCGCCAACGCAGGTGAGGTTCCCCGAAGGATATTCCTACAGGGTTTTTCAGCCCGGAGACGAGCTTCAGTGGGCAAGAATCGCATTTGAGGCGGAACAATTCCCATCCATCCCTGAAGCCAGTGCGTATTTCCATGATGAATTCATGAGCCACATCGACCGCGTGTTGCAAGGGTGCTTTTTCTGCTGTGACAGCAATGGGATACCGGTTGGCACCGCAACGGCATGGTTCTGTACACACGATGGCATGGAGCAGGGCATGCTCCGCTGGGTTGTCGTATTGAAGAAGCATCAAGGAGAAGGCTTGTGTCGTCCGCTGGTTGGCTTGGCAGTTCAGACACTCGCACAAAGATACGAGCGGGCGTGCCTGTACACGCAAACAACCAGCTTCAAGGGGATTCGCGTGTATCTCGATATGGGATTTGAGCCGGACATGCAGGCGGATCGTGCGCAATCAGGCTGGGAGCTGGTACAGAACCAGATACGGCATCCCAAGCTGGCAGCGTGTCTGTTCACCTGCACCAACAAGCAGTAGGAGGAAATGGGATGATTGAGTTGGCTCCTGAAGCGTTTGGTTTGGTGGAGGGGATCATCGAACGAAAGCATCGGCCCAGACCGGAAGCGATTTCTGTGATTGAGGGCATCATGCCAGGCTGGGTGTTTGTCGACAAGAAAGCGCATCCTGATGTCGCGCTCATCTGGAGCAAAGGGCTTGAAGGGTTTCATTTTTGCGGAGATCCTCACTGTGATGCCTTGTTTCAAGATATCAACGGGCTGATTGACGGATGCCTTGGAGAGAGGATGATACGGGGTGGGATGGATTGTTTTGAGGCAAGTGGTGACCCGGGTTGGGAAGCGACAATGCCACGCCTCTTTGCATCGAGGGAGATGAGACATGACAAACAGCTTGTGTATACATCCGAACATGCCAGAGATCTCGTTCATTCGGTCAATCCTGTCCCGAACGGGTTCTTCCTCGTGACCATCGAGGATATTCTCCGCCATCCTGAGAGATACGAGAATCCCGAGTTTGTCACCAGCATCATTGAGAAGTATTGGGGAACAGCGGGGAAATACGCGGCAAAAGGCGTGGGTTACTGCATGACAACAGCGGCACGCGTCGTGAGTATCGCGTATTCAGGATGCATGGGGGACAATACGCATGTCATCGGCATAGAAACAGAAGAAACACATCGTCGAAAGGGATTGGCGGAGATCGTGGCCCAGGCCCTTCTACAGACGCATGCGGAGCTTGGGGTTCTCTCCCATTGGGACTGCATGGAAGACAATCATGCTTCTTCTTGTCTCGCTGAGAAGCTGGGACTTGTGAAGGCGTATGCTTACGATTTGTTTTGGTTTCCCATTGTTGTGTGAGGACGCTGAGATACCGGACTGCTTTCATGCACATACATACAGAAGGAGTGTTCTCATGCAGGTCTGTGAAATCAATGCGCAGTACCGTGACGAAGTGAACCGGATCTTGTATGAAGCATGGCAATGCCCACCGATCGTCTCCAGGGGCAGGTTGTTGGATACCACTGCTTTGCCGGGATTCATATGCTTGGACGAGGGCATAGTCAAAGGCATCGTGACTTACCATGTGGAGAATCGGGAATGTGAGATCGTCACGCTCAACAGCCTTGAGGAGAACAAGGGGATGGGCACGGTTTTGATCCATGCGGTCATTGAGGCTGCGCGCAGACAAGCCTGTGAAAGAGTCTGGCTGATAACAACGAACGATGATATCCATGCCATCCGGTTTTACCAGCGGAGGGGATTCGATTTGAAAGCGGCACACATCAATGCCTTGACGCTTTCGCGAAGGCTGAAGCCGGGCATTCCCCTGATTGGGGTGGATGGCATCCGCATCAGGCACGAACTGGAGTTTGAAATGGTGCTGGAGGCGCCCGGGTAATGGGCATGTTCCAGCCCGGTTGTTATCGGTCTAGCATGGACTGCGCATGGGTCGCACATGTTCTCATGAGATGCGTAGCGTGGATGATTGGTCGCTGATGGGAGGAAAGTGGCATGGAAATCAATACCTGTATCAAGGCGTCATTCGCTGTGATCGGGAAGGAAGGCTCAACGGAAGAGGGGGCCGGATTCGTTCCGAGACGATGGGATGACGCGAATGCGCATTTTGGGGAAGTGGCCGCGCTTGCCAAGAAAGACGAGAACGGGAACATGCTCGGTATCCCTGAAGAAGATCGTGAGGTTGTGTCATATGAGCGCATTGATTGACTTTCAGACACTGGAAACGGATCGGCTGATGCTTCGGGAGATCACACAGGATGATGCGGAAGCGATCTACCAGTATCTTTCCGACAAGGATGTGATACGTTATCTTGAAGGCAATACGGACAATCTGGATGAGGCAAGGGGCTATGTTTCCTGGTGCCGTGACACATACGCCAGCAAGACCGACATCTGCTGGGGCATCGGGCTGGACGGAGGATGGCGATGATCGGACTGGATGAACTGATCAAGGACGCCGGAGCGGATCTCTTCGGCTATGCGGATTTGAGCATGCTGCCCGAGGCTGCCGGGCAAGGCTTGCCAAGAGGCATATCGATCGGCATTGCGATCAACCCCGATATTGTCGGCAGAATCCCAACAGGGCCGCATGCCGAGTATGTCGAGGCATACGACAGCCTCAATGCAAGGCTTGATGAGATCTGCACCAGGGTCGGCGAATACATGGTAGAGAGAGGTTATCGGGCGGTGCCGCAGACAACCGCGCATGTAAGCGCCCAGCGCAGGACCCATGAAAAGGGGTATGCCGCAATGCCCCACAAGACCGTCGCCGCCCTGGCCGGACTCGGGTGGATCACAAAGAGTTCCCTGCTGGTGACCAGGGCGTATGGCAGTGCCGTGAGATTCACCTCGATTCTCACGGACGCCCCGTTGGTGACAGAACCCGCCACCTATGCCTGCCTGTGCGGCAATTGCAGCCTCTGCGCCGATTCGTGTCCGGGGCACGCCATCAGGAACAAGACCTGGAACGTGCACGTCGACCGCGACGAGTTGATCGATTTCGCGGCATGCAGGGAAACCGTCAAAAGCCGCGGCGTGGCATCGGGCAAGGATCATGCCACTTGCGGCATTTGCATGTCGGTTTGCCCGCATACGCAGCAATATGTGAAGAACGGTATGGCAAGGGGATAGCGATGCTGTCTTGTACGCAGAAGTATGTGAAGAGCGGAATGGCAAGGGGATAGCGATGCTGTTTTGACAGATGGAGGAGCATGATCATGTCAAAGAAAATGGAACGCCTGCTGGAGAGCATATCGACTGTGATCGGCACCGATGCGTCCAACGCGTACGCCGAAGGAACCGTTTCTCAGGGCACGAGGGCAAGCGCCGCGCAGGAAGCAAAGCACATCAAGGTGATATTGGACGACCTGATTGCGAAACATGGTCAGGACACGGCGCGCAGCATCATGCGGCCATGTGGGCACCAGTGCATTTCCGCCGCCATCATCGAGGAAGCCAAGGCTGCATACCAGCGCATGGAAGGCCTTCAGGCCTTTCTTGACGACCTGAACAGCAATCACATCGGTGGTGGCCAGCTGCGCCTCGCGGGGGATGTGATTGTCGGGATATATGATCGCTGCTATTGCAATACGGCGAGGAATACGGAAAACATGTCCCCGGTTTACTGTGAATGCTCCGCCGGATGGTACGAGAAGCTCTTTTCCTCCGTTTTTGAGAAGCCTGTCGGTGTTGTCGTCAAGAAATCGATCGTTCGCGGCGATGCAACCTGCGAGTTTGAGATATCCCGAACGTAGACACGAATAATAGGCATCATGGATGCCCCAGGCGCCGGGCGCCCCGTTGAAAGGAGCCGGATGATGGCTAGGATACTGGTTGCGTATTACACGCTCTTCGGGAGCACGCGGCAGCTGGCGGAAGAGATCGCGCGACAGACGAACGGTGCCTTGCGGGAACTGGTTCCGCAGGACAACTACTCGTTTGATTACAACACCGCCGTCAAGAAGGCGCGGGGTGAAACTGAACGCGGGTTTTGTCCCCGACTGATTGCCGGGAGTGAGCCGATCGATGCATTCGATATCGTGTTTGTCGGTACGCCGAACTGGTTCAGCACCATGGCGCCGCCGGTGTTGAGCTTTCTGCGGCAGCACGATTTCACCGGGAAAACCGTGTTGCCTTTCTGCACGAACGGCGGCGGCGGCGCGGGGCACATTGAAAAGGACATGGGCAATGCGTGCGCCAGTGCCGCGTTTCTGCCTGGCATTGCGGTGGCGGGAGAGGTCCGGCCGGAACAGGTACAGGCGTGGCTGGATACGGTGAGGCTGCAATGTCCCCTCGATTGAGTGGATATCATGTTCCCGCTTGGATAAAGGGGACGACGGTTACGGCACGCGCCGCTGCGCGCAGATATCGACGGTTACGGCACGCGCCGCTGCGCGCAGATATCGACGGTCACGGCACGCGCCGCTGCGCGCAAATATCAACGGTCACGGCACGCACCGCTGCGCGCAGATATCGTCGGTCACGGCGCTCACAGCTGCGCACAGATATCAAAGGAGATCTCAACGAGGTTTTTCCGGATTTCCTCCCTGCTTTTCCATGAACGGGCATCCCACGTCACGCCGCTGAGGTCGTCGCCGCCAAACAGAACCTGGCCCAGCGTCACGCTGCGGAACTGCGACACGGCAAAGAACGCCGCGGCTTCCATTTCAACCGTGACGCAGCCTTCGGAAACCCGCAGGGCCAGTTTGTCCTCGGTTTCCCGGTAAAAGGCGTCGGTTGTCCAGGTTTTCGCCAGGATATAGGGAATGCCTTTCGTTTGCAGATGCCTTTCAATCGTGTCGATCGCATGCTGGTTGCAGGCGATCTCCCGTGAAGGCGCGACATAGTGGTACGACACACCCTCGTCGCGGACGGCCGCGTTGGGCACAACCAGATGACCGACCTGGATTCCCTTTTGCAGGACGCCGGCCGCCCCGCAGACGATGAACCTGGAAAAGCCCATGGTGATGAGTTCTTCCAATTGTGCCGCAGCACCGGCGGCCCCCAGGAAGCCTTGCACGAGTCCGATCCTGTTGCCAAGGTGCTCGGTTTCGTAAATCGGCAGGTGGACCGTCGCCGTGTAGAAGGTGGCGATCTGGTTCAGCTTGCCGGATTGCAGCATGTCGGCGATCACATCGTTGAAGAAGGTGATCACACAGCATGCGGGTGCATCGATTTTCGTGACGACATTGAGTGGTTCAATCTTGGCTTTTGGATTGCAATCGAACTCCAGTATGGGGTATTCCTTCTTTTCAAACATGAATGAATCCTCCCCGCGTCTGCTCCCTGTACCGTACATGGTAACGCCGCAAGCCGTCAATACCCGGGATCATCTGCCAAGAAGCGGATGACAAGAATCCTATATGGAAGCACGACGAACACGACCCGTCGCCGCTATTCGGAGAATCGATGTTCGGGGCACTTCTCCCGCAGCAGCGGAAGGACACCGGCCCACGCGTTCTTGTCCAGAACCTGCAAATCATGCAGGCGGACACGATGCCGGCCATCCTCGAGCTCATCATCGTATCCCCAGCGGAAGCCGCACAGGAACGAGATGGTATGGTTGTTCCAGCGTGCGGGGAATGGGACGAGGAACGTGTCCGCCACCCACTCCATTTTGGCGTACGAACCGAGATTGTTTGCCGGCGCGTCGTAGATTTCGCTTGGGTACCCGTATGCGAAGAACGGGTTCCCGAAATCGATGCAGGCGTCGGATGCCGTCGGAACCGTATCGGAAACCGTCTGGTAGTATCGGCAGTGCAGGATCTGGATCCACCCGCTTGCCGTGCGGTATCCGGTGCCCTCATAACGGCTGACGCGCGCATGCATGGTTGGATAGCCGAGTGCGATCTTCGGATCGAACGCTTCCGGTGAGAACATGTCGAATCCGGATTCCGCGATGTCCGTGTTTTCCTTGTACGCGACTTCTATGCAACCATTTCGATCATTGAGCGTAAAGGGGATAGAACAGATCATGTTTCACCTCTCATGATTCACCGCATGGGTGTTTGCGGCCGGGAAGCCGTCAGGGAGTGCCCGCCCCGCTACCGGAGCCGATTCCGGTTCGCATATCGATTCTGGTTCCGGAATCGGTACCGGTGTCGGTACGCATATCGTTTCCGATTCCAGTATTGGTATCGGTGTCGGTACGCAGTGGACTGCGGTTATGTCTTGCGACAGCGGGAAACGGGTATGGTGACCGGATTGCACCTCATGTGGCGTTCATGCGCCCGTTGGCTTGGCATGATGCAAAGGAAGGGATATGATGGAGGAACAAATCGGGAGGAACCGATGGACAAGCATGATCTTTCCCTGACAGTCGAGGACGTGCTGGAAACCATATCGGATCCGGTTGTGCGGGATATGACCGGAAGCATTGCGTGTCTGTTCTCCGAGAACGGACTCACCGTCAAGGTGAAACGGGGGTACGGCGATGTGTACAGGCTCTTCTGCCACATCAGGAAAAGCCGGGAAACCGCCATCGTCAATCCTGTCGGAAAGAATTTCGGGCCATTCGAGGTGCAGGTGCGCGTTGAAAACCCGCAGACGCTGCAGCAGCTCGATCTTCTGTCCGACAGGATCAGGAAAGGCATCCTCGGGGCCAAGGACTGCAAGGCGCCGTATTGCTGCAATTGCGGCTCGGCATACCGGTTCACGCATCAGGGTGTCGCATATCGCAAATGCCACATGCTGTGCGACAACTTCACGCTGCGTGGGCTGCAGCCGGAAGATCGTGAATCGTTGCTGTTGCTGATGCAAAGCGAGATTGAATACGCCCGAAGACCCAGGAAAAAGCCCGGTGTGCCGGATGACGGAGGATGTCCATGAAGACGAAGCTCATGAAGAGGAAGCTCATGAAGCGAGAACTGATGGCCATGCTGCTGGTTGTCGCGGTGGTGGCGCTTCTCGCTTCTGGCTGCGGACAGACGGGAAAGTCGCCGGTAGGAAGCAGCGAAACGGCACAGGCAAGCGAATCAGCCCAGACGAGTGTAACAACCCAGGCGAGTGAACCAGTCCAGACAAGCGCTTCGGCCACGACAAATGAATCGACCCAGGCTGGCGAAACGACACAGGCAGTAGAAGCCACAACCGCTTCGGTCAGCGTGTCTCCGGAAGCGGGAACACAATCCGGCAACGGAACATCGGATGTCTTCATGACCGCGGACATCAGCCCGGAAGGACTGCAGGCGGTGTATGACGCGCTGCAGTGGACGCCGACCGGCAAGCTTGCGGTCAAGGTGTCCACGGGCGAGCCGCCGAGCAGCAACTATCTGCGGCAGGAGCTCATTGGCGGATTCGTCACTTCGCTCAAGGGGACATATGTCGAATGCAATACGGCCTACGGCGGTTCCCGCGCGGAAACGGCCATGCATTACCAGGTGGCGAAGGACCACGGATTTGAACCGATCGACATCATGGACGAGAAGGATTCCATGGAACTGTCTGTCGGCAGCGGCGATGTGCTGGGCGGCGTGAACTATGTGGGCGCGAATTTCGCCAATTATGGATCCATGCTTGTGCTGTCCCACTTCAAGGGCCATCAGATGGCCGGTTTCGGGGGTGCGGTGAAGAACATTTCGATCGGCATCGGTTCATCCAAGGGCAAGGTGTGGATCCACTCCGGCGGGGAACGCACGGAAGGCAGCATCATGGGGGATGTCGACAAGTTCCAGAAGGGCATGGCGGAAGCGGGGCTTTCTGTCTCGGACGCGCTTGGGAAGGGGAAAAACATCACCTACATCAACGTGATGAACCGCTTGTCCATCGACTGCGATTGCAACGGACGCCCGGCGGAGCCCGACATCCACGATATCGGCATCCTCGCGTCCCATGATCCTGTGGCGCTTGATCAGGCCTGCCTCGACCTGGTGTGGAAGGCCGAAGGGAACGAGTCCTTTGTCGCGCGCGTTGAAAGCAAGCACGGTTTCCTGTCGCTGGAACACGCCGAGGAGATCGGCCTGGGAAGCCGCACGTATCAACTGGTCGTCATCAAGTAAGCGTCATGGCGGTGTCCCGAAGGGCGCTTCGTCAGCCGCACATCACATGCATGCAGCGATGTCTGATTTGCTTCAGAGGATTCCGGAGGTCAAGCAGGTGGCGGAGGTCTTGCAGCGGGAATTCACATATCTGTGGTACTACTTTACCCTCCAGTTCAACCAGATTTATCGATACTGGGTGGTTGGCATCCTGATAGGGTCGGTCATCTCGGTGTACGGCAAGCAAAGAATCCTCCAATTGTTTGCTTCCCTGCGCGGGAAGCGTCTGGGTGTGCTGGGCGTGGTTCCGGCAAGCTTGATCGGCATCGCCTCCCCGATCTGCATGTATGGCACGATTCCGATCGCGGCCTCGTTTTCCGGGAAGGGCGTCAAGGACGACTGGCTTGCGGCCTTCATGATGAGCTCGATCCTGCTCAATCCCCAGCTCATCATCTACAGCGCCGCATTGGGCGGCACGGCACTGATCATTCGCATTGCCGCAAGCATCCTGTGTGGCGTTGCGGCCGGACTGCTGGTTCATGTTTTCTATACGGACAGGGGCAGGGTCTTTTTCAATTTCTCCGGCTTTGCGGAATCGGCAAGCCGGGATACGGACCCCAACATGCTGTTTCGCATGTTGAAGAATATGTGGCGCAACTGCAAGGCGACAGGGCCGTATTTTCTTCTGGGTATTGTCCTTGCCGCCCTGTTCCAGCGCTATGTCCCCGAAACCGCCATGGTCTTCCTTTTTGGTGGGAATCGCGCCTTTGGCGTCCTGATGGCGGCGGCCGTCGGGGTACCGCTGTACGCATGCGGCGGCGGCACCATTCCTTTGCTGCAGCAATGGATGGCGACGGGCATGAGCATGGGATCGGCCGCAGCCTTCATGATAACCGGTCCGGCGACCAAGATCACGAATCTGGGTGCCGTGAAGATCGTGCTCGGGATGAAGCGGTTCGTGCTGTATCTCGCGTTCACGATGGGATTTGCCTTGATATCAGGCGTGATGATTGACTTGTTCATCCGATGAGCGGATTCGGTTGTTGGCCAGCTTCATGACTGTTCCCGGGTATCGGGATGGAAAGACGGCACAAGGAGGGAACCTTGATAGTGCATGGCGGAACACGGACGATCATGACGAACCGGCTTGTACTCAGAAGGTTCACCATGGATGACTGTCTGGATGTCTACGAAAAATGGGCAAACTCGGCCGAAAATTCAAGGTTTGTCATGGAATGTCCGCATGTGAATATCGACAGGACAAAGCAAGTGATTTCGGAATATGACAAAAAATATGCCAATTCAGACTTTTACATGTGGGCGATTGTATATGGGGGCAACCTGATCGGCTACATATGTGGGAATGAGATCAATGAAGACATCAAGAGCGTTTGCATCGGTTACTGCATCACGAAGTCCTGCTGGAATCGAGGAATTGCCACCGAAGCGGCAAGGGCGGTGATTCGATATTTCTTTTCCATTGGGTTCAACAGGATATTCTCCTATCATCATCCGCTGAATCCGGCAAGCGGAAAGGTGATGGAAAAATGCGGGATGCAGTTCGAAGGAAGAATTCGCGGGGGTTCGCTCTTGGCTGGAGAGATATGTGATTGTCTGCAATATGCCATATTGAAATCGGATGAACCTGTTGTGGAGGACAACGGATGAGTCGGATTCCCGGCTCCCGCGAAAACTCCGGTAACGCAGCGGCTGCCTGTCGAAAGAAGTCCGCCAGGTACATGGAGATACACCCAATCTATCGAGAGAGGTACATGCCATGGCACGAAACGTGATCCTGTACATCGCCCAAAGCCTGGACGGGTACATCGCCACCGACGCGGAGTCGCTGGAGTGGCTCCTCCGCGTGGAGGGGGATGGGGACAACGGCTACAGGGAGTTCTACGACACGGTCGATACGGTCATCATGGGCCGGAAGACATATGACTGGATCCTGCAGGAGGAGAAGGGACGTTTTCCCTATGAGGGCAAGCAGTGCTTCGTGTTCTCCAGGACGCCGCATGAAGCCGATGGGCATGTGGCCTTTGTTTCCGGTGAAATCGTCGATTTTGTCAGCAAGCTGAAGCACATGGATGGCAAGGGCATATGGATTGTCGGCGGCGGTGAACTGATCGCCCCGCTCGTCAAGGCGAATGCCGTGGATGAATACATCATCACCATCGCTCCCGCGATCATCGGCACCGGCATTCCCCTGTTCAAGCGGCAGTTTGCCGATGTCGGGCTCGTACTCGAGGGTGTGAGGCGGTTCGGGCAGTTTGTCGAGTTGCATTACATCAGGAGGCCGATGTCGTGATTGTACGGTCTGCATTCCATCAGGAAGCCGATGTCTTGATTGCACAGGCAGGGTGAAACGGAGCGTTGGCATGAACCTGAACGAGCAATGGGAACAGCGCATCAAGGGCAGTGGCGCGGACTTCGTGCACTTCGTCGACTTGTCCATGCTGCCGGCGGACATGACCGGGGGATACCCCTGCGCGGTCCTTTTCGGCAAGGCGCTGTCACAGGAATATGTCCGCACCATGCGGGCCGGCCTGGAACCCAAAACCAAAGAGGTGGGCAACACCGAGCGCAAGATGGATGCGCTTGCCGTCAAGGTGGCCGGTTGGCTCGAGACCGAGGGGTACCGGAGCATCGGCAAGCTCAAAACCGGGCAGCTCCCGCACAAGACGGTCGCGCTACGGGCCGGATTGGGCTTCATCGGCAAGAACAACCTGCTGGTCACCGAGCGGTTCGGCTGTGCGCTGATGCTGGGGAAAGTCCTGACCATGGCACCCTTTGATGTTGCGGCAGAAGCGCCACGGGAACCGCAATGCGGCGATTGCCGCGTCTGCGTGGATGTGTGTCCGACCGGGGCCCTGCTCGGCACGCCATGGAGCGTGACAACCACCCGCGAGGAGATCCTGGTGCGGAAGCAATGCATCCTGTGCCTCAAGTGCATGGTCTGCTGCCCGCATACCGTGGAAGCCTCGGAGCCATACCGATGGGAGACAACATGAAATTCATCCTGATGGATGGCAACAATCTTGAATCTGCCGCAGCCTGCTTCATGGAGACGTTCAACGGCGAACCATGGCATGACCGCTGGACGCTGGAATCGGCCTGCCAACGGCTCGAACGGATGAGCATGAACCAGGGTTTTCTGGGGTTGCTGTGTCTGGAGGGCGATCGGGCGGTCGGACTGATCCTTGGACAAGAGGAGATCTGGTTTGACGGCAAACAGTTCCATCTGTGCGAGTTCTGCGTCCTGCCTGCATTTCAGGGAGTTGGAGTTGGCACCGCCCTGCTGCAGGCGCTGCTTGAGGAGCTTGGGCACAGGCAGGTTGGACGCGTGTGGCTCAACACCGAGCGTGGTGATGGAACGGAAGGGTTCTACCGAAAGCGTGGCTTCGCGACGAATGAGCAGCTGGTTACCATGAGCAGACGCATCGATACGGACATACAGTCGCCTGTCGGCGTCAGGGGGGGATGAGCAATGACAATCAGAAACCTGCGGATTGAGGACTATGAGGCCATCTACGCGCTGTGGTCCTGCACGCCGGGCATGGGGTTGAACGCGGTGGACGACTCTCTGGAAGGCTTCAGCCGGTACGTGCGGCGGAATCCGACGACGTGCTTTGTCGCGGAGGAGGGAAACGGGATCATCGGTGTCATCCTGGCGGGGCACGACGGGCGCAGGGGCCTGATCCACCATGCCGCTGTCGCGGAGTCGGAGCAGCGCAAGGGCATTGGCGAGGCGTTGCTGCATGCGGCGCTGGCCGCGCTGAAACGGGAGGACATTCACAAGGTGCTGCTGGTCGTGTTCGATCAGAACGAGAAGGGAAATGCCTTTTGGGAAAAGCATGGCTTTACGAAGCGCGGCGATCTGGTATACCGCAACCGGGCGATCTGATGAAACCGATCCGGGTGATCTGATGAAACCGATCCGGGCGATCTGATGAAACCGATCCAGTCAAACTGAAGATACCTGTCCGCTATTTCACCGTTCCGACCAGGGTGCCCTTGAACAGGTAGGGGGAGTTGCCCCGTCCCCAGCGCACTTCGACGTCCGCACCGCGGACCAGGAGCCTGACGGGGACATTCGCTTTCTTCTCCACATCCGGTGTCCAGCCCTGCACCTCATTGCCGTTCGGGTCATGTCCCGTAGCGGCGCTCTGGTACCGTGTGACCATTTCCGGTGTGCCCGTTGCCATCCAATCTGCGGCAGGCAAGGCTTTGGGGGCGGACCCGTCCGCATGCCCATCTTCGGTGTCCGTTGCCATGAATGCATCGTAAGCCTGTGCGTCAAACACCACCATGTCAAGCGTTGCGCTGACCGCCTCCGTTGTATGGCCCTGCTGGAACGTGTCGACGGTCGCATCCGATTCCGCCTCGAGCTGTGCGATCGCGTCCGCCACGTCCACTTTGCCTGTCAGCAGCATCTTGCCCTGATAGGTGCCCGATGGATCCGTCCCGCCCGCCTTGTTCAAGGAGACATACAGGTTCATGTGCCAG
Source organism: Bacillota bacterium (assembly GCA_023440865.1). GTDB lineage: Bacteria > Bacillota > Clostridia > DSM-8532 > DSM-8532 > JAEWSN01. Next base: position 22,166 of record JAEXRM010000070.1, read on the forward strand.
GTCAACCCGTTCAGCTCCAGCGTGAGGTTGTCGTCCACGCGGATCGACCAGTCGGCGGCCTTCGGCGCAGGGGTGGTAACCGTCTTCGCGGACGTTGTTGTCGGTGTGGTTTCCGCCCGTTCCCGGATCCTGCGGTTTTCCTCGCCGATGATCCGGGTTTCCGTGGCAGTCAGGGCCTCGCCGTTGGCGAGCTTCTCCCGAATGTGTTCCACCTGCCGCTGATGCTCCTGGTATTGTTCCGTCTCCGAGGCGGTGAGCGGATCGCGATGCTCCACCTTCTCGAGAATGCGGTTGAGCGCCTCCTCCTTGGATTCGGACGAAGAGCCGGAGTCGGTGTCATGCCCGGCCGGGTCCCCTGCAGCGGGTGGTGCATCCGCCTCCTGTTCCGGCGAGGGGGTGACGGCATTTCCGGAATCCGGGTCGTAATCCAGAATGAAACCGTTCGGGTCGCGAAGGGCGGCTGATCCGGAGACGGGTGCGGCCGACTGCCGGCCGCATGCGGCCAGCGACAGCATCAGCGTCAGCGTCAGCATCAAGACAAGACCCGGCCCCAGGTGCCGCGTCACATCGAATGGAGTGCAGGCATGAGGCGTCACACCTTGTTTCATACGCGCGTATAGTTGTCGGAGAACAGCGAGCCGCGCAGGGACAGGATTCCGCCATCAGCCGACATCGTGTACGTGAAGCTCGTGTCCGGCATGGCAAGGTTCGAGTAGGCGGCTTTCTGGCCGGTTGCGGCGGGGTTCGGATGCCAGGCTTCCCGGATGCCCGTCAACCGGATGGTGCCGCCAGAGACGGAGTAGGTTCCCTCCCAGACGATGCCGCCGCTGATGACCTGGCCGGACGAGACGATCACATACCGGAAGGTGCCGTCCGCGCGGAACACATACCATTCCCCGTTGTAGATGCTGCCGGTCGCATAACCGGTCGCCGGGTCGACGAGGGAGCCGGAAGCGCCGTCCTTGTTCCAGGTGCCGACAAGAGCGGAGACCCCTGTCGGGTTCGCGGAAGATGTCGCGGGGGAGGCGGAAGCGGCCGGCGATGACGCCGGGCCGCTTGTTCCGCTTGTTCCACTGGATCCGTTCATGTCCTTGAATGTTCGGTTGGACATGATGATGGCCGCCTCACGCGTTGCCTGGCCGTAGCCTTTGGCAGCTTGGTCCGTGGTGGTGGCCTTGGGCATGAAGTTGCCGGCGGCATCGCCCTTGATGATGCCGTGCAGGGACATGTATTTCGCCGCATCCAGCGCGTAGCCGGAGATGAACTTCTGGTCGGCGAACGGCTTGGCGCTGGTCACGGTGTAGTTGCCGTCCGGTGCGATTTTCCTGATGGTGCGGAACAGCATGGCGGCACACTGCTCGCGCGTGATCAGGTCGTTGGGCTTGAAGAGGGTGGCGGAGACACCGTTGGTGATCTCCAGTTTGGCCGCCTTGAGAATCTGCGGGTTCGTTGTGTCCGTGAAGGGATTCGGAGAAACCGGCACGGCCGCCTGGCCGGATACTTCCTCGTACAGGAGGACCGCCAGCTCGCAGAACTCCTCGCGCGTTACGGGTTTTGTCAGGTCCTTGCCCTGCAGGATGTCCGGAATCAGCCCGTTGGCCTGCGCTTCCCTGAGTTCCGTTGTCGCCCAGCCGCTTGACAGCAGGCCCAGCGTCGCCACATTGGAATAGTCGGATCTGCCGCCGCGGTTCCCGGTGATGTCATCGAGCACCACCTGCACCCGGTATCCGATCGGTTGGCTGCCGTCCCACTGGTAGTCCTGCGTCCAGAGCTGTTCGTAACGGTAGCTGCCGCCACCCGTGGCGTACGTGGACAGCATCGTGGTGGCGGGGATGAGCTCCACCTCGAGCCATTCGCCTGTTCCGATTCGCTTCTCGATGCCCACATACCAGGTCAGCGTGTTGTCACCGGTATCGCCCGGCAGGTTGTCGATCTTGAAGGTCAGTGTGGCGGATCCATAGGGATGGGTCTGATCCTCCTGGATTTCCGCGGCCGTAAGCGAATAGGGCTTGAGGGTGGATGGACTGGGCCCGGCGTAGTCCGCAAAGGCGGTGGTGCCACCCAGCGCGGTCAGCAGCAGGACGATGACCAAAAGGAATGAAGCACGTCGTTTCATCAAAAGCCTCCCCTCGCATGTCAAGCGGGACGGCCGCCGCAACAGGAGATGTGGCGGTGGTGTCCGGCCTCTTTCAGTATATGAGGGGCATTTCCATAAAAACAGTCAACGGTGAAGTGGAAACATGTAAGAAAAATCCGGACTTCGTTTACAGATGGAGCGAGGACAGCCGGACAGCCGTCCGACCGCATGATGCACGAACATGGCGCATGGGCAGGCGGTTTGCGTGACCTATGGACAGGCGGCTTGTGTGACACATGGAGAGGCGGCTTGCGTGACACATCGACGAGGGGCTCATGAATCCGGTCTGCGTGGTTCAATCCAGGGTAACGGTTAATCCTCTTCGATACTGGCGGGGGCTCATGCCGGTCGCGTTGCGAAACAGGCGCACATAATGGCTGTTGTAGGAGAAGCCGGCCAGCTCGAACGCCTTCTGGATGGTGCAGTCCGGCTCGAGCAACAGGGTGCGCAGCTGCCGCAGCTTCACCTCCAGATGGTAATCGTGCAGGGTAAAGCCCGTTTCCTCACGGAACAGCTCCGCCAGCCGCGAGGGGCTGAGCTGGGCTTCGCGGGCGATCTCCCCGACCGTGAGGGGCTCCTGCCAATGGGACTCGATGTGCGTCTTGGCGGCCATGACGCTGTGATGACGCGGCGTCACCTTCACCGGTACGAAGTAGGTGACCACATGGGTCAGTTCACCTTCGGTGTTCCGGATCGGATAGGAGTGGATGTCCTGGTACAGGTTCTGGAACGCCTGGTCCCGCTCGACCCGCACGCCGGCCAGTTCCTTGCTCGGGAAGCGCACAGCCTGCGTGGAAACGGTTTCGCCCGCAAAGGCGCGCAGCACATGGTCGCGGATGCCCCAGGCCTCGATGGCGGGATCCGACAGGATGTTGTAGGAACCGAACGCGGTCGTGCGCGTCTCATCCATCAGCTCGGCCAGAAAACGGCGGTTTGCATAGACAAGGACCCCGTCGGCCCGGGTGATGTGCAGCTTGTAGGGGAACTGGTCCAATGCCTCCCGACACACGCCGGGAGGCAGATCGCCGATGATCTGGCCTGGAACGCCATGTGGTTGCTTCCTGCCCATGGTCATGCCTCCATGCGGTCATCAACCGCTCTTATGCAGCTTGGGTCACCCCTTCACCATTCTACCTTCCGGGAGTCGGCATGCCAAATCATCCGCCGGTCCGTTTCGTCTTGCTTTCATGGGAGTGGGCCTTGATACGTTCGGTAAAAATCTGACATCATTGTGCTATACTGGGACACAACGAAAGGGGGAGCATGCATGTATGCGAAGCAGATCAAGATTGCCGGCACCGATGCTCTTTCTGGGATTTCTCTTTCCGTTGCTTGATGTGCCCGCGCGCGCCCTCTGGCTGGAGATGCGGCTCGCAGCGCCACCCCCGTGGTTCTTCCCGCTTGCCGCCGCAGGGGGATGTGCCCTGTCCACGCTCATCCTGACGCTGGCATTCATCCTGCAGGAGCGGACGGATCGACGCACAGGCGCCACGTTGCCCGTTGGGGGAACTGCCGGCTTCAACCCGCTGCGACATGCCGCCCTGCTGGGTGTGGGCATCACCGCGCTGCGGCTGTTGATGGGCGCAATGGGCCGGGTTGATGTCCCGCCGTTGGGGATCACCCTGCGTCTGTTCAACCTGTCGGTGCCCGCCGCGATCTGGACAGCCGGCGGTTTGGCACTGGTCGCGGTAGTGCCGCTGCTTGCCGTCCTGAGTCGCCTGTTCCCGAGGCAGGCGCGGGAACACGGCCTGACGCGCGCGATCCGGCTGCTGTCCATACCGGTGGCGGC
>JAEXRM010000172.1 GCA_023440865.1 Bacillota bacterium
CCGTGTGCAGGGCACGAAGGCGATCTGGATGGAGGACAAGAACGCCGTCCACATCGACGGCGTCTCCAAGGCGGAGGACTGGGAGAATCTCGACGCTTCATGGGATCCCATGTCGAAGATTCTGGAAACCCATGAGCACCCCTTGTGGCGCGATTACCTCAAGGAAGGCCCAAAAGGCGGACACGGCGGCATGGACTGGCTTGTGCTGCGCGCCTTCATCGAGAATGTCCGCGAAGGGACCCCCATGCCGATCGATGTATATGACACCGCCACCTGGATGGCCATCACCTGCCTGTCCGAGGATTCCATCGCCTTGGGCTCCATGCCTGTCGCATTCCCGGACTTCACCAGCGGAAAATGGATCACCCGCGAAAAGGAACCGGCCTCCCGCTATGGTCTGGGCAGGATTCCCGACCTGGGCTGAGCCGCCGCAACGCCGGGGATGCCCCGCTCAACCCGTTTCCAGCAGCGCAAGCGCATTCTCCCGGGGCAACGGGCGGCTGAACAGGTAACCCTGCATGTAGTTGCAGCGTGACTGCTTCAGAAAGGCGCGCTGCTCCTCGGTCTCCACACCCTCGGCGACCACCTTGAGCCGCAGGCTGTGCGCCATCCCGATGATGGCGCGCAGCAGCTTGCGTTCCGGCGGGTGCGTCATCACATCCCGCACGAACGACTTGTCGATCTTGAGCACGTCGATGGGCAGGTTCTTGAGGTAGTTCAGCGAGGAATAGCCGGTACCGAAGTCGTCGAGGTAGATGTGGCAGCCGTCGTCCCGCAATGCCTGCAGGCAGCCCACGATCATGCGGAAGTTCTCCATCAGCAGTGTCTCGGTCATCTCCACCGCGATCATCGACGCGGGAATGCCATGGGAACGGATGGCTGTCCGGATCTGTGTCAGGAGCCCCTCCTGAAGAAACTGCAGCGGTGAGACATTGATCGAGACGCGCAGACCGGCGCGGCGCGATACGGGGATGGCAGCCGCAAAGCGGCAGGCCTCGCGGATGACCCACAGGCCGATCTCGTGGATGACCCCGCATTCCTCGGCCATCGGGATGAACCGGTCGGGCGGCACATGGCCGTACTTGCGGCTGTTCCAGCGCAGCAGGGCTTCATAGCCCGTGATGCGCCGTTCGGCGAGGTCCACCTGCGGTTGGAACGCGAGCGCCAGCTCGCCGTCACGGATCGCGCCGCGCAGCGCTTCTTCCATCTCCATGCGGACCGCCGCCTCGACCCCCATTTCGGCATCATATGCCACCCGACACTTCCGTCCGGCCGCCTTTGCCCGAAACAGCGCCGTATCGGCGTTCTTGAGCAGCAAGTCGGCCCGGGTCCCGTCATCGGGAAACAGGGTCAGGCCGATGCTGCCGCTGAGGTATACGCTGCGTCCGTCGAGCTGGACCGGGTCACGCAACGCCGCAAGCATGCCATCCGCCAGATCGCCCGGATGCGGCATGCCCGGCCCCCGTTCCGCCACAATCATGAACTCGTCCCCGCCAACCCGCGTGACGACCGCGTTGCGCTTGGGACCACACGCCGACTCTGTTGTGCACAGGTGCTGCAGCCGGGCGGCCACCGTCTGCAGGAGCCGGTCGCCGAAGGCATGCCCGAATGCATCGTTCACGGTCTTGAAGTTGTCCAGGTCAAGCAGGAACAGGGCACCGCCCGTCCCGCTGCCCGCAAGCCTTGATTCCAGCACCGACAGCAGGTGGGTTCTGTTCGGCAGACCCGTCAGATTGTCATAATAGGCAAGCTCCGCAATGATGGCCTCCTGCTGCTTGCGGTCCGTGATGTCGGACAGCATGCCGGCATACCTCCGCACACTGCCGTCGGCGCCGAATGCCAGCTTCGCCGCGAAGGAGAACCACCGGTACTCCCCATCCTTGCGGCGCATGCGGCATTCGCTCGTGATGCGGTCTGTCCTGCCGAGCAGATGGTCGCGGTAGAGGCGGTTCATCGCCGGCCTGTCCTCCGGATGCATCAAGCCGCGCCATACCTCCCACGATACCGCTTCCGCGGACCGGTCGTACCCCAGCAGGCGATAGAAGCTGTCACTGACGCGCATTTCCATGTTCGCCATGTTGCAATCCCACAGCACGACATCGGTCGCAGCCGAAAGCAGTTCGCGCAGCTGGTTCATCTCCTCCCGATCCGCCTGGGCGACCGCAAGGGATGTCTCGAGTTCACGGATGCGCGCGACGGCATCATCGCGTTCGGCGGAAAGGCCGGCCAAGAAGGTCTCCTGCGATGCGCGCCGCATCGCCGCCGAGTCGAGTTCGAGCTGCAGGGATGCAAGGCGCGCCTCGTATGCCGCCTTCGCGGCATCAAACGCCCAGGCTTGACGCGCCACGGCATCCGCAAGATCCGCGATGCGGACCGCGTTCGCCTCCTCCGTCCGTCTTGCCTGTGCCAGTGCCTCTCCGTTTGCTTCCAGAGCGGCCTGGAGTATTGCCAGCTCTGCCTTGCGCGATCTGAAGAAAGGAAAAGCGGTACGACCCGAAGCGCGTCCGCCCGGATTTTGGGCAGGCACGCGTTGCCCTGCAGGATCCCGTGCGTTCCGTTCCATGGCGGACCTCCCGGCGGACGGCCAGCCGGGCGCATGAACCGGGCGGCAGCCTCTTTGGAAGTCATACCCTGTGCAAGGACATATCAATCAGTTTGGTTGACAGAACACAACGGGCATGCGAATCGCCATGTGTCGTTCAGGTTGTTTCGGGTCGCTTCTCGAGATAGACCAGCGACTCGCGGTCGCCGATGCGGACCGTTTTAAAGGGCTGATAGCCCATTTTTTCATACAGCTCGATATTGCGCTGGCTCAGGTGCCCGGTGAACAGCTCGAACCGCATGCCCGGATGCAGCGCCTCCATGGTCGAAAGCAGCTTCCGTCCGATGCCCTGATGCTGGTACTCCGGCTCGACGACCAGCCGGCCGATGAAACAGGTGCCTTCGCCGACCCTCGCCCGGATGGAACCGACCAGCTGTCCGTTGAGGACGGCCTTGAGAAAGGACAAGCCGGCAAAGGAGGATCGGATGTCCTCAAGCGTCTGGGTCAGGGGGGCGATGCCATATCCGTAGATCTCCGCCTCCGACAGGTACGCCCGTTTCTGCAGATCGAGGATGGCCGGCAGATCATCGGGTGTGGCTTCCTCGATCAGCACACGGTCACGCGGGGTCACCGAAGGCGTGTGCAGGGCCTGCCACTCGCGGTCCAGCAGCGAATACACCGCCAGATCCCAGAATCGGTTTTTCATGTACATGCGCTCGCGCAGCAAGCCCTCGTACTGGAAGCCTGTCTTCTCGAGAACCCGGGCGGATCCGTGGTTCTCCTGGCAGCATTTGGCCTGGATGCGGTTCATGCCGCACTCCTCAAACAGGAAACGCGCAAGGCGCCCGAGCGCTTCGGCCGTGTATCCCCGTCCCCAGTACATGCGGCCGATGACATAGCCGATTTCGCAGCACCGGTGGGCTGCATCGGCCTCCACGATGCCCATGGAACCGATGATGTGTCCCGTCCTGCGGTCCATGATCGCCCAGTCTCCCGCCTCACCGGCCTGATAGCGGGCAAGCACCCACTCGAGGAACCGGCGCGAGTCCGCTTCGGTGCGATGCGCATCCCAGGTGACATAACGGGCGGTTTCCGGATCGCTGCAATAGGCGAAGACATCGGCGGCATCCTCCAGGCGGAACTTGCGCAGGAAGAGCCGCTCGGTCTCGAGAATGGGGGTATCGTTGAGCTTTCTCGCTGCATCCATGCGCTGCCCTCCATGGGAACCGGCGAAGCGGCAAATCGATCAAGTCAAGTGTACCACATGGAACGACAGGGAAGAAAACATCAAGCGCGTGGCTCGGGATACAATACCTGCTCGAGGCACAGTCCGCAAGCCGGCGCGGTCTGGCCCGCCAGGCGCCGGTCGCGGCCGGCGAGCAGCGCCGGCAGACAGTCCGCCGGGAGTCTGCCGGTCCCGATGTCCACAAGGGTTCCGGCCAAAATGCGGACCATGTGGTACAGAAACGCGTTCCCCTCCACCTCCAGGCGAAGAAAAGGCGGATCCTCGGTTATTGCGACACGATGCAATGTCCGCCGCGTCGTCCGCGCTTCGCAGCCCGCATCGCGGAATGCGGCGAAATCGTGCTCGCCCGCGAGGCATGCGGCCGCCTGCCGCATGCGCGCGACATCCAGCGGCCGGTACACGTGGAAGGCGCGCTCCCGCCACAGCGCCGAGGGCTGGGGTTGCGCCAGGACCGTGTAGCGGTAACGCTTGCCGATCGCGGAGAACCGCGCATGGAAATCCGAGGACGCCAATGTCGCCTCGCGCGCAACGATGTCGGAGGGCAGGCATGCATTCAGGACAAACGGCCATTTTTCAGGCGAAACGGGAAGGTCCGTGTGGAAATGGGCGACCTGTCCGGTCGCATGGACGCCGGCATCGGTCCGGCTTGCACCGACCACCGCCACCCGCTTGCCGAGTATGCCCGCCAACGCCGCCTCGACGGCGCCCTGGACGGTCGGCGCAGTCTCCTGCCGCTGCCATCCGGCATACCGCGTGCCATCATATTCAAGGGTGAGGCGGATCGTGTGCATCGGCAAGCCTCCGGTTCATGTGCCGCGTCGCCGGGCCAGCATCGAGAGGAAGAAAAACACCGCCATGACCAGGACGATGGTGGCGCCGGTCGCCGTATCGGCCGCATATGATACGAACAGGCCGGCCACACCGGACACCAGCGACACGAGGATGGCAAGGGCCGTATACTGGCGGGAGCCGGTCGCCACGTTGCGGGCGGTCGCGGCCGGCAGCACCAGGAAGGAATTGATCACCAGCAGACCGATCCACGGCATCGATACGGTGACGATGACCGCGACCAGCACCGTGAACAGCAGCTCCACCCGGAAGATGTGCACACCGCGGCTGCGGGCCAGCGACGGGTTCACGCTGATCAGCAGCAGCCGGTTGAACGACAGGAGCCACAGGATGACGACTCCGGCGAGCAGGACGATCAGCATCAGCAGATCGTCTTTCCCGACCGAGAGGATATCGCCAACCAGGTACGAGGAAAGACGTGCTGTCCCGCTGCTGCCGGTTGCCAGGAAAATGCCCAGTGCCACGGCGGCCGAGGAAAACACGCCGATGACCGTGTCGGTCGCGAGACCGCTGCGATAGCGGATGACCGTGATCGCGGCCGAGAACAGGATGGAGAAACCGATCGCGGCCCACATGGGCACCAGGAAACCCAGCAGGCTGCCGATGACAAGCCCCGTGAAGGCGCCGTGGCCAAGCGCGTCGGAGAAGAACGACATGCGGTTGTTGACCACCATCGTGCCCAGCAGCGCAAAAACCGGCGCCATCAGCAGCACCGCCAGCAAGGCGTTCTTCATGAACATGAGATGGCCGGGCTGCGCCCATTCGAACGGAAGCAGGGACAGGAGGGCATACCACCATTGCATCACGACACCCCCCCCTCATCGCCGGCTCCCGGAGTCTGCCGTCCCGGTCCGCCGTCGCAGGTGCCATATTCGGCCTTCGCGGGGTCCTGACGGCTTGGCGGAGAACCGCCCGCAGTACCGGCCTCGGTGCGGGGACAGGGTCGCGCGGCGGCCAGCTGCTCGATGGTGAACCGCGGTTCCGGCCGACCAGTCCTGCTCCCGCGTGCCAGCGCCGTCAACGAGTCGGCATGCGAGGGAAACACACCGGCGAAGGCCGCGGACGAGAACACGTCCCCGGGTGTTCCGGCGGCCAGCACGGTGCGGCTGAGGAGCACCACGCGGTCGGCATGCTCGGGTATGAGGTCGAGATCATGGGTGACCATGATGATCGACAGGTCATATTCGGCCCGAAGCGTGGAAACCTGGTCATAGAAGGCCTTCAGGCCGTTGCGGTCCACACCGGACACCGGTTCGTCCAACAGCAGCAGATCCGGAACGGGCTCCAGGGCCAAAGCCAGCAGCACACGCTGCAGCTCGCCGCCGGAAAGCGCCCCCAGCCGGCGATCCGCCAGATGGGCGGCCCCGACGCGCTCGAGGGATGCGCGCACCTGGCCTCTGCGTTTGGCGGATACCGGCAGCCATGCGGGCCGGGTCCCGGCCGACGCGACGAACAGGTCCGTGACATCCGCAGGGGCAGTGCGATCGAGGTTGAGCGATTGGGGCACGTAGCCGATCACAGGTTTGCCGTCGTGCTTTCCGGACGCCGAAAGGAACCGCAGGCTTCCGGTATGCGGCACCTCGCCGAGCATCGCCTTGAGCAGCGTCGACTTGCCGGCCCCGTTCGGCCCGATGATCGCGGTCAGCTCGCCGCAATGCACATGCATGTTCACATCCCGGAGGATGTCCTCCCTGCCGATCCGCACGCCGAACTGCTCGATTTTCGTGCAGCAGAAACCGCTGCACGCCGTCTTGTTCAATCCATGGAACTGTTTTGCCATCCGATCTCCTCCAGCAGACGATCCACCATGTCGGTCATCGTGTCGCCCGCCCGCCAGGAGAGCGTCATGTCCGCATACCGTTCATACAAGGGCCGGCGCTCTCCGTACAGGTCCGCGAGCGTCTGCCCTGGCCGCATCGCGATACCGCGGGCGGCGGCATTTCCGAGTCTCTGCTCCAGTTCCGCCAATGGCACCTCGATGTACACAACGGGGCCCGTCGCGCGCAGGTGCGCCATCGCCGCATCGGAATACACCACGCTGCCGCCGGTCGCGACCACGGAGCCGCTGCCGGTGAAGGCGAGAATGGTCTCCTCCTCCCGCTTGAGGAACGCTTCGATGCCGCATCGGTCGATATGGGGCTGCAGCCGTTCGCCGAGCCGCGACTGCAGCAGGAGATCCGTATCGGTGAAATCCATGCAGAGCGCCTTGGCGACGAGTACGCCGAGGGTGCTCTTGCCGGCCGACGGCATGCCGGTCAGGATGAGATTGGGGCGACGTGCGCCGTTTCCTGGTTTCCCGTCCATGCCTGATCCGACCTCATTTCTTGATGCCGATGTCTGTCCGCCAGTGCGCGTCCCGGAACCGGATCCGCGAAACCGCCTCGTAGGCGCGCTGCCGGGCCTGCTCCATGTCTATGCCGAGCGCCGTGACGCCCAGGACGCGGCCGCCGGCGGTGACGACGGCATCCCCGTCGCGTTTCGTGCCCGCATGGAAGACCGTGACCGTCTCGACCTGCTCCGCCGCTTCCAAACCCTGAATCGGATAACCTTTCTTGTAGGCCTCCGGATAGCCGCCGGATGCCATGACGACGCAGACCGCGCTCTCCGGCTTCCACTGGAGCGCCACGGTGTCGAGCCGGTTGTCGAGGATGGCCAGGAAGATCTCCATCAGATCATTCTTCAGACGCGGCAGCAGCACCTGGGTTTCCGGGTCGCCAAACCGGGCGTTGTACTCGATGACCTTCGGTCCCTCGGGTGTGATCATCAGCCCGAAGTAGAGAACGCCGCGGAACGTGCGGCCTTCGCGGTTGAGGGCGTCCATCGTGGGCAGGTAGATGTGCTCCATGCACCAGGCTTCCATTTCGGGCGTATAGATGCGGCTGGGCGAAAACGTGCCCATGCCGCCCGTGTTCAGGCCCTCGTCGTGGTCTCGGGCGCGCTTGTGGTCCTGCGAGCTGGCCATGGGGAGCATGGTTTTCCCATCCGTGAAGGCGAGCACGGTGACCTCCGGTCCCGTCAGGCATTCCTCGATGACCACGCGGGATCCGGCCTCGCCGAACTTCCCCTCGGTGAGGATCGAGCGGACAGCCGTCTCCGCCTCGGCGAGGGTGGCGCAGATGAGCACGCCCTTGCCGAGCGCGAGCCCGTCCGCCTTCACGACGATGGGCATCTTCTGGGACTGAAGCCAGCCCACGGCCTTCTCCGCATCCTCGAACACCTCGTAGGAAGCAGTCGGGATGCCGTACTGCTTCATGAGTTCCTTGGAAAAGCTCTTGCTCGCCTCGATGATCGCGGCGTTCTTCCGGGGCCCGAAGGCCCGGATGCCGGCGGCCTCCAGCGCGTCGACCATGCCGGCTGCGAGCGGATCGTCCGGCGCGACCATCACGAGGTCGACCGCCAGACGCCTTGCCAGTGCCACCATGCCCGCGACGTCCACCGCATCCACGGCGTGACAGGCGGCCAGCGAGGCGATGCCCCCGTTGCCCGGGGCGCAATGCAGCTCCGAGACCAGAGGACTCTGTTTCAATTTCCAGACGATGGTGTGTTCCCGGCCGCCGCCGCCCACCACGAGTACCTTCATGCCCATGAACCGTTCCCCCTGTCCCATTCGGGTGACCATGCGGCCACATGTCTCAGTGCAGCAAATGCCTGATGCCCGTGAAAACCATCGCGATGCCATGCCGGTCGCAGGCGTCGATGATCTCCCGGTCGCGCTTCGAGCCGCCCGGCTGGATGATTGTGCGGATACCGGCCGCCGCGGCCGCATCGATGGTGTCGTGGAACGTGAGGAAGGCGTCGGAGGCCATCACCGCACCCCTGCAGGCCTCACCGCCGTTCATGACGGCAATGCGCGTCGCATTGACGCGGTTGGGCTGACCCGAGCCGATGCCGACCGTGCTCAACCCCTTGACGACCACCATCGCATTCGAGCGCACATGCTTGGCCACCTTCATCGCAAAGAGCATGTCCTCGCGGTCTTCCGGCTCGGGCTGGGTGCGGGTGACCACCTGCATGCGCAGCGCATCGTCGGTGCGGTCGTCGCGCTGCTGCACCAGCAATCCCCCGCCCACGCGCCGCGCGTCGAGAGTGCCGACCGGCAACAGCTGCGTGATGTTCGGCAGCTGGAGGATGCGCACCCGTTTCTTGGTGCGCAGTACCTGGAGCGCTTCGTCCGTGAAAGCCGGCGCCAGGATGATGTCGAGATACCGTTTGACGATTTCTTCCGCCAGATCGGCCTCCACCGTGCGGCTCAGTGCGACAACCCCTCCGTATATCGATACCGGATCGGCCTCGAACGCGTGCAGATACGCGCTTTTCAAGTCGGCCGCCAGGGCGACGCAGCAGGGACTTGCATCCTTGACCCCGACCGCGGCCGGCCGGTCGAA
>JAEXRM010000176.1 GCA_023440865.1 Bacillota bacterium
AGTAGATTCTATACAATCACGGCTCCACGGATGACACCGAGGCGTACTTTCGAAGCGTCAACCCCCACAAGCAACTGGACATGCTGCACAACATCAAGTCCTTCGGGCCGGCCTGCAGGGTCATTGAAGGAAAATACTGCATGTTTGTCTCAAATGATGTCATGTTTACCCCAAACTCGATCGACAACCTGCTTGCATGCATCCGTTCGGATGAGACGATCGGGATGATCGCGCCGACAACGCCAAACATATCCAACTATCAATCCATTCCGGCCGCTTACAGCAACAAGGAGCAATTGGACGCGTTCGGCCTGAGCAACAACATCAGTGATCCTTCCCGATGGGAGCAGCGAGTCAGGCTGACGCCCCCGGTATGCCTGTTTCTGAGCAAGAATCTATACGCTTATCCGGTATTGGGCTATGCATACCTGCATCAACCTCGGGGCATTCCCTTTGGCGATGACAGCGCTTCCCTCCTGCTGAGGCGAAACGGATTCCGCATTTATCTGTGCAAGGACGCATATGTCCACCATATCGGAAGCCTGACATTCAACAAGGAGTTGCAGGATGCAAAAGAAAAGGCGATCCTATATGACAAAGGTCGCCTCCTGTTTCGCGAGGTATTCGGCATTGATCCATGGGGAAAGGGATTTTGCTATTCCAAGGTCCTGTTTGACGTGTTGAATCCATCAGACAGCAAGCAAACCCTTGTGCTTGGCATAGATAATGGCATGGGGGAAAACATCCTTCATGTTCGGGAAAGCATCAAGCAAAACGCCCGCAACAACGAAGTTGTCCTTCACGGAATCACAACGGAACCGGAATACAGAGAAGACCTCGAGTCCGTATGCGACAAGGTCATGGTCGTTCCCGCGCTGACGGTGGACCTTGTGGGATCCATGAACGCCAAGTACAACTATATCGTTGTGGAAAGCGACTTTCGCGGTCTGGACAACGGATCCGGCTGCATGCAGGCATTATACGGTCTGCTTCTTCCCGACGGCTGGCTTGCTTTCTGTTCCTTCTCCAGCTATACGGGAGTCGACCAGACCGCACTTGTCAACGAGCTGTTCAACGGTCTTGATGTCATCCCGCTGACGAACAGCCCGACGGAGCACTGGCATCTTGTCCGAAAACAGGAACCCCCTGCGTGACCGCCTGCATGCCAGGATCAATGGCCGTTTTTCTTGATGGCCCGCAGCACACGTTCTGCCGTCACATCGGACAGATTGGCCTGCATGTTCGCCTGCACATTCTCCTGACGAATTTCCTCAAAGACTTCCTTGCGGTGCACCGAGACGGACTTTGGCGCGTTGATCCCCACGCGGACCTGATCACCCTGTATATCAATGATCGAAATCTCGATTTCATGGCCAATCATCAACGACTGACCCTTTTTTCTCGACAATACAAGCATGATGCCTCCCCAAGACAGTCGATGATCGTGACGTTCCTCACTGCAGCAAAAAGTACCGTATCGGCAACTCGTCATTGTGCTGCAGCACCTGCTTGCCCACCCTGTTCTCCAGATTGATCAGCAGCGGAGCCTTCAGGTTCGCCCTCATCTGCTTGAAATCCTCCGGGATCACAACAATGCACAGTGTCATGATCTTTTCGGGATTCGTCAATCCGAGATCGGCAATCTCCTCGTCTGCGACATCCACGGTATAGTTCTCATAGATGGCGAACGGATCGACCACGACCATTGCAAGGTCCGGATTGTCGATGCACTGCAACCACAGAAACGGCGTGGGCGTGTTCCCGTTCCTGAGCAACGTGAACTGATGATTCTCCTCAAAGCCGGGCAAGCCATCCGGAAAACACAAAATGTCCTGTTCTTCGACCTGCATCTCGCCAAAGTGCTTTGTCATCAAAGAAAGCATCTTCCTTACCCCCGAAATGGAATGCCGATCATGCGCAACCAAGCAAGCCGCATGGCTTGGCGCCGTCGCCTCGGCCGATCTTGTCATGTGAGCCGATCAAGTGTATTCTACCCTCTTTCCATGCAAGAAACCATATGGAATGTAAACAGCCTGCGAGGAAGGGAATGCCCGCCCGTCCCGGTATCATGCCGACCGAGAACCGCCTCGCCTGCCAATCGGGCATCGATTTGCACGCCAATCAAGACAGGCCGGGGCCTCACCTGAGATAGTCGACCAGGGACGGCTGGATGACTTTCGCCCCCGTGGCGAGTGAAGCCTGATACACCGTATTCTCATTCATGAGGTTCATCGCGACTTCGGCGATATCGACATCCTCGTTTTGGCTCATCAGTTTCGTGAATCCGACACTGTCATCATCCAAGCGATTGCCGCTGAGCTCAAGACGATTCATGCGGGCGCCGACACCCGAACGCACCCGCAGCATGTTCTCGATCTCCATGTCAACCGTTGCAAGCAGGTTCCCGATGGTTTTGTGGTCTCCCTTGTCAAGCCCCTTGATCAGATTGTCAAACAACGTGATCATCGTCCCGTTGGAAGCCGTCACACCATCCGCCTGGATACTGGTCGCCATGCCAAGCAGACCGGCTGCCGAACTGGATGCGACATTGATCGAGACAGATGATGAGGCCCCCTCGCTTCCGCTTGTGAGGACAAGTCGTCCCGCATTGATCGTGGCAACCACATCCGCGGCCGCAGTTGTCGCTGTGTTGATCCCATTCTGCACGACAGGCAGGATGTCTGCCGGGGTGGCATATGTTCCGGCAGGAATCGTAACTGCAACCGTCTCGCCATCGATTGTCAGACTCAATGTGTCATCGAGCCCCGATGTGATCGTCAGCGGAAAACCAACGATTCCATTCCCCGTCAGCGTACCTGAAGTATCATACGACAGGCCGGCGATTTCCGTGACCGCTGTCATGCCGATGGAACCGGCGATCGTGCTTCCGCCCAGGTTCACCACCACTTCCGACAGGTCGCCACTGGTTCCGCTTGTCAGGAGCAGCCTTCCCGCGCTGTATGACGCGGTGATGTCGGACGCAGTCGTCGTCGCGGAATTGATTCGATTCTGGAATACGGACAAGAAAACAAACGGATCCGAATAGGTTCCATCCGGAATGGTCACGGTCTGTGACTCTCCATCGATGGTGATGGAGAGCTGATCGTTCACGCCTGCCGTGATCGTCACGGGAAACGTGACCGGATCATTGCCCATGCTCGTCCCGGCACGATTGCTGACGGTTGTCTTTCCCGAGTTGAACAGGTCACCGCCTGTGACATTGACATTGATGTTGTCACCAATGCCAATCTCGTACTGTATGTCCTCACTCATGTCAACGGGGAGCAGAAAGTGTCCGGATTCGTCCATGAGCGGCTTGTCGGTTTTATACCCGGAGAATACGTATCTTCCGGCATAGGTTGCGTTCGCCAAGTGAGAAACCTGCTTTTTGAGCTGTTCCACCTCGACCCTGATCTTCTGCATGTCGGCGGTCGTGTTCGTGCCGTTCGCCCCCTGCACGGTCAACTCGCGCACGCGCTGCATGACCTCGCCGAGCTGGCCGATGGTCGACTCGGTGATCTCCATCCAGCTGGTGGCGTCGTCGGTGTTGCGCTTGTACTGGGCGATCTCCGCCACGTCCGTGCGCAGCTTGAGCGACTTGCTCGCCACGATCGGATCATCCGAGGGCTTGGAGATCTTCTTGCCGGTTGCCTGCTGCAGCTGCAGTTTCGCCGTGCGTGACAGGTTGTTCGACAAGCTTGTCAGCATGTTGTTGATGAGCATGTTGTTCGTGATGCGCATGGCGGGCCTCCCGTCCGGGTCGAGATCGGTTGTGGGATGAGATGTTTCCTTTGGGGGGTGGTGTTTCGGGTGTCATGGTTCATGCCGGCGATCCACGACATGTCGCGCAAGGCTGTCCGAATCCGGCTCACACCAGTCCGTTCACCAGAATATCCAGGATATCCTGATATGTCGCGATCATCTTCGCCGAAGCGCCGTAGATCTGCTGGTACTTGACCATGTTGGTCATCTCCTCGTTGATCGACACGCCGGAGATGGACTGGCGCCGGTTCTCGATCTGCCGGGTGATGTTGTCCTGCGTGGCGAGAAACACCTCGCCCTGCTGTCCATCGACACCCAGACTGGAAATGAGGGTCTTCACGAAGTCCTCGGGCGCACCTTCGGTGAACATGTAGGTGTTGTGCCGCATGTTCAGCAGCGACAGCAGGTTGTCCGTGTTGGCCTTGCTGCCGCCAATGGCTGAAACCGCGAGATTCTCGGACGGATCCTCGTTCACCTCGAGCCCGATCGAGAAGTTCTTCGCCGTCACCAGACGCTTGTAGCCGTACACCAGCGCCTCGTTGATATCGGTCGTCAGCGGGTTGTCAAGCGCATCGGTCCTGGGATTGCCGGCTGCGACGCTCGCCGCGTAATCATCCGCCGCTTTCTGCAGGGCTGCCGACCTGAAGTCGTCGCTCGACATGGGGCTGCCATCCGCGTTCTTCATCGTGAAAAACCGGATGCCGGCCGGCGAGTCGCCCGCGACGGATGTCAGCGAATAGCCGTCCACATGGCCGTTGATCTTGTCCATTGTGCCATTGCCGTCTTTGTCGATGTATCCCTCGTTGAACGACTGGGAGAACACCTGCACGAACTGGTTCATCTTGCGCATGTAATACGGGATGCCGCGGAAGTTGGGCGACAAGGTCTTGCCATCGATGCCGACGGCGGCGTCGTTGCCGTCGCGCATGTCGAGGTACCCGCGCAGCTCGCCGGACTTCACGTTGAGCTTGTTACCGTCCTCCCAGGACACCTCGTAGAGATTGTTGAGGTCTTCCTCGTTGAGCTTGTTCTCGCGCATCTGTACCTTCAGGTGCACCACATCGACATGGTCGACGATGGCCTTGCCGCTGATCGCGACGACGAAGCGTTTCTCCGGCTCGCCGTTGGGCAGCTTGTAGCCGGTTTCGATCTCATAGGATTGGGTATTGGCCAGCTTCGACAGCTTGTCGACCACATAGCCGCGCCGGTCGCGCAGGTCGTTGGCCACGTTGCCGGTGACCTCGTAGTTGTAGATCTGCTGGTTGAGCTGGCGGATCTGGTCGGCCAGCGAATTGATCTCGTCCACCTTCGCGCCGACCATGTTGTTCACGTCGTCCTGCAGCTTTTCGAAATGGGTGGCCACGCTGTTGAAGTACTTGGCCACCATGATGCCCTTCTCCATGACCGCGGCGCGGGTGGAAAGGCTTGTCGGATCGGTCGACAGCTGCTGCAGGCTTGCGTAGAAATCGTTGAGGATCTTGCTGTACCCGCTGCTGGAGGGCTCGTTGTAGATGGTCTGCAGATCGTCGATGAGCTGGGTCTTGACTTCCCACTCGCCCAGATACTGCGCCTCGCTGCGGTACTTGTCGTCTAGGAACTCGTCGCGCATGCGGTCGACGGACACCACGTCGGAGCCCATGCCCAGCATGCCGGCGCTGTTGGCAACGAGCATCGGACGGGAAGCCTGCTGGTTGTTCACCTGGCGGGAGTACCCCGGCGTGTTCGCGTTGTCGACGTTGTGCGACACGGTGGACAGGCCGCGCTGCGCGGAGTACAAGCCCCGGATGGCGATGTCCATGCCCATGAATGTCGTGTTGTTCATACTCCGTCACCTCATCCGCGGGCAGTGCCGCTTCCGCGGCAGCACCCTGCCCTGGGGCGCCTGATGGCGCATCGTGTCACCCGTGGTTTTTGCCCATGCCGTTCGCCGGTCCGACGACCATCATCCGCGCCCCGCTCCCATGCGGTTCACGAGCGTGTCGATCATCTCGTCCACGACCTTGATGTTCTTCGAGGCCGCGTTGTATGCATACTTGAACTTGATCATGTTGCCCATCTCCTCGTCGAGCGACACGCCCATGACACTCTGGCGGATCGCGTCGGCCTGGTTGACGAGCACCTGCTGGTTTCTCATGATGCTTTCGGCATCATAACCGGTGTTGCCCAGCTCGAGAATGACGTTCTGGTAATAAGAGTCAAGGCTCAGCGACTTGGTTCGGCCCGTCATCAGCATCTCGTTGCGCTGGTTGGCGATGGCCAGTGCGATGGTGGTGTCACCATTGGCGTTCGTCTTGCCGGCGACGATGTTGTTGACATCCTGCAGGTTGGCATTGAGCCTGAGGTTGCCCATCTCAAGCGGGTGATTCGGATTCGATGCCACAAAGAAGTCCTCGCCGGCCAGCCCGGTCAGGGTGGTGCCGCTCTTGTGCAGGTAATTGACCGTACGGACCATGATGTTCAGCAGGGCGTTGAGCTCGCGCCGCACGGATGAGATGATGTTCGTGCTTTTGACAGTTGTCGCCATGCGCGTGTCGATTTCATCAGCCGTATCGGTCCCCAACTGATGGAACACGTCCGAGAGGGTTCCGGCCAGGTTGTAGAATCCGCCATACGACTGCCCCGAAATCACCTGCCAGCCCGGCTCGCCGACATCGCCCGCATCATAGTCGGCCTGGTTGGTCAGAAACGAGGTGCTGATGCCGTTGCCCGCAAGGCGTGTCGCCCAGCCGGTCACCGTCGCGGAGGCAACAGTCGTGCCATCGCCGCCGGGATTCGCATCCGTGGCCACCAGCAGGAAGCGGTTGGCAGAGGTGAGGGTCGCCGGCTCGGTGGTCAACGTGTTGACGGCGGTCGTGAATCCTGCTTCCGTTCCGTCGTAATACTGATAGTTCACGGTCGGGGTCAGGCCGCGCAGCTTCATCTCGTCGGTCATGCGCGCGATGTTGGCGGCAATGCCGGCCGGCGGGGCACCTGCCACAGTCGATGTGTCCACCAGCACGGTGATCTCGGCATTCGTGTTCGGCGTGCCGTTGTCAACACTTGCAATCCCGCCGGTCACTTCGCCACGCCCCTCCAGCAGTCCCTTGATGATGCCCTGGCCCACCTTTACCTCGATGTCATACCCTTCGAGCTTGGGGGTGTAGAAGTTCGACTGCTCGCCGTTCGAGGCGGCGACCAGCTTTGTCTGCACGCCCTTGGCCACCAGGAAATAGCCGCCGACCATCAGGTCCATCTGGCCGTCCACCGCCACGTTCACGTCGACCGAGACCAGCTTGGAAAGCCGGTCGACCAACAGGTTGCGCTGGTCGTAATAGTCGTTTGGCAGGTTGCTGCCCGCTTCGGCGGAAGCGATCTTGATGTTGAGGTCGCGTACCTTGCCGGTGATCTCGTTCACTTCATCGATGCGGGTCTTGATTTCGGTGTTGAGGTCGGCTTGCAGCTTGTTGAGCTGGGAACCGATGTGGTTGACACTGGTGACAAGGGAGTCGGCGCGTTGGCGGACCAGCGAGCGAATGGTCAGGCTTTCCGGTGCCTTTGACAATTCCTGCCATGAATCCCAGAACTTGTTCATGGCAGACTGCAGGCCGTCGCTCATGGGCTCGCCGATGATGGCCTGCAGGTCCTCGACCGCCTTGTAGCGCGTTTCCCAGTATCCGAGCGCGTTGCTTTCACTGCGGACCAGGTTGTCCTGGAACAGATCGCGGATCTGTCGGATCTGCTGGACATCGACGCCCATCTCGATCTTCCAGTTGCCGTAGGAGCGCGTTGCCGCGCCGACGAGAATGGCGCCCTGCCGGGCATAGCCTTCCGTGCCCAGGTTGGAGACATTGTGGCCGGTGACCTCGAGTGCCTTCTGGTTGGCGGCCATGCCCGTGATGGCGATATCAAGTCCGAAGAAGCTGATGGACATGGTTACGGTCTCCTTTCCGGCTGGTGTGTTCCATCGGGCGTGGCGGCTCATGATCGGAGGGGCATCGGCCTGTTCACGACCGCAGGTCCATGATCGAGCGGGTCGGCGCGTTGTCCGACAGGTCGCGCCCGCCGCGGCCGTACCGCGGAATCGAGGCCGCCGGCTTGGCCAGCAGCTGCAGGTTGAAGTTCACAAAATCCATCGACTGCTTGAGCAGCTCGGCGTTCAGCGCGTTCTGGCGCTTGAGCTCCTCCATGGTCTTGCGCATGCGGTCGCGGATCTGGCGGATGGGTTCTCCCTCCACGTCGCCCATGCGATCGCACAACGCTGTCATGGTGGGGTTCTCTTCACTCATGCCGAGCGACTCCGCGGCTTTCTGGTTGAGCTGGGCGCGCACCTTTTCGAGCTGCTGCATCTGATCGACGAGCTGTTGCTCCTTCTGGGTCAGCGCCGGCAAGTCGAGCGGACGATTGCGGATGAGCAGACCGGCCTTTTCACGGCTGACAGCCAGCAGGCTGCCGATCAGCATTTCCTCGTATTCAAGCGCCTTGGTCAGGTTCGCCTTCAGCGTCGCATCCATGATCTCACCCCTGTCCGGTTCCGTCTGGTTTCATCTACTATATCGGAATAAAACAGGAGCGGGATTACCGTCTTTTCGGCAATCCCGCTTCGTGAATGGCTTTGGTGCATATGGCGCATGGAAGAACGGCATCTTGCGCCGACCGCGCGACATGGTCTCAGACGCGCTTTGCTGACAGCGAGGCGATGAGCCTGCTGGAGACATCCCCGGCCGGAACGCTGTAGGTTCCATCCTGTACGGGACCGCTGAGCTCGGCCACCTTCTCCTCACGGACATCCGGCACGTTGCGCAGGGCCGACATCACCGTGGCGAAGTCCTTCGCCTGGCTCGAAATGGTGAGTTCGTCGCGCTTGGGGGACACACTGGATGCCCCGTAGGCGCCGGACACCTTTGCCTTGCTGTTGTAAACCGGGGTCACGCCCGGCACGTTGCCGTTGATCCTCATGTTCATCCCTCGATTCCGTCGGCACGGGAGCACGTGCGCATATGCCATTCTACAGCAATCCACATGGATCGCAGGTTTTGTCGATGCGATGCGTGAGACGCGCCCACCGCTATCTTCATGCGGCAGGGCCCGCATGGGGTGTGCGGTGGATCTCATGGTACGCAAGGGCTCTCACTCCATGTATCGTCACGACCGACGGGAACCTTTAGCCTTTTTCCGATTTTTCATCACAACATGGCAGGCGTGCCGCCGCAATCCCCAAAGAACGCCGCAACAGGCCGTTTACACACCTGCCGGACAACTTGCTCAATCGTCGCGGTGCTTGTAGCGAAGCCCCCTGCCCTCGGGCCCCTGATCGTGCCCGGATGAACCGGGTTTCTTCTCGTCGACAAGCGACTTGCCTGCGCTCATCATGTCACGGGCCAATGTTGCGGCACACTTGGGGCAAAACCGGCCGCTGCGGATACGCGCGCCACAGTTCTCGCACTGGATGGCGATGGGACTGTCCGCCGTCACCTCCAGCCGCCCTTCCTTCAGGTACTTGTGGATGGTGACCTGAGATACCTCGGTCGCGTTGGATACCTCCTGGATTGTCGCACCGGGATAATCGCGCACGAACTTGCGGACCTTTTCGAAGTCTTCCTCCTCCAGGCGTTTGCAGTCCTCGCACAGCTGCGGGCCCATGGTCCACATGATGATCTTGCGGCAACGCCTGCAGTTCTTGATATCCGGCATGAGGCACCTCCCGTTCCCATCGGGAACCCATTTCATGATACCCTGTCGCGCCCGGTTCTGACAACGGAAATCTCCACACGTGTGCGGATGATGGCTGCGGTGTCCCTTCCGGCGATCGAATCACGGCCTGCCATATCCCCGATTCCGCCACCTCGGTCCTGCATCACGCGTAGGCAACCGTCATCGCGCGGATGCGGACGGACTCCGGCCTCACCCCGACCAGCCCGTAGGCTTCCCGGATGGCCGCCGCAGTGGCACGCAAGGTGCTGCCCGTCGTCACGACATCATCGAGCAACAGGATGTCCGGCCGCACGGGCGCCTCGCCGCCGGGACAAGGCGTGAAGGCTCCCGTCAGGACCTCGAACCGGCGGTGCCTGTCCTTGCCGTTCTGCGCGGACGTGTCCGCCGTTTTTCTCACCAGGAAAGGATGAACATCCATATGCCATTCTTTCCCCACTTCTTCCGCTATCAACACGGACTGGTTGTAGCCGCGTGCCCGTTCCTTGCGCCGATGCATGGGCACCGGCACGATGCCGCAATCCGCCGCCATCCCCGCCCCGGCCATGGCCAGCAGGTATCCCAGCACCGATGCGTGTCCGGGACAGCCATTGTACTTCATGCGCCGGATCGCCTGCTCGATGCCCCCCGCATACGGGAACGCGCCGTACCAGGCATCAAGCTCCGGCCAGTCCGGGCAAGGCATCCATTGCGGTTCCGCGGGCACAAGGACACACCGGCACGGATCGCAGACCAGCAGCCCCCGGTCCTGGGGCAGCACGGCATCGCACATCACACAGCGGGCCGGGAACAGCAGCCGGATCCACTGTTCATTCCGGGACGGCCGGAGGCGTGCCGCCAGGGTGCCGTCAAGGGGAGGCCATCCGCTTGCATCGGGGAGATTGTCGCGCACTAGGAACCTCCCATTCGACCCGGTGTAGCAATCGCGCGGGAACTCGGAGCCTGCCGCCACATCCGGGATGGCCGCTTCATCCGTGATGACCGGATCAACCGCCTGGCTGCTACATCCGGCACGGACGCCAAGACCGCATCCGCCCTGTCCTGCCATCCTGACTCCCCTCCACCCGCAACCGGTCGGCCAGCCCGCTGTAGCGTTCGAGGTTCCGGTTGTTGGCGATCATCCGCCCGAGCATTTCCTCGGTTCCCACGATGACGACCATGCGCCGGGCACGTGTCACCGCCGTGTAAAGGAGGTTTCGGCAGGCCAGGCTGTCGGGAAGCCCGCACAGCGGCAGTACCACCACCGGATATTCGCTGCCCTGGCTCTTGTGGACGGTCACGGCGTATGCCGGCTCCACCCCGTCGAGCTTGTCGAAGCCGTAAACGGCTTCCCGCCCGTCGTCGAACTGGATGGTCACATGCCGTGTCCGTGTATCGATCGCCACCAGGGTGCCCATGTCACCATTGTAGACACCCTCGCCCTCGGAAGGCCGTCCGTCACCGTCCCAGCTGGTCCAGGGCTGATGGTAGTCGTTGCGGTTCTGCATCACCCGGTCGCCCGGCCGATACCCGGCATGGCCTTTCTGCCCGGGGACGGCCGGGTTGAGCGCATCCTGCAGCACACGGTTGAGATGGACGGTGCCGGCGGTTCCCTTTCGCATGGGTGAAAGGACCTGGATCTCCGTCTTCGCATCGAATCCGTACCGCTCGTGCAGTTCCTGCCGGCACAGCTGCACGACCGCGGAAGCGACATGCTCGGCCCGGAAGCGCCGCACCAGATGGAACTCGCCCCATTCGTCCGAGAAGGTGAGCGGCTCCCCCCGCAGGATGGCCTGGGCATTCGCGGCGATGCGGCTGCCATCGCTCTGCCGGAACACCTGCTCGAGCCGTGTGACCGGCACGGCGCCGCTGTCGATCAGATCCCCCAGCACGCGCCCCGCGCCGACGGAGGGCAACTGATCGGCATCCCCGACGAGAATGAGTCTGGCCGTGTCGCCGCAGGCGGCAAGCAATGCGTCGAACAGCGGCAAATCGAGCATCGAGGCCTCGTCGAGAATGATGACATCGGCCTGAAGCGGATCCTCGCGATCCTTGCGGAACCGGAGCGTTTCCTCCTCGCCCACGTCATACAGCACCTCGAGCAGCCGGTGAACAGTCTTCGCCTCGAGGCCCGTCGCATCCGTCAGCCGGCGCGCCGCACGCCCGGTCGGGGCCGTCAGCGCGACTTCGTGTCCGCGATCCGCGAACAGGCGCACCAGACCTTTGACCAGCGTGGTCTTGCCGGTGCCGGGTCCGCCGGTGACGACGATGACGCCATGGCGGCCGGCATCCCGGAATATCTTCTTCTGCAGGTCATCCCAGCCCCAGGGTGCCAGTCCGTCGAGCATCGCCCAATCGTGGGCCTGCAGGCGGAAATCGTCCCGGCCTGCGGCGTGCAGCAATGCGTGGAGCCTGCCGGCGACGCGCCGTTCGATCTGCAGCATGCGGGAAGAATAGATGCGGCGCGCAGGGGCTGAAGCTTGGTGTTCAGGCAGCGGCTCCCGCCCGGATGCGGAGCGCCGGATGCCGCTCAACGGCCTCCGGTCGGATGTGGCGCGCATGAAATCGGCCAACGGTTCACGCTCGATCTGGGGAATGGCAAGCCACGCACGCAATTGGGAAAACCGCTCGCGGGCATACGTCTCCACGTCGGTCGAGTGGTCCGTCGGCAGGGACTCGGCTGGAGGCGCTTCGCCCGCCTGATCCTCGGAAACGGGCCCGGTAAGGGTTGCTTCGCACGCGCGGTCATCGTATGCGGGCCCGGAAGGTGATGCTTCGCACGCGCGGTCATCGTATGCGGGCGTGACAGGAGGCGCGACGGCATTCATCCACAAATCGGCGGCGGGAATGCCCGCCGGCAAGAACAAGTCGTCCATTCCGGGGCTCCCGAGCAACAGATCCAGACGAGACAGCAGCACCGGCTCCGGCAGGCAGGCATGCCCTTCTCCCTCGGCCTGCCGGATCGCCCACGCGACCGCGGCGGTGATCCGCTCACGGGAGCCGGCTGCCGCACCGCCGGTCAGGGCGATGCGGTCCACATCCGCGAAGGAAAGGGCCGCATCGGCCTCCAACAGCCGATACGGATTCTCCGCCAGCAATGCCGCCGCATGCACGCCAAGCCGCTTGACCAGCCGGCCGGCTGAGGCGGTTGGAATCCCCCGCAGCGCAAGCCACTGGGCGGCATCTCGCCCGGCCAGCTTCAGCCGCAATTCCTCCGAAGCGCACAGCGCCTTGTCGGCCGGCACGCCGGGAATTTCGGTCAACCGCAGCGGATCCTCCAGCAGGACCGTGAGTGCCTCTCCGCCGAAATGTTCCAGCATGCGGTGGATGGAGACGCTTCCCAGCGTCTTGAGCAGCTGCTCGGACAGGAAACGCCGTGCGCCATCGACATCCGAAGGCAACAGGCGTGATACGGTCGACAACAGGAAGGTCCGCCCCCGTTCGGGATTCTCGATCCACCGGCCTGTGAGGTCCAGCCGTTCGCCGGGCATGGCAAAGGGAACCGCACCGCTGACGCGGACGGTTCCCTCCTCCTGCGAATCCAGCTGCAGGAGCACCTGCGCCGTGCCCGGAGTTTCCCCCAGCACGCGGGCGATGGTGCCCTGCAGCCGGCATGGGTCCGTCGAACCGTATGTCATGCCTTCACCCGAAAGTCCGTCAGGATCACTGCTTCGCACGCGCGAAGACATGGCTCATGCATCCATGCGCATGCCGTGCCGGAGGCGTATCCTACGCCCGCCGCCTTACGCCTGCGCGTCACGCCTGAGCAGGTCCGCCTTGTCGGTGCGTTCCCACGTGAAGTCCGCTTCCTCACGGCCGAAATGGCCGTATGCGGCCGTTTTGCGATAGATGGGGCGGCGCAGGTCGAGCATCTGGATGATGCCGGCCGGACGCAGGTCGAAGTGCATGCGGATGAGCTCGGAAAGCTTTTCCTCGGATACGGTGCCTGTGCCGAACGTGTCCACAAGCACGGAAACCGGGTGTGCGACACCGATGGCATACGCCAGCTGCACTTCGCATCGCTCGGCAAGCCCGGCGGCCACGATGTTCTTGGCGACATAACGGGCAGCATACGCTGCCGATCGGTCGACCTTGGTCGGATCCTTGCCGGAGAACGCGCCACCGCCGTGACGGCCCATGCCGCCGTAGGTGTCGACGATGATCTTGCGGCCCGTCAGGCCGGAGTCGCCCATGGGACCGCCGCTGACGAAACGGCCCGTGGGGTTGATGAAATAGCGTGTCTTCGCGTCAAGCAACTCGGACGGAAGCACAGGCTTGACGACACGTTCGATGATCTCCCGTTCGATCTCCTCGTGTTCCACATCGGGTCCGTGCTGGGTGGAGACGACCACCGTATCAATGCGCACCGGCTTGTCGCCCTCGTATTCCACCGTCACCTGGCTCTTGCCGTCCGGCCGCAGCCAGGAGAGCTCGCTGGCCTTGCGGACATCGGTGAGGCGCTTCGTGATCTTGTGGGCAAGGGCGATCGGCATGGGCATCAGCTCAGGCGTTTCATTGCAGGCATACCCGAACATCATGCCCTGGTCACCCGCGCCGATGCTGTCATAATGGTCGTTGTCCTTGGGATCCTGCTTGATCTCGAGCGCTGCGTCGACGCCCATCGCGATGTCCGGTGATTGCTCGTGAATGGCGGTGAGCACCGAGCAGGTCTCGCTGTCAAACCCGTATTTGGCGCGATCGTAGCCGATTTCGCGGACCGTGTCGCGGCCCACCTTCTGGATGTCCACGTAACAGTCGGTCGTGATCTCACCCATGACCAGCACCATGCCGGTGGTTGTCGCGGTTTCGCAGGCCACACGGGCATTGGGGTCCTGTGCGAGCATGGCGTCGAGGATGGCGTCGGAAATGTTGTCGCACATCTTGTCAGGGTGTCCCTCGGTGACGGATTCGGATGTGAAGAGTCTGCGGTTGGGCATGAAAATCTCCTTTCTTATCGACCCGGCGACGTTTCCCGTTATGCCGGGGGTGTGAAAAACAGCAACAAAAAATCTCTTGCGCCGGTCCACAAAACCAGACGAAGAGATTGACTCTTTTCCTCATCTGCCAGGCGTGAAACCCGCGGGAATTGGCACCATGTCCATACGGCCGGTTGCCGGGTTTCATCGGGCCCAATCCCTCCACCTCTCTTGATAAGGATGCGTATGAAGTTGAAACCATTGTAGCAAAGCGGCAGCAGCGACGTCAAGCGAGCGTGGCGGCGAAAGGGGGCGCGGGGGGCAAGCGAGTATGGTGGCGAAAGGGTTTGCGGGGAGAAAAGGGATCATGATGGCGAAGAGACTTCAAGGGACCAGAGAATACTCGTGCGCGCCGGTGAGTGCCGCAGCGTGCCTGACTGATCAGGGAAACATGAAAAGAAAAATGCGATTGGCCGTCGCGCCAATCGCACCTTCTGGATCGGGATCCTCCGTGAACTGCCGGTTCGCGGGCTGTGCTAGCTTGACAGCCAATTCTGACGTATGATCCCTGACGACACCCCACCGGGGGGGGAGGAGGCATCGCTTGCATTCAGGGTATCATTCGAAGGGATTTCAAGTCCTGTGCAACCTGCACAGTCCATCACTTCTTGGAAAAAAAACTTGACAGGCACAGCCACACGGTCCGCTTACTTCCTTCTCGGGCCATATGTGTCGGGAACTACCGTATAGGCCGCATGACACGCACACCGTCGCCGATGATCCAGTGGCCCGATGTGTCCACGAGCCGGTAGGACACCCCGGATACCAAGTCTTCCGGGCTTTTGACATACACGTAATAGGCCATGCCGGATCCGTCGTTGCGCGTCATGGAACCTTCGCCGATCTCCGCGGACACATCGGCATATCCGTCCGCCATGAGGGTGATCACTCCCCCGACAGCGCGCACGCGCTCACCCATTTGTGTATAGGTCCGCGTCGCATCCCATTCCTTGATGGTCACAAAGAATTGACTCGCGTCGAATTTCGAGCCGGACAGGACGAACTGCCGGAAGCTGCTGTCCGTGCCTGTCGGTGCGGAGCCGGACCAGAACGCCTCAAGGATGGTGGTCTTGTCAAATGAGAAGGACCGCTCCGGTTCCCGATTGCGCGTGATGGTCATGTCCTGCGGGATCATCCAGTGACCCGAAGCATCAATGATGTGATAAGCCACACCGGTCCGCATGAGCTCCGGCGACTCCACATACGCGCAGTACAGCTGCGCGCGACCGTCCCCCGATGTCATGGAGTCTCCCGACATTTCCACCCGGACGTCCGGGCATCCCGATGCGCGCAGGACAAGCTGGCCGCCGATCATACTGATCCGCTCTGTCATTTGTGCGTGATCCTTCGAGGCATCCCAATCCGCGATTGCCAGGTAGAACATGTCCTGGTCGAACCGCATACCCGTCTGCTGCGCAAAATAATCCAGGAAGGATGCATCCATGGACTGCGGCTGTTCACCGCTCCAGAAGGTCTCCACGACCGTGGTGCGGTCGTAGGAAAAGGAGGCTGGAACGCCTTCGCTCTGCAACGTGGCATCTTTTTCTTTGGTGACGCTTGCATCCGCAAGCGGAATGGCTGGCAGCGGCTTGGCAGAGGGAGAGCTTTGCAGGGTCGCCGCGTTCTCCGGTTCCTTGTCCGATGACGCGTCCACCGGCTGCACGGTTCCAGTCGCCGTACTCCCGCGGGAAGCCTGCTCCGCCAGCAGCGTCTCCTGCCGGCGCATCGTGCTGGCCATGGCCCCCACCGACACCGCACACAACACGATCGACACCAGCAGCACCACGACGACGGCGGGGCTGATGGAAAACCGCGTCAGCAGGTTCTCGATCCATCCGATGCTGCCATGCGCGGTCGAGGCGCTTGCCCGACGACGGCACCGTTCCAGCTCCGCGCGCAACGCGTCCACACCCTGATAACGGTGTTCAGGACTGAAGGCGGTGCACTTGGCAATCAGGCGCCCCAGCCCGATCGACACGTCCCTTCGGATCTGTGTGACCGGCTTGAGCCCGAACCGTGACGGTTCCGGATGGTGCCCGGCCAGAAGACCGTAC
>JAEXRM010000225.1 GCA_023440865.1 Bacillota bacterium
CCGGAGAGCGTGACGCCGCCGGCTCGCAGGAACGGGCGGTAGCGCAGGATGTCGGCCACCAGTTCCTCCGCCTCGATCGCCCGCCCGCCCGCCGGGTCCCACGAGTCCGGATTGTGGCAGAAGGCGCACTGCAGGGGACAGCCCTGCAGGAAGGCGACATACCGGATGCCCGGGCCGTCGACGGTGCCGAAGGTTTCCACGGAATGCAGTCTGCCTGTCCTGCAGATACGCGAAGGGTTTTGCAGGTCCTCCCCGACCCTTCCGGGAGAAGCACCGGATCCTGTCCTGCAGATACGCGAAGGGTTTTGCAGGTCCTCACGGTTCGTTCCGGGATATGCATCCGTTCCTGTCATGTTGCACCTCCTTGTCCTGTTGATGACGGATTATCGCTGGCGGCCTGCTTGCCGATGGCCTGCTGCCGATGGCCTGCTGCCGAAGGGGTGCAGGCCGATGCTCAGAACCGCTCGTGGAACGTGCGGTTGATGACATCGAGCTGCTGTTCGCGGGTGAGCCGCACGAAGTTCACGGCATACCCCGAAACGCGGATGGTCAGCTGCGGATAGAGCTCCGGGTGTTCCATCGCATCCAGCAGCAGCTCCTTGTTGAGCACATTGACGTTGATGTGGTGGCCGCCCTCGGAGAAGTAGCCGTCCATCATCATGTACAGGTTCCGCGTCTTGTCCGCATCCGTCTTGCCCAGGGCGCCCGGCACAATCGAGAAGGTGTACGAGATGCCGTCCTCGCTGTCGTCATAGGGCAGCTTTGCCACCGAGGCCATGGAAGCGAGGCAGCCCTTGGTGTCGCGCTGGTGCATGGGGTTGGCGCCGGGCGCGAAGGGTTCGCCGTATTTGCGGCCATCTGGCGTGCTGCCGGTCTTCTTGCCATACACCACGTTCGAGGTGATCGTCAGCACCGACAGCGTGGGCTTGCTGTTGCGGTAGGTGCGGTGCCGGCGCAGCTTCGTCATGAAGCCGGACACAACCTCCGTCGCGATGTCATCGACAGACGGATCGTTGTTGCCGTACTTCGGGAACACGCCCTCGATCTCGAAATCCTTCGCCAGACCCGTCGCATCGCGGATCACCCGCACCTTCGCGTACCGGATGGCCGACAGCGAGTCGACCACCACCGACAGGCCTGCGATGCCGCATGCGGAGGTGCGGAGGATCTCCTCGTCGTGCAGCGCCATCTGGATGCGCTCGTAGCTGTATTTGTCGTGCATGTAGTGGATGATGTTCAGCGTGTTGATATAGAGGTTCGACAGCCAGTCGAGGATTTGGCTGAATCGCTGGCGCACCTCGGCATAATCGAGCACGTCGGAGGTGATGGGCGCGAACGCGGGGGCCACCTGTTCGCCCGTGATCTCGTCCCGTCCGCCGTTGATGGCGTACAACAGGGCCTTCGCCAGGTTGGCGCGGGCGCCGAAGAACTGCATCTGCTTGCCGATGCGCATCGCAGAGACGCAGCACGCGATGCCGTAGTCGTCCCCGAATTTCCCGCGCATGAGGTCGTCATTCTCGTACTGGATCGAGGATGTCTCAATCGAGAGCCTTGCCGCAAACGCCTTGAACGACTCGGGCAGGCGCGTCGACCACAGGATGGTCATGTTGGGCTCCGGCGCGGGGCCGAGGTTCGACAGGGTGTGCAGGAACCGGTACGTCATCTTCGTGACCATGTGCCGTCCGTCGATGCCGACGCCGGCCAACGCCTCGGTCACCCAGGTCGGATCGCCGGAAAACAGCTCGTCATAGGAGGGTGTCCGCAGGAACCGCACCAGTCGCAGCTTGACGACAAAATGATCGATCATCTCCTGAATCTGTTCCTCGGTGAATCTCCCCTCGGCCAGGTCACGTTCGGCGTAGATGTCCAGGAACGTCGAGATGCGCCCGATGCTTTCCGCGGCGCCATTCTGTTCCTTGATGGCGGCCAGGTAGCCGAAGTACAGCCACTGGATCGCCTCCTGCACGTTCTCGGCCGGCCGGCCGATGTCGAAGCCGTAGGCGGATGCCATTTCCTTCAACTCCGCGAGCGACCTGATCTGCTCGCTGAGCTCCTCGCGCTGCCGGATGACGCCCGAATCCATGATGTCGAACACAAAATGCCGTTTGGCTTCCTTCTTCTGCGCGATCAGCCGGTCGACGCCGTACAGGGCCACCCGGCGGTAGTCGCCGATGATGCGGCCACGGCCGTAGGCGTCGGGCAGTCCCGTGATGATGCCGGTATGCCGCGCCTTCTTCATTTCGTCGGTATACGCGTCGAACACGCCGTCATTGTGTGTTTTGCGATACTTGAACACGTGGGCGACATCGGCATCCATCTCCCGACCGTAGGCCTTGAGCGAGGTTTCCACCATGCGGATGCCGCCGAAGGGCATGATGGCGCGCTTGAGCGGCGCATCCGTCTGCAGGCCGACAATGGTCTCCTTCTCGCGGTCGATGTAGCCAGGCTTGTGCGCGGTGATCGTGGAAATCGTCACCGGGTCGATGTCGAGCACGCCGCCGGCCTTGCGTTCCGCTTCCAGCAGTGCGGCGACTTCCGCCCACAGCGATCGGGTGCAAGCCGTCGGAGCGGCGAGAAATGCGTCATCACCGTCATACGGTGCATAGTTGCGCTGGATGAAGTCGCGGACATCGATATCCCGAGACCACTTGCCATCCTGGAACGCCTTGTGGGCCTTCTTGTCCTCGTTCCTGTCCCGCTGTACCGGTTGCATCATCTGACCGCCTCCTTCTGTCACGACCGCCGACCGTTATCGACGCGAACATCTTGTATACAAGATTCCTTCTCAGTATTCTTTAAACCAATCATTTAAGACTTATATCGATATCTCAGTCCAATCATATTGTATAATGTATACACTATCAAGTGCCAGGGCTACCATCAGGAAGGATGTCCAGATCCGTTCATCACCTTATTGATTTTCATTCTCAATTATTGCATGCGGACCGAGAAATAGCGTGTATCCCAGGCAACCGTTCGCAGCGACGCAAACAGGGTAATCATAGACATAACATGCTTGTGCGCCGGGGCCGGTCCGAGAGAACCCGCACCTGCCGCAGCACATCGCACCGGAGGTATCACCATGAGCGAAATCGATCCGCAGATTCTCGACAGGATCACAAAGGTATGCATCTGCAAGGCCATTCCCCGTTCCACCATCAAGAAGGTGATCCGCAATGGCGCCGACACGCTCATCAAGGTCCGCGAGGCAACCGGCGCCGGATCCGGATCCTGCAACGGACGGCGGTGCACACCCAAGATCCTGGAACTGCTCAAGCAGGCGCAGGAAGAGAAACAGGCCGCCACGGGCGAGGCTGCCGGCGACTGATTGCCCCATGGCAGGATTCGGCGGAACGGATTGCCGCGGAAAACAGCGGCCGGATTGGACGTCACCCCTACTTGTCCAGCTTCAGGAGGAACTCGCTCACAAGACCCGCAGTCCAATCCCACTGCGCCTGGGCTGTCACATCCGCGAGACCATCTCCCTTTTGCGGGCCATAACTGCCAAACTGCGCATGGTTCCCGCCGGGCAGTTCCACCAGCTGCGCACCGGCAGGCAGATACGGATTGTATTGCGCCCACTTTTCCGGCGTGACGAGTCCATCCTTCGTGCCACGGAGTGACAGGACCGGCAGATCGAGATCCGACATGTCACCGGTTGGATAGGATGCCAGCAGGACCAGGCCGGCCACGGCCGCTTTCTCCGTCGGGCCGGCATCCGTCCGCTCCGTTCTGCTTCCCGATGCGTCTACCGGCTTCCGCTGCGCTTTTGCCTGCAAGGATGCGGCGACACCGCCGAGTGAATGGCCGCCGAGCACCCACCGCTGGATGCCGGGCACCGCCGCCATTGCCCGCTTCGCTGCGTCCGTCTCGAAGATGGCCAACCGGAACGGCACCTCCACGACAACGGCAAGATGCCCGCGTCGCGCGATCTCCCGCAGCAGCGGGGCATAGGCCTCATGTCCCACCTTGCCGCCCGGATAGAGGATGAAGCCTGTTGCAGCGATTCGTTCAGCCGGCCGGAAGACGATCATGCCCGCCTGCCGCATGACCTGCACCCCATCTTCCGAATCCGGCGCCAATGCCGCAATGGCGGTGGCGTCCGCCGGGCTGTAGGTCGCCAGATAAGCCGTACAGGCGGCAACGACCGCAACGAGCAGCACCAGCAGGGTCAGCAGCACCCATTTGCGCACACGGCGTCCCCCTTTTCCCTTCAAGCCCGTACCTTTCATCAAGAAAACCTCCCTCACGCCATGGCGCCCGCATATTGCAGCACCATCGACAGGCGTACCATCCGTGCACCTTCATTGCGGTATCCATGCGCCTGGTCAGCCGAGAAACGGATGGCGTCTCCGGCCGGCACACGGTATGTCTTCTCTCCCACGCACACCGTCAGCTCTCCATCGAAGACCGTGATGTACTCCTGCGTGGCTTCCGGGTGCGCCTCCGACCGCAATTCCCCACCTGCGTCGATTTCCATGCGAAAGACCTCGAACCGCGTCTTCTCGTCAAACGGAAACACCGGCCAGTTGCGCAGCCGGCCTTCATCCTCCAGAAGCGGCTCCATATCGTCCGTACCAACCACTTCCACCGAGGGCTCGTGCCGCTGCAGCAGCGACGTGAAGGAGACCTTCAGGCCATTGGCGATCTTCCAGACAGTGGAGATCGACGGATTGGCCTCGCCCCGCTCAATCTGCGCCAGCATGCTCTTGCTGACCCCGCTGGCCCGCGCCAGCTGTTCCAGACTCATCTTCCGTGCTTCCCGCCGCTCCCTCAGGTTGCGGGCAATGATGCCGTTCACGTGCTGCATGCTGCCTCCAGGTTCCGGCACGCACATGTCCTCTGTTCCGCGCCGGCCCTGCCATCGGTTCATGACGATGATGCCCATGCGTGCATCCTGACGCGTTTGACTCTGTCATGCCCACATGATATCTTGATATCGCACAAGACAATATATTGTATGATATCGACATTATATCGCATGATCGTTTCCATCGCCACCTGCACCGGAGGTCACCATGCATCCATCGCCTGTCCTCCCCGTGAAACGTCCGCTCGACCCAGCCGCGCTGCGGGCCGGCATACTGGGTGAGGACACCATCTTTCACACCCCTTACGGTCCCCGTCGCATGGTCTACACCGACTACACCGCCTCGGGGCGCAGCCTGCGCGTCATCGAGGAGGCCATGCTCGCGGCGGAGGCGGAGTATGCGAACACCCATACGGAGGACAACGACTCCGGCGCGCGCACGACGCAGCGGTACCATGACGCACGGGCGCACATCCGCCGACACCTCGGCGGTACAGAGGATTACATCGTGGTGCTTGCCGGAACCGGCTCGACCGGCGCAATCCACCGGCTGACACAGCTGCTGGGCCTCTATGAGGCACCCTCCACCCGCATGCGCCGGGAGCAGGCGGAACGCGCCGTTTCCGCGCGCGATCCGGCATGTGCCGCCACCTTGGCCGCCCTGCGCGCGGAAAAGGCCGCGCATCGGCCCGTGGTGTTCATCACGGCCTACGAGCATCATTCCAACGTGCTGCCATGGCGCGAATCGGAGGCCGAGGTCGTGGAGATCGACCTGACACCCGACGGGCGGCCGGATCTGGATGACCTCGACCGGAAGGCGGGCGCGCCGGCGTATCGCGGCCGCCTGAAGGTCGGTTCGTTCTCGGCCGCATCGAACGTCACCGGCCTGCTCAGCCCCGTCCGCGAGATGGCGCGCATCCTGCACCGGCACTGCGGGCTTGCCTTCTTCGATTTCGCCGCCGCGGCTCCCTATGTCGCAATCGAGGCCTGGCGCGGCGAACACGACTTTCTCGACGGCGTCTTCCTGTCCCCGCACAAGTTCCTCGGCGGTCCCGGCGCATCGGGCCTGCTGATGTTCCACAGGCGCATCTACAACAGCTTCCTGTCCCCCTCGCTGCCCGGTGGCGGTACGGTGGACTATGTGAACGCCTCCTCGCAGGACTACAAGACCGACGTGGAAACCAGGGAGGATGCCGGAACACCGCCCATCCTGCAGGCCATGCGCATTTCCATGGCCATGTCCGTGAAGGAGGCGGTTGGCACAGAACGGATTCGCGCCATCGAGGACCGTTTCAGGGAACAGGCATTGGCGTCATGGATGGCGCACCCGGACTTTGCGCTGCTGGGAGAAGGCATCAGGGGTGAGTTTCTTGCCATCATCGCCTTCAACATCCGGCACGGCGAAGGGTACCTGCATCCGCGCTTCGTCACGCGGCTGCTCAATGACCTGTTCGGCATACAGGCCCGCGCCGGATGCTCCTGTGCGGGACCATACGGCCACCGGCTGCTGGGGATAGATGAGGCGCGTTCTGCCCGCTATCGCGCCGTCATCCAGGAAGGGAGCGAGGCCATGAAGCCCGGATGGGTGCGCATCGGCTTCCATTACACGCTGGATGAGGCGTCATTCCGGTTCATCGTGGAAGCCGTGCGTTTCGTCGCCGATCATGGCGCATCCTTCCTGTCCGATTACCGTCTGGACGCCGCAACAGGTCAATGGCTGCACAGGCGGCACCGCGAGGGGGAGATGGCTGGCACATCCGATGTCGGCGCACGTGTCGACAGGGATACCGGCGCCGATGCAGACCCGGTTGCCTGCAACGATGCCGATCAACCCACCGGTGCACCTTCCCCTGATGCCGTGCTTGCCGCAGCCGAAGCGGCATGCCGCCGGCTGGAACGCGAGCCAGCATCCCTGAACCTGTTTGGCGCGAAGCAATGGCCGGATCTTGCCTGGTTCTGGGTATCAAGGGAAAACTGAGGCACATGCCCTGCATGCCGCGGCGGGCTCAGTACATGTGCCTGTCGGCCTTGCGGTTCCAGTCGGAGAACAGCGCGCGGCAGGCCTCGCTTTCACAGTGGTGCATTTCCAGCATCTCCGTTGTTCTGGGATGGTGCATCGCCGCCCAGAAACGGGCGTCGTCGAACCCGATGGCCGCCGCCTCCTGCTGCGTGCATCCGTAATGGATGCGTGCGATGCGCGCCCACAGGGTGGCCCCCATGCACATGGGACACGGATAGCAGGTTGTGTAGAGCTCGCACCCGTTGAGGTCGAATGTGCCGAGCGCCTGCTCCGCCCGGCGGATGGCAACCACCTCGGCATGCGCCGTCGAATCGTTGGTCATCAGCACCATGTTGTGCCCGGCCCCGACAATGCGGCCATCCCTGACGACGACGGCGCCGAACGGCCTTCCGTCGCCACGCTCCATTCCATTTCGGGCTTCCTCGCATGCGGCATCCATATAAGCGGACATGGCAGTCTCCCTTCCGGCAGTCCCGGACTACAAACGGGGCGTTCCCGTGCATGCGGTGCCGGCAGTCTGACCTTACGGATCATCGAGGTTGAACGTGTCCCCGTCAGCAATGGTTCCCTTCTCGAACCCCTTGAGGAACCATGCGGATCGTTGCGCCGATGTGCCATGGGTGAAGCTGTCAGGCATGGTGTAGCCGTAGGCCTGCTGCTGCAGACGGTCGTCACCGACCGCGCTCGCGGCACCGAGCGCCTCCTCGAGGTCTCCCGGCTCGAGCAGGTTCATGCGGGATGCGTAATGCGCCCAGACGCCGGCATAGTAGTCGGCCTGCAGTTCCATGCGCACGAGGATCTCATTGTAATCCTTCTCCGAC